>NZ_JAGQBN010000028.1:0-21559 GCF_024345655.1 Synechococcus sp. Lug-A | reverse complement strand
AGCCGTCAGGCCTGGGCCCAGGCGGCCCGCCACGCCGATCCCCAGCTGAAGCGCCGCCGTGCCGCCGCCCGCCGACTGGGCGCCACCGAGGCTGGCCGGCCGGCGCCGCGCGTCGTGTACGACAGCGGCCGCGATCTGCTGGAGCAGACCATCGACGACCTGGTCGCTGGGCCCCGGCCGACCGCCTGAGACAATCCACCCTCGCCTGTGCCCAGCGAAAAACATGGCCGTTCTCGGCAGAGAGGCGATCCTGCAGGCGATCGAAGCGGGCGCGATCGGAGTCACGCCGTTCGTGCCCGAGCGGCTGGGCCCCGCCTCTCTCGACCTCACCCTCGCCGGCACCTTTCGCGTGTTCCGCAAGGTGCACGAGGTGATCGAGGTGCGCGAGCACACCGACTACCGGCAGCTCACCGAGAAGATCAAGGTGCCCCAGGACGAGCACATCCTGATCATGCCGGGCGAAACGGTGCTGGGCATCACCCAGGAGCGGCTGCGCCTGGGGCCAGGGCTGTGCGGCTGGCTGGAGGGTCGCAGCCGTTTTGCGCGGCTGGGCCTGATGGTTCACATCAGCGCCCCCTTCATGGGGCCGGGGATCGACAGCCAGCAGGTGCTGGAGATGAGCAACTTCGGCCCCGCTCCCCTGGCCGTGATTCCCGGCACCGCGGTCTGCCAGTTCGTGTTCCAGAAGCTGGAGGGGAGCGAGATCTATGCCGGTGGCTTCGCTGGCCAGACGGAGGACTCCTTTTGAGAGCCCGGTCGTTCCTGGTGCGGTACGGGGGTGCTGCCGGCTCTGCCTCTGATCTGCGCGACTGGGGGCTGCGGCAGCAACAGTCAGAAAATGCCCAGAGTTTTCTTCTTGCAGTAACCGGCGCCGATGTTCATCCAGCCCGATTCGCAGGGCTTGCCGTAAGTGGGCCTCACTTCGTAATAGATGGGTGAATTGCAGTGCTGCTTCAGGTCATTCACATACCCCAGCGGGCACTGGTCGTAGCCCGGAAGCTTGGGGATCCGCTTCTGTGCCACCGCCGCTGCGGGGATCAGCAGCGGCAGTGTGAGCAGCGGCAGGGCCAGGAGCCTGGCGGCCAGAGCGCAGCGTGACGTCTTCATGGCGCGAGGATCCAAGGGCATCATCCAGGAGTCTGATGGCCTGGCGGCAGCCAGCACAACCAACAACCGCACCATCGCCGCAGGGATGGGCCGTGCCCGCCGCACCTCCGTTGCTTTGCTCGCCATGACCCTCCCCCTCCAGGCGATCCCCACCGCACGGGTGGCTATCGCCGCACAGGTGGCTACCGCCGCTTGGGTTGCGCCGGGGCGATGACCAGCAACCCACGCCATCGCCGCGCCAAGCTCCGCCGGCTGCTGCGCGTCCTGCTGTTCGTGGTGGCACTGGCTGGTGCGCTGGCCTCCCTGGTGGTGTTGCTGCCGCTCACGCTCTGGGGCCTGCTCTACTGCGCCATCAAGACCCCACTCGACTGTCTCGCCTCCCTCGCGGTGCTGCTGTTGCTGTGGCTGGCCGCTTTCTCCCTCGTGGCCCTGGCGGTGCTGGGCGCCAGGCGGTTGCGGAAGCCTGACCCCTAGCGCGATGCCGTGGCCGCCGGTATGGCCTTGGGCAGTCTCACCCCCCAGCCGCTATCGGTGCGTCGCCTGTGTGCCTCAACAGGATGTCCAGACCGCAACTCTGGAGCTGGAACGTTATCCGCAGCCAGCTCGAGCGGCGGAGCAAGGGCGTTCATCAACCAATGTCACCCCAATGCTTTACCGCATTGACACCCAACCACGCGGCATGCGGCACAATTTCATGATCCGTCACTTCACATGACAGACAGAGGCGGTGCTTTAACCCCAACCACCAGAAACTCGCGCTTACTGCCTCAAACGTGGCGAACGTTCGGACAACGATTAAGTCCGATCAGCCAATGAACAGGACTTGCTTCACAGGTGGCCAACAAGCCAAACCAGCTTGAGCACACTCAGGCTAACTCATGAACAGAGCCATTCAAAACCTCTGGGTCTCTGGCAACGTTCCGTGGGTTCAGCCCAGTTCATGCCAGGTGTGCACTTGAATGATCAGATCATGAAGGTCGCCACCACCGCTGCGTGATCGGATGCCGGGTCGGATTTGCGCTCGGTGGGAACCTCATTCACCGATGGCAGCCGGTTCGTCGCCAGAACGGTGCGGGCGTCTGGGATGTTCTTGGGGTTCACGAGGCGGTGGCTGGCAAAGATGTGATCGATCAATTCACCACGGCCCTTGAACACCCGGGTGTAGGGAGTCTCTGCGGGTGGCTCGCCATCCGGCGTGACGTTGAGGCGCGGAGCCAGATTCCACATCCGGTAGCCGTCTCCCTTGTCGCCAGTGAGGAACCCTGCGGTCTCAAGCTCTGAGCCCGTCGGACCCTGAATGATCTGGGTGGTGGCGGCATCGGGCTGGTCGTTGAGGTCCCCGCAGAACACCACGGCCTTCTCACGCCCCAGTCCGTCATCGGGATCGGGCTCTCCGGCACTGGAGGAGAGGATCGCATTGATCCGGTCACGGATCGTCAGCGCCTCCCCGGTGCGGCGGTAGAGCGCGTAGGCCGCATAGCGGTAGCGCTCGTCCTCATCCTTCGGGCTGAAGTTGCCCTTCGGCCGGGGATAGCTGATCAGCTTCGATTTGAAGTGGGCGGTGATCACGGTCACCTCCGTACCGTCAACCTCCACCACCACCTCCAGGGCGCTGCGGCCCATGGCGGCGAGTAGCGATTCATCGGCGACGGTGCCCGGCTTGTCGAAGACCGGATCCTTCTGCTGCACCGGACGGATCAGATCCGGAAACGGGCTGATGGACCGGATACCGCTCAGAGGGCGGGTGGAGAGGATCGCCACGCGGATGGCACGGCTCGGTTCTCCGCCGGCTTCCGGGACTCCTTCCGCCGCATGGGGCATCGAATGGGTCAGGGCCTGCTGCAGAGCCGCCAGGGCGCCGTTCGGACCGATCTCCTGGAGAGCCAGCAGATCAGGCTGCTCTTCGTCGATCACGGCGGCGAGCTTGGTGAGTTTGTCCTGGAATTCCTGCTCAGCCTCCGGCTTCGAGGGATCAGGAAGGAACAGGTTCTCCACATTCCAGTTCATCACTTTGAAGGCCGTCATGGAGCTCCCGATCGCTTCAGTCTTCACTGGGATATAGCAACGTCAGGTTAAAATTGCATGTAGGCAGATGTTCAAGCAGCCTGGGTCGGTGAGCTCAGGCGTGGCAGACCACCGCCCCCAGCTGTTTCACTGAGGCGTGACCGGGCCAAGCCGCGGCGCCTGAGAGGGATCCACGAGGGGCGGCAGGGGTGCGTTGGACGCGGGTTGATCGGCGTTCTGCGTGTAGGCCACGGTGTAGAGCTGCGGCTCGGCCTTCAGAACCAGTCCCTTCAGCCGCTCCAGATGCTGCGCAAAGACAGGGCTGGCGCGCATGGCCAGATAGGCCTCGACGGAGCTGAAGTGGGCGTAGTTGACGGCGCGGGTGCGATCGAGGCTGAGGTGCAGGTTGGCGCTCAGGCTGCCCGGAAAGACGCCTTGCAGGCGCTTGTATTCGCTCACCTGGGTGGCCACGAAGGCCTCGGCCTGATCTGGATCCAGATGAAACACGTTGATCAGCACGATGCCATCGCCGACGCTGATCGTGTTGACGGGAAAGCCGTTGTCAGAGCTGGCAGTTGTTCCGGTCATTGATGACGTGCAGGGAAGATCTCAGAGGATGCCGCCATTCACCTGAAGCGTCTGTCCGTTCACCCAGCGGGCGTCATCGGAGGCGAGAAAAGCCACCACATCCGCCAGATCGGCGGGTTGGCCGAGGCGACCCAACGGAGTGGCAGCGATCAGATGGGCCAGGGCATCGGCTGGCATCACCAGGCCGTCTGTGTCGGTGACCCCGGGGCCGATCTGGTTGACGGTGATGCCACGGGGGCCGAGCTCCTTGGAGAGGGCCATTCCGAACTGCTCCACCGCCGCCTTGCTGGCGGCGTAGAGACCTGCGGCGGGCAGGGCCTGGCGGGTGGCACCGCTTGCCAGATTGATGATCCGGCCACCGTCGGCCACGTGGCGGGCCGCCTCCTGCAGGGCGAAGAACGTGCCGCGGGCATTGGTGCCCATCACGCGGTCATAGTCCTCTTCCTCGATGTCAGTCGTGGGTTTGAACACGGATACCCCGACGTTGTTGACGACGATGTCCAGATGACCGAATTGCTCGAGCACGGCTGCGAACAGGGCCCGGGTCTGGCTCACCTGGCTGAGGTCGGATTGGTGTGCCAGGGCCCGCACCCCACCTGCTCGAATCGCAGCCGCCACGGCCTCTGCCTTCTCGCGATTGCCGGCGTAGGTGAGCACCACATCGGCTCCATCACGCCCCAGCCGCTCAGCGATGGCCCGGCCGATGCCGCGGGATGCGCCCGTGACCAGGGCCACCTTGCCATGCAATCGCGTCATCGTCGTTGTGGTGGCTCGAGGACGGTGGGGATCGATCGGCAACCTATGGCGGACCGCCATGGAAAGGAAGGGCTTACCTTCAGGTGCGTTGCCGGGCCAGGCTCGCCATCTCCAATGAGCGCAACCCTGCCGACGGGGACTGATCCCATCGAAGGCACCACCTTCGTGAGAGCTGCCCTCAAGGTGTTGCAGGGCAAGTGGACCTTGCCGATCCTCTGGCAGCTGCGGGAGACCCCTCAGCGCTACGGAGATCTGCGCCGCGCGATTCCAGAGATCAGCGACAAGGTGCTGACCCAGCACCTGCGCGACCTGGAACGCGGCGGGTTGGTGGAGCGGGAGGTGATGCCTGCCAGACCGCCGCAAGTGAGTTATCGCTTCAGTGCCTACGGCCGCAGCCTGATCCCATTGATTCAGTCACTCTGTGCCTGGGGGGAGCAACACCTGCAGCGCCAGGATCGCTTCGAATGATCTCCCAGTTCCGGTGGGCCTGCATGCCGCCGAGCTGTTCGGATCCAACGCATCGCTGATCAGCACGTTCAGACGCGGCCCTGCAACCGGGCCTAGCCCTTGGCATCTGCAAAGCACTCGGCTGTTCGGCTCGGGACGGCGTCCGATCGGGTGAATTGGTGGTTGAAGCGCATGTCCTGGCTGCGGTCTGCTCGACATCGCTGGGTCCGATCTGCGTGCAAGACAGGAACTCGCTGAGTGCCATGGGTGCCGCCACTCGGGCTGCTTGTCTCTTGTTGACTTAACGGTTGATGCAGGCCTCATCGTCTGGAATGGGTCGGTAGCACGGTGATCGATCCGTTGTTCTCCAGAATGGCCACGTGCACATCATTGATTGAATCGCAACCGGCAGCCCGGATGGCGGTGTCAAGCTCGTGGCGGGTGAGTTGCGCATGGATCAGAACGTCGGGATAGAGTTTTCCATTGTGAACCAGCACTTGCGGGCGCCCTTCGATGAAGGCCTCCATGCGTTTGTTGCGGCTGGTGGCAAGGCCAACAACATAGTTGAGTCCCACGAGCGTCAAGGCTGAGACGAGTCCGCCGACCAGAGAGCTGTCACCACCATTCATTGAGTTCTGCACGGCGTTGGAGAGCACGAGCAAAAGAACAAGGTCAAACGTGGCGAGTTGACCGATCTGTCGTTTGCCCGTTACTCGCAGCAGAACGAGCAGAAAGATGTAAACGATTGCTCCGCGAAGCACGAACTCCCAGATCGGAATGGCAAGTTTCCACATCCACCACTCCTAATGGGTATGCCGGCAAGCTTAGGCCCAGGCTCCAGGAGTTCTTTGCCAATCAAGCAACGAGCTGCTGGCCACTGTGGTTCCTCCACTGAGGCTCTGGGGAGCCTGCCCAACGGCAAAGGCATCACGTTCATCTTGGGCCGCCATCGGCTGGGCTGCTGCCTCACTTCCGGCACCTGCCGGCCTCGCATCAATGGTGAGGGAACGTTCGTGGACCTTCGCAACTGATTCGATTGCGTCGGCCACACCGTCGCGCCGGTGCCGGCGGTGGGTGGCTTGGTGCGTTGGCTGTAGCAGAGGGTCGTGTTCTGAAAGCAACTGGAGAAAGCGATCAGGCCATCAGCAACACAACGTCATCAGCGAATGTGTCTGTTGGTCTCCACACCCTGCCCTTCATCTGCAGGAATTGGGGAGTCAGCGTGGGTAGACCGGAGGCCAAGGAAGCCCAATTGTGCTGCATACCATCCCACTGCTGGCTGCCACCTGTCTGGCGGGATTCGCCATGCTGCAGCTGCTGTTCAGCATCGGATCATCGTGATCGGTCTTTGGCACGTGCCAAATGCGGCTGACTCAAGCCGGAGCGCCACCACCCCCTGATCCGGGGCCCGGTGGGCGGAGGAGTTCATCGGTGAGCGCGGGGCTGGCGCTGGAGAGGCTGGAGCCGCGCCCCTGAGCGTGGTGAAGATGGAAGGGCGTCGGCCGCTCAGACTGAGCTGATCACCCCAGCCTGGGCCCACAGGCCGCTCCGTAGTGAGCTTGGACCCTGGCGCCTGGCCAGGCTCCCAGATTCACGGTGTCTACAGTGAAGAGACAACGGCATAGCGCTTGCAAACTTGATGACTGTCAGCGTTATCACTCCAACCAGGCTTCTGCCAGATCGGCTCAGCATGTTGGTGGAGTTGAATGAGAGCCTGAGGAATAACGATTGCTTGGTCGAACACGTTGTTGTTGTTGATGGTGCCAGCCGGGAAGACCTTCCGCCTGAACTCTGCGAACGGGCGACTGTCATTGCAACAGGGCGGTCCATCGGCCAAGCCGCCGCTCGCAATTTGGGCTTGGTGGTTGCAAAAGGCGAATGGATTACCAGCGCCGATGACGATGACTGGCTTCATCCGCAGTCGATTGACAAACGACTGGATGCAATCCGCAGTCATCAAGGTGCACTTTGGTCTGCGGGATACTGCACGGATGATTCAAAGATCGACCCAGGAATCGTGTCAGCAGGCCCCAGCTCCCCCGGAGACATCTGGCGTGCCTGGCCGACACCGAAGGCCAGCATCCCCTTGGGGCCAACAACCCTGCTCGTGGAAGCCAACCTTCTGAAGCGGGCTGGTGGCTGGATGGGCTTACCTCAAGGAGAAGATCTTGGCATGATGATGGCCGTGACCTGCATGGCACCCGGTGTGGTGATTGATGCCCATGTTTATCATATTCGGTTGCATGGGGGCCAGATGACGAAAACAACCTGGTTTGACGACCTCGAGCTTCTTTCAAGACGTTGTGCATGGGAAAGAGGTGAGCGGATTCTGCTCCAATCAACCCAAGCTTCCGCGTCTTGGGCCCTTCGTTCTGCTCAGATGATCAGCCCGGTTGAACTTGATCGTCGATTCTCTGCATCCAGCATGACTGTCGGGTGATTCTGCGGGAAGCCGCAGTTGATCCTGAGTAGCCCGATGAACCTTCTTCAGCTCATGCTCTCGGGTCTGTTCCTGGCGGTGCAGGTGGCCCCGGCCGCCATGGCCGGACCCGAGGTTCGCGCCACGGTGCTCTCGATCGGTGACGGTGACACGATCCGGGTGCAGCAGGGCCAGCAGCGGCTCACGATTCGGCTGGCCTGCATCGATGCCCCCGAGATGGCGCAGGCTCCCCATGGCGTCAACGCCCGCCGTTACCTGCAGAGCCGGCTGCGGCTGGGCTCCAGCGTGACGCTGAGGCCCCAGACGGTGGATCGCTTTGGCCGCACAGTGGCGGAGGTGATCGGGGATGTGAACCTCAACCTGGCGCTGGTGGAAGACGGCATGGCGTTTGCCTACCGCCCATACCTGGCCCAATGCAACGCCAAGGAGTATCTGGATGCCGAGTTCCGGGCGTCCCGCAGCCGCTTCGGGGTGTGGAGGGTGCCGGGCGGCATCACCCGTCCCTGGGACTTCCGACGCGGCAGATCGTCGGGCCGAGCAGGTAGCGGCACCGAGTCGATTCCTGGTGGCCGGAGGTATCGCTGCAGTGAGATCGGCTCCTTTGCACGCGCACAGGAGTTGCTGCGCCAAGCCCACACCTACCTGGATGGAAATGGTGATGGTGTGGCCTGCGAAAGCCTCCGCTGAGGGGACGGAGACCCGCACCTTCTTGCTCTGGCCACCAACAGCGTCATCGGTGTGGTCCAACCGATTGATTCTCCATCACCACGGCCCTCACCAGATCTGAACTTCTCGCCACGGTCAAGGAACTGGGTGAAGTCTCCAAATCAGATCTGGTGCGGAAGTCGGGTACTGTCAGCACCAAGAAGGATGGTGGTGAACGCCTGAACTTCACGGCGTTCTATGAGCCGTTGCTGGAAGCCAAGGGCGTGAGCCTGGGTGATGGCAACAGCAAGAGCAAAGGCAAGGGTGGCTGGACCTTGAGCTATGTCGCCATTGTGTAGGGCAACGGCAACCTGCTGATCGGCAAGGCGTACTCCGCCCTGCTGGACCTCAAGCCTGGCGATGAGTTTGAAATCAAGCTGGGCCGCAAGCAGATCCGCCTGGTTCCTGCTGGTGGGGCTGACGACGAGGAGTGAAGGTCGCTGGGCTGGATCCCCTGCGCTGATAACGGCTACAAGCTCACCCGTCGTTCCGGCGTCAGCAAGGCGGAGATCTGGACCATCGGAGTGGCGGCTTGAAGGCCTGGCCGATGGGGAGCGAGCCTCTCAACCCAACCCGCCCAGGCGAATCAGCGCTCCCACCACCACAAAGGCGATCGCCAGGGCAGTGGTGCCACGGATGTGCCAGGCCAAGCCACTGAGGTTGTCGTCTCTGAGGTTGGGGATCAGCCGCAGGCGGGCATGCACGGCCAGTGCCGCGGTACCGACCAGCAGCAGCAACTTGGTGCCCACCAGCAGGCCGATCGGGTTCTGTGGGTTGAAGAGCCCCTGGAAGTGGGGAAGGTAGATCCAGCCCATCCACAGGCCGGTGACCACCTGGATGGCGAAAGCGGTGAGGCCCAGCGGCTCGAACGTCTCCTCGAAGCCGCGGATCGGCGCCGTCCGACCCTCGCGCAGGGCGCGGGGCAGCACGCCCAGATCCAGCACCAGATGGCCGCCGGTCCAGACCGTGGCGGCCAGGGCATGCACAATCACCAGCAGCGAGAACACAGCCATCTCAACGAGGACTCGGTTGCTTGCACGATGGAGCCCGTTCGGGCTGTCTGACCATGACGGTGATCGTCGATCGGCGTGCGGCGCCGTTCATCCTGGGCTGTTGAAGGGCGCTGGGCAAAGCACCGATGACTGTGGGTAGGTGGCTGGGCTGGGCCGGCTTGCTGGCGCTGGGCTACGGCGGTGTCTCCCTGCTGGTGTTCCTGTCCCAGCGCTCGTTGATCTATTTCCCCCAGCCCGCCGCCGATCCATCCGGCCGGCTGGAGCTGCAGGTGGAGGGCAAGCGCGTGCTGGTGGCCCATCGCCCCCATCCGGGTCCTCGGGCGCTGATTTACTTCGGGGGCAACGCCGAGGACGTGTCCCTCACCCGCGCCGAGCTGGCCGCTCTGCTGCCCGACACAGCCCTCTACCTGCTTCATTACCGCGGCTACGGCGGCAGCGAGGGCAGACCCAGCGAAGCGGCCCTGCGCGCCGACGCCCGGGCCCTCTATGCCCACGTGGCCGAGCGCCACAGCGCGGTGACGGTGGTGGGACGCAGCCTTGGCACCGGGCCCGCGGTGCATCTGGCTGCCACCCGCCCGGTGCAGCGGCTGGTGCTGCTGGTGCCTTTCGACAGCCTGCTGGCGGTGGCCCGCGGCACCATGCCGTGGCTGCCGGTGGATCTGCTGCTGCTCGATCGCTGGGATGCGGCCGCCGAGGCGCCCCTGGTGCGCGCCCCCACCACGATCGTGGCGGCGGCCGTCGATCGGGTGGTGCCCACTCGCCACGCCGTCGCCCTGCACCGCGCCTTCCAGCCCGGCGTGGCAGAGCTGATTCTGGTGCCCGACCTTGACCACAACACGCCGATCCTCAATTCGGCGGCCTTTCGCGCTGCCCTGCAAGGCCAGGAAACTGGCCGTCCCCACAACCGCTAGCAGTTGCTGAAGCTCGGCGGAGGTGACGCAGGAGTCGGTGGCTGTGGTGATGCGTGTCTTGGCCACGCAGGTGAGATTCTGCGGGAGCAGATAGCTCACCTTCTTGCAGCCGTTGGTCGCGCTGGGCTGCAGCACCACAGTCAGGTCTGGAATGGCCAGCTCGGCGTCGCTCGTCATCGGCACGACGAAGACTGTTGGATAGACAAGGTCAAACAGTGCGCAGTCCTGCACGACCACTGCCGGTCTGAGCTTGTTGGGCTCCGGGGGGTGTGGGTCTCGATCGGGGTCGCCTGGATCTTTGCGCCAATCGACCATGACGATTTGCCCCGCCTTCAGCTCCTCGCTTGTGCTCAGCGGCCGAAGGGCTCAGGTGTGGTCCAGTTGCCGATGAAAGACTTGGCGTCCGGATCGGCCGCGATGTGCTCGGCCACGGTTTTGCTCTGGGCCCGAATCCGTGCTCGCAGAGCCTCCATGGCGCTCAGCGAACTGCTCACCTGCAGGACGCTTCTCCCCCCACGTTGCCGGCGGCGTACGGAAAAGGGAGCGTCGAGCTTTTGGTTGGCTTGATCGGCTGGGGTCATGACGGCAGCGGCTTCCGCCAACCTCATGGTCTGATGCTTCAACGTTAGACGTCACTCCGATCTCGGCTCGATGGTGACGGCACCACCTGGCTGGGCCAGGTCAGGCATGGGAAGGCTGAGCACGACAGAGCCCGGTGACGAGGTCACCGGGCTCTGAAGGAGTTTGGTTGATGGGGGCGGAGTGGCTGACGCTGGCACCTGGGGCCAGGTGACTAGAGGGACTTCCCGTTTGGTCCGGGGCACCTATAGCGGTGCAATGGACGGCGACGGCGTAACACGCCAGGGAAGCCAGAGATCCGATGAGAGTGTTGGAGCAGGGGCCGGATCGTCAGCGCGCTCCTCACACCTGCTCGGGTGGGGTGTCATCCATGCTCTGGAGCCTCCCGGTTGGTGATGTCATCACCATCGATCCGCCGGCCGCAGGCGGCAAGACTTTCCTGTCAGGAGGACACCGCTTGTGATCTCCGGCAACGGCTCTTCATGAACCGGTCGCTGTTCACGCCAACAGCCGCCCCTTCCAGGTCCAACCGCGGCCGCTGAGGGTGCGCCACACTGACACCGGACCGATCGCGGCCACCACCAGGCCACCGGCTCCCATCAGCCACCAGAGGGTGAGCGGCACCTGGAACTGGCGGCGGGTCCACAGGCGCAGGACCAGTTGCAGGCCGATGCCCACCAGGGCGAGAGCCAGGGCGCTCAGCGATACCAGCCGCTGGCCGGGCAGCAGCGCGGCCGCAATCGCAGCGGCCGGTGTCAGCAACCAGGGGCCGCTGAACATCAGCAGCACCACCGACGAGGCCGCCAGGGCCCTGGCCACATCGCGATCGAGGCCCAGCAGCCAGTTCTTGGTCCAGCCCTCCCAGAGGGAGGCGAAATCGCTGTACATGCGCAGCTCGAGCGCATCCAACCCCAGCAGGTAGCGCAGACGATGGCCGCCTTGCTTGATCTGCCGCGCCAGGGCCAGGTCCTCCACCACCTCTGCCGCCAGGGCCCGGTGGCCGCCGATCGCCAGGTAGGTGCTGCGGCGGAACAGCATGAACGGCCCGGCGGCGAAGGCCACCGGACTGGCGGGATCATTGGCGGCTTCGATCGGAAAGCCGAGCCCCAGCAGGCTGGCCATGATCGGCTGCACCATCCACTCCGCCAGGCAGCCGCAGCTCAGCCGCGGCGCCAGGCTGAACAGGTCGGCCCCGTCTGCGATTGCCTGGGCCAGGGCGCGCCGCAGGGTGGCCGGCTGCAGACGCACATCGGCATCGACGAACAGCACCCATTCGCTCACAACGTGCTCCATGGCGCGGCTGCAGGCCCAGTTCTTGCCCACCCAGCGCTCGCCCACCGGCCGGGCCCCGGCATCAAGCAGCGAGAAGTGCGGCTCCGTGGCGCCGCAGGCCATTGCCGCCTCCAGGGCGATCGCCACCGTGGCATCGCTGGAGCGATCGTCCACCAGCAGCACCCGCCAGTCGCCACAGGGGTCCTCGCTGCTCAGCAGGCTGGAAAGGCAGGAGGCGATGTTGGCAGCTTCGTTGTAGGCGGGCACCACCGCCGTAAGCGAAGTGTTGGCCAGGGCAGCTAACACGTCAGTTCCCGGCTGCGGCCGTTCCGCAAGCCTGGGCGCCCGCGCAAACACCCGCGCCAGGCCAGCAATCAGGATCACCAGGCCAAGCGCCGCGGCGGCGGCCATCGACAGCAGCGCCCAGGCGAGGGCCGTGGCTGGATCCATGGCGTAGCCCTCAGGATTGATCAGCCCATGGTGGCCCGGCTCACGCATCACCCTGAACCGATCCAGGATTGGCGGATGACGACTGAGGCCCCCACTTCCGCGCCACGGTTGATCGATGGTCCCGATGCCGCGCCGGCCACCGTGCTGCTAGCCCACGGGGCCTGTGCACCGATGGACAGCGCGTTCATGGCGGCCATCGCCAGCGGCCTTGCGCAGCAGGGCTGGCGGGTGGTGCGCTTTGAGTTCCCCTACATGGCCCGGATGCGCGAAACGGCCCGCCGCCAGGGGCCTGATCGGATGCCCGTGCTGCAGGAGGCGTTCCGCCAGCAGGTGCGGCTGGAGAGGGGCGAAAGCCCGGAGCGGCCGCTGTTCATCGGCGGCAAGTCGATGGGCGGCCGGGTGGCCAGCCAGCTGGTGGATGAATTGGCCGCCGGTGATGGGGTGCGGGGCTGCCTGTGCCTGGGCTATCCCTTCCATCCGCCCGGCAAGCCGCTGCAGCTGCGCACCGAGCACCTGGCCGCCCTGCACACACCCACCCTGATCCTGCAGGGGGAGCGCGACAGCTTTGGGCGACTGGAGGAGGTCGAGACCTACAGCTTCTCGCCGCAGGTGCAAGTGCGCTGGATACCCAGCGGCGACCACAGCTTCAAGCCCACCCGCAGTTCGGGCCTCAGCGAAGCGGAGAACTGGGCCACGGCGGTGGCGTTGGTCGACCAGTTCCTGCGGGAGCTGTTGTTCCGCTGAGCTTCACAGCCGAATTGCCCAATACCTAACTGGTGCGACCAGAGACCGATCTGCGGGATTGAACCGACAATCCGGCGTCAAGCTGGTGGGTGACTCAATGCGCAGCGTCACAAAAGAGGTGGTGTGCGAGTGGGGGCAGGGAGTTGGGGTGGAGAGCTGAGTTGAGCATTGCCACGGCTGAGATCCGCATCACCACCTTGGACGACCCGTCGGGGACGGATGAGCATCAGCCCTATGTGCTGTTCGTTAACCAGAGCGAGTGAGGCAACGCCCACCTCCTGCCCAGCAATGTGTTCTCGTCTAAGGCGGAGCTTAAGAAGTACACGGCCCTGCGCTTTTAGCAGGAGGTAAAATGCCCTCCCCATTGCCTTGGGACTGGGGGCTGTCGGGCAGCAGCATTTCCCTGTTCAACCTGGGCAACCAGCTATTCATCGCCGGGTCGCGGGAAACTGCGGCGGGTGATCGAGGCCCAGCCCGATGGTCCCCGGCTGCAACGGCAAGACATCTGCGCTTGGAAGTCCGGCTGCCCTGAGCTGGGGTAGATCGATGGGCACTGAAAAGCTCCAGTACCCTCAGGAACCTGCCCGGCGAGCCAGATCGCCAAGATCACGTCGCTGACCGTTCCATGGACGACCAACGCCTGAGCCTCTACGCAGAACTGATCAACAAGCTGCTGAAGTGCCCCAGCGGGGAGGAGAACACCATCCTCAACGCCCACCCAGAGCTGCTGGATGAGGGATTGGTGGCGGCGATGCAGCACTATTCGGAAACTCTGCGGCAGCAAGGGAGCATCGATTCAGCAACAATTCTTCAGAGTCTTCGCCCAGTAATTGCAACGTTCATCCGGCAAGGCGATTCACGGCAGGAGCCCACATCAGCAGAGAGGCAGCAGGCCTATGCGGATCTGATCCAACTTCTCCTACTGTGCCAAGCCGGAGAAGAGCAATGGATCCTGGGGGCATACGGTGAACTCCTGGACCAGGATTTTGTAAGCATATGTGAGCAAGTGGCCCTGAAGCTGGTTGAGCAGAATAACCAGCAAGATGCTGCCAGATTGCGCAGCTTTGCCGCCCAACTGACGAGCGGCTCACGCACTGGTAACCCTAGCCACTCGAATGAGCAAGAAGCATTTTTAGTTCAGCTATTGAGTACGGTTGTAGAGAGCAAAGGCGATCCAGCGAACGTTTACCCTCTGCTCAGCGCGCATCTGCCGTTGCTGAACATTGGGCTGACAGCCGTGATGAGCGACTGGTTTACTGGTGCAATCGAACAGGTAGATCAAGGCCAGCGAAATGGACTGGCTGCCGTGCTTGTTATCCTTGGGAACTTAATGCAGGAGTATCCCCTTGGGAGCCCTCGATCCAATCAGATGATCGCCATTGAGGCCTATTTCAATGCCTTGCGGATCTACACAGAAGAGCAGCTGCCGCAAGACTACGCGATGACAAAGACTAATCTCGGCAGCGCCTACACCAAGCTTACCCCGTTCGCAGAGAACCCGAAACAACTAATCAAGAACGCCATCGAGGCCTATACAAGTGCCTTGCGGATATACACAGAAGACGAGCAGCCGCAAGACTGGTCTACCACAAACAATAATCTCGGTGCTGCCTACAGCAAGCTTGCCCAGTTCTCAGAGAATCCGAAACAACTAATCGAGAAAGCAATAGCGGCCTATACCAATGCCTTGCGGGTCAGAACAGAAGCCGAGTTGCCGGATGACTGGGCCGCCACAACCACTAATCTTGGCAATGCCTACGGCGCGCTTGCGCCGGTCTCGGAGAATCCGAAGCAACTATTCGAGAAAGCTATCGAGGCCTATTCCAATGCCTTGCGGGTCTACACAGAATGCGAGCTGCCGCAAGCCTGGGCCGCCACAAACATGAATCTAGGCAACGCCTACTGCGGTCTTGCCCCGTTCTCAGAGAGTTCGAAACAACAGATCCAGAAAGCCATCGAGGCTATTAACAATGCCTTGCGGGTCTACAAAGAAACCGAGCTGCCACACGACTACGCGATTGCAAACACCAATCTGGGCAATGCCTTCAAAGATCTTGCACCGTTCTCCGAGAATCCGAAACAACAGATCGAGAAAGCCATCGATGCCTACACTAATGCATTGCGGGTCAGAACAGAAGCCGAGCTGCCCCAAGCCTGGGCCGCCACAAACGCTCGTCTTGGCAACTCATTCAAAGATCTTGCCCCGTTCTCCGAGAATCCGAAGCAACTAATCGAGAAAGCCATTGAGGCCTATACCAATGCTTTGAGGGTCAGAACAGAAGCCGAGCTACCGCAAGACTGGGCCGCCACAAACACAAGTCTCGGCAACGCCTACGGCGATCTTGCCCCGTTCTCAGAGAATCCTAAACAACTATTCGAGAAAGCCATCGAGGCGTATACCAATGCCTTGCGGTTCTTCTCAGAAGCCGAACGTCCACAAGACTACGCGGTGGCAAACGCTAATCTCGGCACCACCTACACAGCTCTTGCCCCGTTCTCAGAGAATCCGAAACAACAGTTCGATAAAGCCATCGAGGCCTTTAGCAATGCGTTGCAGGTTTTCACAGAAGCCAAGCATCCGCAAGACTGGGCCACCACAAACAATAATCTCGGTGCTACTTACGACGGTCTATCCCCGTTCTCGGAGAATCCGAAACAACAGATCGAGAACGCCATCGAGGCCTATACCAATGCCTTGCGGGTCAGAACGGAAGCCAAGCTGCCGCAAGCCTGGGCCACTACAAACAATAATCTAGGCACCGCCTACAGTAATCTTTCTGCGTACTCAGAGAATCCGAAACAACTATTCGAGAAAGCCATCGAGGTGTATACCAATGCCTTGCGGGTCTTCACAGAAGCCCAATGGCCACACGACTGGGCTACCACAAACAATAATCTAGGCACCGCCTACAGCGAGCTTGCCCCGTTCTCAGAAAGTCCTAAACAACAGATCGAGAACGCCATCGAGGCCTATACCAATGCCTTGCGGATTCGGGATTCGGTGACCCGCTCCGCAGATTGCCTGCAGACAGCCTGGAACCTCGGCAATCTGGGCTTTAAGAACAATCAACAAGACATCGCCATCGAAGGCTACACACTGGCCATCAACGCCGTGGAAAACCTGCGCTCGGTGGCGATTGATCCCAAGCGTAAAGCCGAGATTGTGGCCCAGGCCATCGAGGTGTACGCCAACCTCGTGCAAGTGTATGTAGATGCTGAGCAATACGACAAAGCCCTTGAGGTGGCTGATCGTTCGAAATCCCGCAATCTCGTTGAACTGTTAGCCACCAAAGACCTCTATCCCAAGGGAGACATACCGCCAGAAGTACTTCGCCGCCTGGATGCCCTGCGCGGCTCAATAGCCCGGGCAGAACGGCAGCTCAACAAGACAAACGCAACGCATGGCCCCACCGCAGAGGGTGGATCGATTGCCAGAGGCGATACTCGTACGCTGAATCTAGGGCCGCCGAAACAACAGGATGTTAAAGCCGCCACTGACCGACTGCTGCGGGACAAGCAACAGCTCGAACACCTGATCCAGGTCGACATCCAACCCATTGACCCCACCTTCTCCTTGAGCCAGAAGGTGCAGCCTCTCACCTTTGAGCAGTTCCAAGCCGCCCTGCCGGATGGGCGCACAGCCCTGGTGAGTTGGTATGTGGCAGGAGACAGGCTGGTGGCCTTTCTTGTGTCAGCACAAGCCGCACAGCCAACCTGTCATGTGTACCCAGAAGACACTCTTAAGAATATCATCCAGGCCCTGAAAAGCTACATTCAGACCTACCTTCAGGAGAAAGAGGAATGGGCACAATCCTTGCCCAAGGCGCTGATGGAGTTCGCCAGGATTCTGGAGATTGATTCCCTGGCCAGGAAGATTTCAGAGATGGCCCCGGATGCGGATCAGTTGATCCTTGTTCCCCACCGCTTTCTGCACCTGCTGCCGCTGCACTGCCTGTCGCTGAGCGAATCCCACGGCACATTGTTGGATCGCTTCGCTCGCGGTGTGCGTTTTGCCCCCAGCCTGCAGGTGCTTCAGCTGGTTCAGCAGCGGCCGCAGACTGGCCTGGATTCTCTGTTTGCCATCGAGAATCCCACCCGGGATCTCCCTTACACCGATCTCGAAGTCGAGGCTATCCATCCCCTGTTTGGCCCCCAGCCCACGGTGCTCAGGCAACAGGCAGCCACCAAAGCCGCACTGGAGCGGAGCAGCTCCACCCTGGCCAGCAGCACCTGCCTGCACTTCTCCTGCCACGGCACGTTCAACTTCGCACAGCCCCAGCTCTCGGCCCTCATCCTGGCGGACAGCCACTTGGAGTCTCAGCCAGACGATGCCGATCCCGACCGCTACCTGCCGCAACTGGACGGCAGCGCCCTCGACCTCACCAGGTGCCTCACGCTGCTCGATCTCTTCCAGCTGGACCTGCGCCAGGCACGCCTTGTCACCCTCTCCGCCTGCGAAACCGGCCTGAGCGAGATCAACAGCCTGAGCGATGAGTTTGTGGGCCTCAGCAGTGGTTTTCTCTATGCCGGCTGCAACAGCGTCATCGGTACCCTCTGGACCGTGAGCGACATCAGCACCGGCCTGCTGATGGCTGAGTTCTATCGCCTGCTCAAGCAGCAGGAGCAAACCCAGAGACAAACCGATGTAGCCATTGCCCTCAAGCAAGCCCAGCACTGGCTGCGCCACCTCACCTGTGAGCAGGCCGTGGCACGGATCGAGCATGCACTGCCCAGCCTCCCTGAAGCGGTGCGCCCCAACTACACCTACGACATCCAGGAGCTGAAGCGGCGGCATCAGCCAACCGATCGCCTCTACAGCAGCCCGTTTTACTGGGCGGCCTTCTGCGCGGTCGGGCAATAGGCCGCCCAGCAAACCTCGCTATCGTTGTCAAGACGATGCATGGCTCGCCACATGCCAGCGGATGCCCACAAGTTTCAAGCCGCCTTCCAAGCCAATCACTCGATCCTCACGCCTGAAGATCGCAACGCCATCCTTGACTTTTCCTCCAAACTGGATCCAGACATCAGCAGCGAAGAGCTGACGAGCAAACTGAGCGAATTCTTGACTCAACACGCAGCGATCAACACAACGCTCTTTCCTCTTTCATCCTCGCCAGCAACAGACACTCAATCACGTCTTGGTGGAGTGAGGCCCCGGCTCAACCCCGAAGAGTTCAAGGCTTCCATTCGCAACATCGTATTGGATTCCCAGCGAGCATCTGACAAGAATGGTGAACCCAAGCCAACCCGTTGAGTTTGCCTGCCTCGATCAACTTGTCTTTCAGCTGCACCATGGGCTGGGCAAACCGGTTGACCATGATGGCATTGATAGGCTGTTGGGGGCTGTGCCAGGGCTGTCAGATCAGCACCGCAAGGACATCATCCGCGAGTTGATCCATGCCTCCAATTCGTCGAGTCGCTTTCACCCAGGCCTCACACCATTGGCCCCCGGCGATGGCTTCTACGCCTTAGAAACTACTGGGCATTGCCATGCTGAGGTTTTGCAGAAGGTAGAGCCATTCCTCCTGCACGACACGTTCATTCTTGATCTTTCCTCCACCGTTGCGATCAGGCCCGCCTCTTTGCTCAGAGAGTGCCGCTATCCTCTGACGTCTTCGCTCGGGCAATGCACCCTTCTCACCATCATCTCTGACGATGCCTCTGAGGCGTTTGCCGCTGCCATGATCGCTGAGGTCCTGGGTATCGCCGACCTTGATCTGAGCAGAACTGAAATCCTGCGCGGTTCACCGATCCGGGAGGTTGACGAAGGCAACACCACGCATTACATCTGGATCAAGAGCAAGCAGGATAGCGATGGACGTGAGGTTCAGCACATCCTGAACATGCTCTCTTGCCGTGCCAAGATTGATTTTGTGGTTCAGCAAGCAGCCATCTGCTTTTCCGAAGGAAAACGGCACTACGAAGCAATCGAAAGCCACTTATCCCAGATCTCCGAGCTGAAGATCAGCGAGAATACTCACCTGGCACGGCAGGAACGGATTCAGATTCTTGAAGCTCATCTGGCTGCCTTGCCAGACCATGCGCATCAACTCTCCCGTTGTGAGCGCGACATGGGCATCCATCTGCTCACCCTGATCGACAACGTGGCCAATGCCCACAACAGCATTCCCTTTCTGCTGCTGGAGGGTGACACGTTCATGGGCTGCTTTCTAGATCAAGACTGCCCCATCCATCAGAGGCAGATCGAACACGACCTCAAGGTTCTCTCCCCCGGACGTCGCTACGCAGACCAGGCCATCAGTGCGATCCGCACTATCGTGACGCTGGATTCCCAGAAACAGCAACTCGCTCTGGAGGAAGCGGAGAAAGCACGCGAGCAGACCATCCGCAAAACCCTCACCATCGTTGGCTCTGGCCTCACAATCAGTGGCCTGGCGGCCTCCACCCGCCCCAGGCCCACGGAAAAACTCCTTCAGCGGCTCCAGCGGCCTCACCACCAGGCAGCCGCCCCTCCTCCCGAGTTGCTCTGGCTCTCAGACATCGCCATCCACGCCTCCCTCGGCCTGCTGGCGGCCCTGCTGATCTTTTTCATCTGGAGCCTCGGCGGCCGCGTGGGTTCCCAGCTGGGATGGTTGAGGCGAGCTGCTCCTCGCTGAGGTCACCACACACACGTTCCAGCCCTTCTGAGTTGCCCCTGGTGCAAACCAGTTGTTGTTCCCTCTCCGATAGAAGCAGAGGCACTGGATACTGCCGGTTTAAACGTCACTGACGATGGTGGCGTTGAGCGATCATTGCCTGCGGGAGCTGCTCAGCGGCGGTTTTCCTCTGCTGCCCACACAAACACGATTTATCGTCTCGTGACTGGGCTCAGGAGGGTGTCGAGTCTCCGATGAAGTCATCCTTCCCCTTTCAATTCACTGTGACCCCATCAGCGCAAGTCAACCCCATGCAGTGACCTGAAGGCCTGGATTGGTGCCATCAAAGCGATGGGTTGAAGAGCGAATAGCCTCCTCGTCCAGATCGTGCAGAACCGCTTCCCTTTGCTGGCGTTGATCGCCGGCTCAGGGATGGGCGTGACCGTGCTGGAGGTGAGGCGGCAGGGGCTGACCCTGATCGTCGAGCAGCACCACGCTTTCCTGCTCATTGGGGTCGGAGCGGGTGACGATCGCGATCGCTGGCTCGGTGGCACTGAGATTCACCGGTTGATGGGGAAGATCGGCGGGAATGAAGATGAAATCGCCGGCGCGGTTCACCACCCGCTGGCGCAGCCCAGCGCCATAGCGGGTTTCCACCGTTCCCTGCAGCAGGTAGATCGCCGTCTCGTAGTTGCGGTGGAGATGGGCTCGGGCCTTGGCACCGGGCGCGATCACGACGCGGTTGAGCGAGAGCGTGCGCGCCCCGCTGTTGGCACCGGAGATGCCCACGAAGCGCCCCAGACCCTGGCGGCTGTCCAGCTGCGTGGCCGGCCGCACCGTGATCACCCCGCCGTCGCCAGGACGGCCGATCACCTCGTCCGTACGAGCAGGCGACACCTGCGCCAGCAGCCCCAGCCCACAAGCCAGAGCAAGTGCACGGCCATCCATCAGCACAGCCACCTCCGCAAGCGCTCCAATCTGCTCCAGATCGGACGCAGATGGCCATTTTGGTGGGGGTGGCCACGCAGCCAGCTACGCCTGATGATCCGGTCGAGCAAGAGGTGTGGAGAGGCAAGAGCTTCAATGGCTGGAGCATGGGACGTCATCTTTCCTGGCAGAGGGGGATCTCGAGAAGGACGCCACCCCGCACCATGAAGCGGCCTGGGCATCGCCAATTCACAGAATGCTGTTGCAATCGGGATGGCCCCGCCCTGCAGCGTGTCCTGGCTGCCAGGATCGA
This sequence comes from Synechococcus sp. Lug-A, assembly GCF_024345655.1. Taxonomy (NCBI): domain Bacteria; kingdom Bacillati; phylum Cyanobacteriota; class Cyanophyceae; order Synechococcales; family Synechococcaceae; genus Synechococcus; species Synechococcus sp. Lug-A. The sequence continues at coordinate 707 of NZ_JAGQBN010000028.1, read as the reverse complement.
AACAAACGCCAGCACGACGTTATGCCACTACCCCTGCTGTTGCCAGCGTTTCTGGCTGTGGCGATCACCCCGTGCCCTGCTTCCGCGAAGGCCCAGCTTGATGGCCTCTACCGCTGGCAGGTGGCTCGGCAGGAGCGGCGCGGGCCGATCGAGATCACGAGCCAGCAAAGCCGATTCACCGATGGGCTGTACCAGAAGTTGCGGCGTGCCTACGCGCTCGATCCAGCCAGCGGTCGATTCGTTGACTTCGATCTGTTCAGCGGCACCCAGGTGTCAACCTTTGGCGCGAAAGTGCTCGGCTGCACCGCCGCCCCCGGCGGAGGGCTGGAAGCCCGGGTGGCGGTGCAGGCAGGCCTGCGCAACCGCCCCTCTGAGACGCCGCAGCAGCTGCGCTATCAGCTGGTACCTGGACCTGCAGGCACCTGGAAGATCACCGACATCGTCTATTCCAGTCCGGCTGGATTCCGCCTCTCCAGCTTCCTGGCCGAGCTGCTGGCACCAAAGCCCTGATCGCTGCAGCCGCCCATTGGGTGCGCTGCTGCTGAAGCAGCAGGAGAATTTTCAGCTTGATGGCCCGCCTCGGTGACTTTCAGGAAAGATGTCACTCCTAGGCTGATATTCAACCGGCCTGAGCCAATGGTACTGGCCGAGTTGTCATCGGCTCTTCTGGCGGCCTGTTGATCCACACCACCTCTGGCTGGTGCCAG
>NZ_JAGQBN010000027.1:0-21754 GCF_024345655.1 Synechococcus sp. Lug-A | reverse complement strand
CACCTGGCCCGATCCCGGCGCCGACAACGGCCTGCAGCGCCTGCGGCTCGCGCTGATGCCCTGCGCGGATGGGTGGCGTCAGGCGGCGGTTCCGGCGGCGGCCCGCGCGTTTCGCGCCCCCACCTGGTGCCACCCAGCGGCCGAGCCAGCGGCCACGCCACCAGCAGCGGCGCTCGCCCTGGGCTCGGCCCAGCTCGACCCGGTGGTGATCGCGCCGGATGCGGAGCCGGGCGTGGTGCGGCTCACGGTGCAGAACCTCTCGCCCTGCCGGCAGCCGCTCGGTTTGTCAGCGGGGTGGCAGGTGATCGGGCCGGTGGAGGGTGGCGCTCAGGAGCGGATGGATGGAGTCGTGGACGACGGGCCTGCAGAACCGCTGCTGAGGCCCTGGGAGCTGCGCCAGCTGCGGGTGCGGCGGTTGGCGCGCGCTCAGGATCAGTCGTCGTGATCGTCGAACGGATCGGTGAGGCCCTTGGACGGCGGGCCGAAGGCGAGGTAGACCCCGAAGCCGGTGAGGGCGAGCAGCGCCACCAGCACGGTGATCGCGATCGACAGGGCGGGGGAGGAGGTTTCGGTCAAGGAAGGGGCGGCTGCTGGGGGTGGCGGAGGTGGATCACAACTCTCGACAGTGACCGCGCCGGTCTCCGCCTCGACCCTTACAGTAACGATCCCCATCCATGTGTCCGAGAGGCTCACCCGCCATGGCGCAACGCACCCCACTGGGAAACCTGCTCCGCCCGCTCAACTCCGAGTACGGCAAGGTGGTGCCCGGTTGGGGCACCACGCCGGTGATGGGCATCTTCATGGTGCTGTTCCTGGTGTTCCTGCTCGTGATCCTGCAGCTGTACAACAAGTCGCTGCTGCTCGACGGCATCACCGTGAACTGGAACGGCCTCGGCTGATCTGCCTCTGAATCCTCCGGCCTAAGAGTCCGGCGGCACAGGCTGCCGGGCCTGCCGCTTTGCCGCCTGTTTTCGCCTCAGTTCCTGACCCAGGCTCCGCTGCATGAACATCTTCGGGATCGGGCTGCCGGAAATGGCGGTCATCGCGGCCATCGGCCTGCTGGTGTTCGGCCCGAAGCGTTTGCCCGAGCTGGGGCGCACCCTGGGGCGCACGCTCAAGGGGTTCCAGTCGGCCTCCAGCAACTTCGAGCAGGAGTTCCGCAAGGCGATCGACTCCGAAGCCGACACGGTGGTGACCGCCAACAGCGTGGCGATCAAAGAGGCTCCCGCCCCCGCCGCTGAGACTGTTGCGCCTGCACAGGCCACCACCGCTGCTTCTCCCGTTCCAGCAGCCAGCTCCGCCGCAGCGGCTGAACCCCCCGCTGCCAGCGAACCGCCTGCGGCGGCCGCCTGAGTTCAACGCTTCGCTTCTGCCACTCCGCTCCGCTGCTTCGTTCCGCCACGGCCATGACCGCCTCTTCCACGCCGGGCGGTGAGGCCCGCACGGGCGACCTCCAGCTGGTTGTGGGCCTGGGCAATCCCGGCGACAAGTACGCCCGCACGCGCCACAACGTGGGCTTCATGGCCCTGGAGCGGCTGGCGGCGCGCGAGCGGGTGAGCTTTCGCGCCAATGCGCGCCTGCAGGGCCTGCTGGCGGATGTGGGCCAGGGGGCCCAGCGCCTGCGGCTGCTGATGCCCACCACCTACATGAACGAGAGCGGCCGGTCGATCCGTGCCACGCTCGACTGGTTCGGCCTGCGTCCTGACCAGATGCTTGTGCTCGTCGATGACATGGACCTGCCGCTGGGCCGCCTGCGGCTGCGCCTGGCCGGCAGTGCCGGCGGCCACAACGGCCTGCGCAGCACGATCAGCCATCTCGGCAGCCAGGAGTTTCCCCGCCTGCGCATCGGCATCAGCGCCCCGGCCGATGACCCGGTCACGCGCAAGGCCCGCACGATTTCCCACGTGCTGGGCCGCTTCGAGCCCAGCGAGCAGGCCTGCGTGGAGGCGGTGCTCGACGAGGTGCTGGCGGGGCTGGGGGTGATTCAGCGGCTGGGCTATGAACGGGCCGGTAATCGTCTGAACAGTTTTCAGCCCACAACGGCTTGAGGCTGCTTCCAGCAGCTTCATCTGGTCCCGCTTTCGTCTGGCTCCATCTGCCTGTCGATGCTCCGCCTCCCGTCTGACTCCGTGCGTTTCCTTCCTCCGTGAGCCGTCTTCCCGCCACCACCGCCCAGCTGCGGGTGCTGCACCAGAGCTTCACCCAGAAGCTGCTGGAGGGCGAGGTGGTGGCCGGCGGCTTCGCCTGGACCTTCCGCTGGGCGTTCGATCGCGGTGAGCTGACCGTGGAGCCCTCGCTGGGTCGTGCCCTGATCCAGGACGCACTGCTGCGCTTTCTGCTCAAGGCCGACTACCAGCTGGAGCCCGGCGGTGACTACGCCTTCACGGTGCGGGCGCGCTTCTAGAAGGCGGCCGGCGGCAGGGATGGGGGCCGCGTCAGCGGATGGCCGAGGTGGCGTTCGAGCAGCAGCTGGGCGACGACATCGTCCCAGGGGCGGGGCGGCTGGCGCAGGCCTTCGGGCAACAGGCGCCGCCAGCCGCGTGGCGGGAACAGCTGCCAGAAGCGCCGCCGTGCCTCCAGGGTGGTGCTGCGCTCATCCACCAGCTGCAGGGGCAGCAGCGGCGCCAGGCGCTGGCTCCAGTGGCGGCTGCCGGTGCCATCGCCGAGCACCACGCCGGCCACCGCGCCTTCGGCCTGCCAGGCGCGCAGCTGCGCCAGCGCCTGCTCAGGCTCCAGGATCAGGGCGGCCAGCACCTGCTGCCGCGCCGGGTCGCAGCGCACCAGGCCGCACTTGCAGCGGCCCGGATCGAGCGCAGCGAGGGGGCCATGGGCGGGGAGCGGCAGGGCCTTTGGCTGCGGCTGCGGCTCTGGCGGCGGTGACGCGGCGGCCGCCGGCGTGGGGCTCATGAGGGGCGCTTCGGCGAGGAGGGGGGGGTGGGGCCGCCATCGAGGCGGCGAATCTCCAGCACCACCGGATCGGGCGTTTCGGCCTCGCGCACGGCCACGGCCTCCAGGCTGACGGCCTGCCCGGCCGGCCGCTCACTCAGCTCCCGCCCCAGCTGGTTGAAGCTGGCCACATCGAACTGCACCCCATCCACCAGCGACCCTTGCCGCTGCGCCTTGGCGAAGGAGGCGGCCAGCAGCAGGTTGAGCCGGTTGCGCACCTGCTCGGGCGAGATCTCGTTGCCTTCCAGCCGCGTGGTGGCCATCACTTCGCCTTGGCGGATCACCTGCTTGTTGGGCCGCAGGTCGGGGAAGCCGAGCACCTGCTGCTCGCCGCGCAGCACGTTGGCGGCCGAGAGGATGCTCACCACCCAGTTGCCACCTTTCTGGATCAGGGCCTCCAGCTTGGCGATGTCTTCACGGGGCACCAGCAGGATCGGCCGGTTGACCGGTTCCCCCGGCAGCACCCGCTGAAAGGCCGACTGATTGGCCTGGCGCAGCAGGGCATCGATGGCGGCACGGGCCTGGCCCGGCTGCTTGACGCTCACCTTGGCGGTGGCCAGCGGCTGGCCGCTGCTGATCACCACATCGCCGCGGCGCAGGGCGATCAGCTTGGTTTCCAGATCTTTGAGTTCGGCCTGGCCGGAGGCGATCTGCCCCTTCACGCGGGCCAGCTCCGCTTCAGTGCGGCGGATGTCCTGGTCGCGGGCGCGGATGTCGCTGTTGAGCCGATCGCGCTGGCGCAGCAGCTGCTGCTGCTGGTTCTGCAGCGGCTGCAGCTCACGCCGCAGGCGGCCCGCCTGCTGCTCCACCGCCACCAGCTGGCGGCGCGCCTGCTGGCGGCCCCGTTCGGCCCGGCCCACGGCCTGCTGGGCGTCGCGCTGGGCCGAGAGGCTGCGCTTCAGGGCGGCATCGCTGCGCTGGACGGCGTCGCGGCTGTCCCGCAGCTTCTGCTCGAGGCTGTCGAGCTCGAACAGGCCGGTGCGCAGCCGCTGGCTGACGGCCAGCATCAGTCCGAGCGAGACGGCACTGATCAGGCTGCCGGTGAGCACCGTGATCAGCACCGCGGTGTTGCGCGGGCGGAGGTTGAAGAGGCTGAGCCGGGCCTTGCCGACGCGGCTGCCGAGGCGATCGCCGAGGGTGGCGAGCACCCCCCCGAGGGTCAGCAGGGCCAGGATCAGCAGCCAGCCGGACACGATTCAGGGCGAGGGGGTCCAGTATCGGTCGCGGGCCTTCAGCTGAAGCGTTTGGCCAGCGCCACCGGATCGAACACGGTGATCTTCTTCCGGTCCACCTGCACGAGGCCGGCCTGACGCAGGTCGCCGAGCAGGCGGGTGATGGTGACGCGGGTGGAGCCGATCGCTTCGGCGATCGCCTGGTGCGACAGGCGCAGATCGATGGTGATGCCCTCGGTGCCGGGGACACCGAAATCGCGGCAGAGCACCAGCAGGAAGCTCACCAGCCGCGAGGACATGTCCCGGTGGGTGAGGGTCTCGATCATGGTCTCCGTCTGCAGGATGCGGGAGGAGAGGCCCTGGAGCAGCAGCAGGCCCACGCTGGCGTCCTGCTCGATGGCGCGCCGCACGGAGCTGGCCGGGGCGGCCACCAGCTCGACGCGGGTGAAGGCGACGGCGTGATAGAAGCGATCGGAGCGCTGGCCGGTGAGCAGGGAGAGCACGCCGAAGAGGCTGTTCTCACGCAGCAGGGCCACGGTGATCTCCTCGCCGCTCTCATAGACGCGGGACAGCCGCACGGCGCCACGGCGCAGCAGGTAGACGCGCTCGGCCGGGTCGCCGGGGAAAAAGATCGTTTTGCCGCGCTCCACCGTTTCGCTGGTGCAGCCGCTCAGCCCACGCATGACGTCCAGCAGGGTGCTGGAGCCACTGGCGGAGGAGGCCAAGCCGCTGGTGACGGGCGCGGGGGTGGTGCTGGTGCGGCTGAATCCGCGCATCGCGCCGACCATGACGGTTGGACAAGTGGTTGGAAGCTACGGATCGACTTCCGTGCTCCATGTAGCCGATCACACTAACTGGACGGTTCCCTGTGGACATCCGTCTGCAGAATCCCAGTGCCGACGGGATTTCCGCAAAGTAGTACAGGGCTACACACTAGGGGTGGTGTGCGATTGGTGTTTCGGGGCCTGGCGCCGCTACATTCGGCTTCGCGATCCACTGGGGTGTTGATGACGGCCAGCCTGCTCAACCCCTCCATGCCCACTGGTGGTGTGCCTTCTGGTGCTGGCCCTGCCGGTGGCCCCCGCTCCCACGGCCCGGGGCGCCCCCATGGCGCGGCAGCGGCTGCGCCCGTGGCCGCTGTGGCACCCACGGCACCCGTGGCACCGCGCCCGCTGGCCCTGGTGCCCCCCGCCCAGACCGAAGGCCTGCTGCAGGTGCACACGGCGCCGTTTCGCGGCAGTTTCTCCGGCGTGTTCAGCCAGGCGCTGCGCAGCGCGGGGCTGGGCAGCCGGGTGCTGATCAGCCAGTTCCTCAAGGGCGGCGTGGATCAGGGCCTGGAGCGCAGCCTGTGGCTGTGCGGCCGGCTGCAGTGGCTGCGGCCCGCCATGCCCGCCTGCCTGACTGAACCGGCCGACGCGGAGCCCGAGGGGCCCGGTGCCCAGGAGCAAGAGGCGGTGCTGGAGGTGTGGGGCTACACGCAGCGCCAGCTGCTGGACGGAGCGGTGGATCTGATGGTGCTCGACGAGCTGGGGCTGGCGATCGCGCTGGGCTACCTGCCGGCGGCGGAGGTGGAGGCCACGTTGGAGCAACGGCCCGCCCATCTCGATGTGATCCTCACGGGGCCATCGATGCCGCCCGCGCTGCTGGCGATGGCCGACCAGGTGACCCAGCTCCGCCGCAACTGCTGATCCGATGCTCAAGTGCGACCGCTGGATCAACGAACAGGCCGCGGCGGGCATGCTCGAGCCGTTCCAGGCCACGCTGGTGCGCCACCTCGACGCCGAGAACCGCACGGCGCCGGTGCTGAGCTACGGCTGCTCCTCCTACGGCTACGACCTGCGGCTGTCACCCAAGGAGTTCCTGATCTTCCGGCATGTGCCAGGCACGGTGATGAACCCGAAGCGGTTCAACCCGGCCAACCTGGAGCCGGCGCCGCTGCACCACGACGACGACGGCGACTACTTCATCCTGCCCGCCCATTCCTACGGACTGGGGGTGGCCCTGGAGCTGCTGCGGGTGCCGGCCAACATCACCGTGATCTGCCTGGGCAAGAGCACCTATGCGCGCCTCGGCATCATCGTGAACACCACCCCCGCTGAAGCCAGCTGGGAAGGCCACCTCACCCTGGAATTCAGCAACTCCTCCGGCGCCGATTGCCGTATCTACGCCAGCGAAGGCATCTGTCAGCTGCTGTTCTTCGAAGGCGAACCCTGCCAGACCACCTACAGCGACCGAGCGGGCAAGTACCAGCACCAGCCGGAGCGGGTGACGTTGGCGAAGGTTTGATGTTGGTTACGGGGAGTGGGGAGTTGCGGAGCAGGCTGATGTGGCTTGTGTTTGCTTTCTATTTATGGGCTTAGAAGCTGAGAGGATTGAAGCGTTTGCATGGCTTCAAAAGTCTGTGGGTTAAGCAGCCTTCCCATCAGAAGAAGCCAGCCGGCTGTGTATCAGTACGCACAGTGGTTATCTGACCCGCGAACCAAAGTGGTTCATCTCAGCAGACTGGCCAGAGCCCCTGCAGCAAAAGGCTTGAAGGATGCTTGGGGAAGCCTTGTCACTGTGGTTTGCAGAAAGGGAACGCCTATGGGGTGTGGTTTGCGGAACTATCCAAGAACAAGTTAGGCGTCTCAAAGCAACCCCTCGGAGTGCCACTATGGAGTTCTCAAGCAACAGCATCTTGCTCGCGCTGTTTACGGGCGTTATAGCTGGACTCACCAGTTACCTTACCTCCTACTCGAAGGTCAAGGCTGAAGTACGGGCTGCGACTGAAGATTTGCGGCAGACGATACAGAATCTGGCCAAAACGACACGAGCTGTAGAAATTGAGAAGGCTCGCGTAGCCTCCGATGCTGCATTGGCGTCTGACTGGAGGAAGTCCGTCTACGCTCTCGCTGTATCTGCTCAATCACTTGCGCACTCGATGTGTTGGTTATCCTGGGATGCGAAGAACCGAGGAACCGTTCGTCCTGATATGTCAAAGCTGTACGACACCGAGGCACATAAGCTCCTTCCAGAGATGTTTGGCCAGCTCGCCGTTTTGTGGCTGTTGGACAAGGAACTCCATGCCCGCGCGTACCCATATGCATCCAAGCTCACAGCACTAGATGCCAGGTTCGGGGAAGCGATTATCCTTGCCGAGAGGAATGAGGCCGAAGCCGTACAAGTGTTTCGTGAATTGCACGCAGACTCCTACAAGGTGCAGATGGAGATCGACACTTTATTCGGTGGCAAGCTTCAGTTGCTTGGCCCCACAAATAGCGCACAGTCGCTTGTGGGAAAGAGTGACGCCTAACCCGCTATTCAACCGGACCTGCCTTCGGCAGGCCGGTTAATAGCAACGTTATGCGGCATACTGATGCCATGAATCAAGTTCAAGCTAGGCAAGCCGTTCTTGCCGATCTGCAGGTTCTCGCACCGCTGCTAGATGCCTATCGTGTCTTCTACGGAAGCGACAGCGATGTTGAGGCAGCGAGCCAATTCCTGTTAGAGCGTTTCAACAAGGGAGAATCAGTGCTCTTCATTGCGATTGCCGCGGACACTGCTGTTGGCTTTTGCCAGCTCTATCCATCCTTTTCCTCTGTTTCACTGGCAAGGACATTTATTCTCAATGATCTGTATGTGATGGAGAGTTATCGAAAGCAAGGCATTGCGACCATGCTTCTTAAGGCAGCTGTTGAGTTTGCCAAGGATCACGGAGCCTTAAGGCTGACCCTTTCAACTGCAATCACCAATCGCACGGCTCAAAGTCTCTATGAGCACGCTGGTTGGATTCGCGATCAGGACTTCTATGTTTACAGCCTCAAGTTATCCGCATAACATCCTGCTGCACCTGACCGCCTTTACAGAGGCTCTCTCAAACTTGGAGCTCTCTGCGGCAGGTGAGCAGGGCGTTAGACTCACGTGGAAGTGCAACGAGGATCCGAGATGAATGACGATATCTTCCGCCGTTTCTATGCAGCACTGCCGCACATCAGTGGGTGGATTGACGAGTTCTTGAATGATCATGCGGCACAATCTCAGGCAGTATGCACGCTGGGGTTTCCGCGCCTATCTGCAAGCTTTTCTCAGGAATTCCTAGAGCGTGCAAAAGTGGTGACAGTTGCGAGTGTACCGTTCCCCCCGGTCGCTCAGTTTAGCTTACCAGAACTAGCCCCCATCCAGCAGATGTCGTTTGCAGGGATCACATACAAGGATACGTTCTTCCTTCAACAAGGCCAGAACTCAGAAAGCCTCCACTTCCACGAACTAGTCCACGTCGTTCAGTGGGAGAGACTGGGCGTCGACAACTTTCTTCTAGCGTACGGTGTCGGGCTTGTTCAGTTCGGCTACAAGCATAGCCCTCTTGAGCAAATGGCCTATTCGCTGCAAAAGGCCTTCGATAATAATAGTCTACCAGAGGATCTCATAAGTTTCATAGAAAGTAGCACTGATGCTATTTGGGCTGATGTCGCGCCAGTACTTAAGGCGATGGCAGGAGCCTAACATCAAGATGCAGAAGGCGGGAGTACAAGTTGTTCCCTATGCTAAGGAATTTACCCGCTTCTGATCTTGGCGTTGGGCTAACTAACCCCATTAAACCACAGAGTCAGAGCGGAAACGTAGTTCTTCTGCTGAAACCTACAGGGGAGATGAATTCTCATTTCCATACCATTCCACCGCATATTCATAAAGACTGTCAAGAACCTCAGAAAGCTGTTTCCCACGCTCAGTCAATCTATATGCGACTTTAGGAACCGTGCCTTGCTCAACTTGACGGTCGATAAGCTGAATGGATTCCAGCAAGCGCAATCTATCTGCAAGTGCCTTTGTGGATATTCCATCAACCTTGCGCTTCAATTCACCAAAGTGCAATTCGCCACGGGAGCTTAGGATCCACAAGATGTAGATCGTCCACTGTGCCGAAATATGGCCAATTAATAATTCAAGCGGGCAGCACATCTGCTTGACCATTGGAGGGAGTAGGTAGTTACCAAATGGAAACCAATTGACTTGTGCGTCGGATGGCGCGAGGTTTGCGCTGTCCTGAGCAGGCCCAACGCTAGACCATGGGAACGCTACTGCACATTGACTCAAGTCCTCGCGGCGAGAATTCCAGCTCGCGACTACTTGCCAGCACCTTCATTGCAGCATGGAAGAAGAACCATCCTGACGATCATATTATCTATCGCGACCTGAGGAATACGTGTATACCTCACATCACAGAAGAATGGATTGCTGCAGATTTTACCCAAAGGGATACATTGACTGCGGAGGCGCGTCAAGTGCTTGAACTGTCCGACATATTGGTAGACGAGTTCCTTGCCGCAGACAGATGTTTATACAGCGTTCCGATGTATAATTTCGGAATCCCATCCAGTTTTAAAGCCTACATCGATAATCTTGTTCGCTTTGGTCGAACATTTAAATCTGATCACGGATGCTACCAAGGGCTTGCAAAAGAAAAAAAGGTTCTATTTATCACCGCTCGCGGCGTTGAGTATGGCTCAAACTCGCCCTACCACGGATGGGATGCACAAGAGCCTGGGCTAAGGTATGCATTCCAGTTCATGGGAGTTTCTGACATCAGCTTTATCCATGCATGTGGCCTTGACTTGGGAGAGGAGTCTCGGCGCAGCAGTATTGAAAAGGCCAAAGGCGAAGTGAAGAGCTTTTTGTCATCCTGGTAGTTGACGAGCAGCCCAGCATCAAGATCCAGCGGACGAGATCAGTAGAGTGTTCAAGTCGACCATCTCGTGCTCGCCGCTGATCTTGAGCGTTAGCCTTTCGAGTAATCGTGAATGCGCGACCCTGAGGAGTTTCCTGATGTCAGCCCTTAGCTACCGTGACTGGGATGTATGGATCAACTCAACCTACTATGACGGTAGAACATATGACGGTTACTTCGAGCTCACAATTGTGGGAACTCTCATGGTTCCGCAAACCCTGGAGTATCTCGCCGAGAGCTACGAGGTGCGGCAACGTCAGTTCACCAGAGTGGCTCGGGCAAATCCAGATATCGTTCGTCAAACAATGCATACGGAAGAAGGAAACCTATGCCTCAGGGTGTACGATCGCCTCGACACCAATGCTGATCTAGCTGGACTCCTACGCTCCCTGAATTCCTTCCTAGAAGCGGTAGGTTTGGCTACTGACTCGCCTCTCTCCAGTCAGAAAATCCGGTTTATCTCTTTCCACGAAGGAAAGCTGCTGGTAGCTAACCGTCGGTCCGTCGGTCGGGGCATGGCTTTCGAGCTTGAGGAAAGAGGCACAGCATCCCAAAAACTAGCCGAAGATCTAGATTACTATCTTGACCACACTGATTCGAACCTAGTTGTCGGGCGTCGGCACTATATGACCGGCATGCAGTTGCTCGGGATCGAAGACGCAGTCACCGGCCTTTTAGATGCTGCCTACATGCAGTTCTATCAAGGCTGCGAGGCACTTTGTCGGGACCCCCGCGGCAGCCTTGAGCCGTCCAAACAGCATATCGCAGCCCTTCAACTGCCTGACAGCCGTGACTTGCAGATCATCGCCCACCAAGTGTGGCGCGTAAGACACAAATACTTTGGGCACGGCGACGTTGCATACAATCTAGAAGCTAATCTTGGGCAGGCTAGCGCTGCCGCTGTGGCCAGACAGGTGCTGGTTGCCCGCTATCTATGCCGCAGGCTGATTGACGCGCAGGCTCCATCCGGGGCACATCTAGTGCGGGAGATGAATTTGGCATTCGGGCAAGCTTGTGCGGCTTTTATGGGCAGCGTGCAGCAGCTAGAGGAGGATTTTCGCGTCCAGTTTGATGGAAGAACTTCCAAGATTTACCACGCAAACGGACAGGAGATTGAAGAGTACACCTTGGCGTAACAGGCTAACAAGCGTTTGGCATCTGACGGCTTACCCTTCCGCTGCGCTCCAAGGCAAGCCGCGGCTCAAGCGGAACGTTATACGGATCATGCATTCCATCCCGAATGAGCTTTGGGATGGCGGCCTCTGTACAATCAGTTTTATCGAACGCTTTGACGATGGTAGCCAAACAACAGCCACGGCCTCAGGTCACGTTTATCGAGCAGAATGCCCCAGTCGATGAGTACGGGCGTGCGCTCTACGCAGTAGCACGCTCGGTCTTGAGGGCTTTCATCGATTCCGTTACCAACGAAGACCTAACTGATCTAAATACTCCCATCGAAGATGTCTCGATGCGGCAGCTTGCAAAGATTGCAAGGCCGGAAAGGGACAAGGGCATGAAAGGCGATGGTTTTGAGTGGGCTGTTCATGAAGCAATTTCTGGCATGGAGCCGAATGTAATAGATCCAGTTCTATACGCCCTGCGCAGAGCCTGCAGGAAGGTCAAGGACTCTGCTCCCACGTCATTGATGTTTGGGTATGAACGGGCTAAGTATCTGGGTTTTCTAGATGCAGTTGTTGAAGGGGCCGGCGATAACGCTTACTTGCTTCCTGAAGGGAGAGGCAGGCCATTTAGCTTTGGGCCTTGGGTATGCACGGCCGCCATGGGGGAGGTATCAGAGGTCTTCTTGCCGAAAAGAATTGAGAAGATTTGGAAGACAGATCTATTCTTGTCTAGCAAGGAAGATCCACGGTACTTTGCAGCTACAATCAAATCAAACTATAATGCGCTTGAAGGTGGGTCTGGTTTGAGAATTGGAATAGTTCCTGAGTCAACAGCCACAGGCAATAAAGCAGGCGTCCGGTACGATTCAAGGCACGGGTTGTGGGTTGTCTCGTTGGCTGATCCGAATGGATTTATGGGGCTCTATAATGATGCCTATCATGCTGTAGCTCGTGCAATGTGCAGTCTTGGGAAGCTTGCCGCTCCTCCTTACTATACAAAGCCATCGGCCAAGGCACAGCGAGTTCAAGAACAGTTGGAAAAGCATCCAAACGCTCGTGTGCTTGAAATTGAATCCGCCTTGAATGATGCGGCTCAACAAGACCTAGTGGTTTCAAGTCATAAGCTTGTTGGGGTCAATGCACCTGATTGGCTACATATAAAGCAAATGGCACCCAGGATCATATCTCCCAAGCCACGTTTTGAGAGGATTGATTAGACTCGTATGACATTGTCATCCACCAGATCCGCTTCCCTGAACTTACCCGTATTGGCCACCAGCACTATGCGGCCTGGTGATGGCAAGCGTTGGACGGACGTGACTAGCACCACAAGATGAGCAAGCACGAAACCCCGTTGACTCATCGCTACTGGAAATCCGTTGGCGGCACACTGGTCAAAGAGTTTCTGGCGGTCCGCCGGAGGGCTGGCGTTGGGCGGCGTCTCATAGACGCCATCATTCTTCCAAACGGACCGCATCGTGTGGCTCGCTCGGCTGAGGTGGATCTCAAGGGCCAAGACGTAATAGTCGTTCAGACCAAAGCATCGCGCCTTGGGATGTACGTGATGGGCCAGGCTCTATTCTCGGCAGAGCTCGTTCGGAGGTTCCAACCCGCCAGCGTCAAGTCGGTAATCATCTGCACGGCGGATGATCTCGTCCTTCGACCGTTGCTCGATCGCTATCCACATGTTGAAGTCGTCTTGATTGATGCCGCCCAACAACAGCATGAAGCTGACGGCGCTCCTCGCCGCAGCAGATGCTGAGCGTTATGTGCCTCTGGGACCGCAAGCTGGCCGGCAATCCCTAACTTTCCTAGGAGAGGCTGATGCATTCTGTTTTCGCGAGACTTGTACAGTCACTACTGCTTGTTTCACTTGTTGCTGCTTTGCTTGGCTGTGCGGCTTGAAATGGAGGAAATGCTGTGTTTGGAGTTCGGTATCTTGAGATTCCAGTTAGCGACATTGAGCGCGCTGTTGATTTCTATGAGTTTGTCTTTGGTGTTGAGCTAAAGCGCGTCGTCGTAGATGGGTACGAGATGGCCCACTTCCCGACGCTTGGTGATGGGAAAGGCGCTGACGTGGCGCTCGCTCAAGGCGATGTCTACATTCCGTCGAAGGCAGGTGTAATTGTCTACTTCCATGTCCCTGATATCGACGTTGTGATTTCGCGTGCAGCCGAGCGAGGAGCAGAAACGCTCCATGCAAAGAATGAGGTTATGCCTGACACATGGGTTGCAGAGTTTGAGGACTCGGAAGGAAACAGGGTGGCGTTAAGTCAGAGGAGCGAGTGAGCGCTGTCTTCTCCTTGCTCCGAAGATGTCGCCATATAGCTATTCACTCAAGCGGCCACATCAATCGCGAAGCGATTGATGTGGCCGCTTAGTTCAGGCGTTAGGCACTGCAGGCCATGACTTTCTCGCAAGACGAACGTGCGGCGTTGCTTTCGGTCAAGGGCATCGGACCGACGATCGTTCAGCGGCTTGAGCAACTTGGGTTCAGTTCGTTGGCCGAGCTCGCTGTGGCAGATGTCGGCGAGATCGTTTCGTCAGCGGCGGCGTTGGTTGGTTCGAGCTGCTGGAAGAACAGTCCATAGGCTCGGGCCGCAATCCAATCGGCTGTCGCACTGGCAAAGTCGAGGCAGTAGTGCCTAACTATTCGCTAAAGCGGCAGCTCAAACGTTAGCCAGGCGAATCACGCAGCTCATGAACGACCTGGACAGCACCGTGGTTTCGATCCTCGACGCGAGGGGGGCAACGCCCGTTTGTCGAAGCACCATGGTGGCAATCACCGGAATCGACGGTTGTGGCAAGGGCTATGTCACGGCACGGATCGCGAAGATCCTCCGAACACATGGCATTCGGGTGGCGACGATCAATGCGGACGCGTGGTTGAACCTTCCCAGTAGACGCTTTGCTGCCTCCAACCCCGCTGAACACTTCTACCTCAACGCGATACGCTTCGACGACATGTTCACCCAGCTTGTCCTTCCGCTTCGCGATCGCCGCTCGTTGCGCGTTGAGGTTAACTACGCGGAGGAAACTGCAACCGCATACAGGCGGCACCTTTATGAGTTCGAGCGGATCGAAGTGATCCTGCTGGAGGGGATTTATCTCCTGAAACGTGCTCTGCAATCTCACTACGACAGATCATTCTGGATCGACTGCACCTTCGAGACGGCGTTGGAACGCGCTGTCTCACGAAGTCAGGATGGCCTGTCTCCAGACGACACAGCCCGTGCGTACCGAACGCTTTACTTCCCCGCGCAGGACATTCATATCGCACGGGATGATCCCAGAGCGGCCGCCACGGCGATCATCAGCAACGATCCCCGGCTCAGTGCCGATGGTGCGCAGAGTCGATGGGCCGGCTGAGAATGCACACGCCCGACCCAAGCTTTGTGGCAGGCGACGGACTCAGACGAGCCCTCGAACTGCTCATGTCACCGTATGGTCTTACGGGCGACCTGCCACCTGGGCTGCCAGAGACCGGGGTCGGTGAGGCTCGGGTTCTTGAAATGATGTCCGGACGCGTCCTTGGAGAGGCTGCCCGGCTCGGCTCATCCAGCTCGTTCGCTCACATGGACCCGCCCACGCCGTGGATCACGTGGGCGATGGCCTTGTGGGACGCCAGCCTCAACCAGAACTTGCTCCATGAGGTGACATCGCCCTTTGCCACCCAGGCAGAGGCGCTTGTCCTGGCTTGGCTGACGCCGTACTTCGGCATGCAGGGCGGCCATTTCTGCTCCGGTTCAACGATTGCCAATCTCACTGGACTCTGGGCGGCGAGAGACGCTGCAGGCGTGAAGACCGTCGTGGCGTCTGATGCCGCGCACCTCAGCGTCGAGAAGGCCGCCCGACTGCTCGGGCTCGCGTTCGTGAAGGTCCCTGTTGACGCGCTAGGGCGGCTGGATCGCGAGCAACTGCCTGACCTGAGCGACGCCTGCCTGGTGCTGACCGCTGGCACGACCTCGACGGGTGCGATCGACCCTCTCGATCTGGTCGGCACCGCGAAATGGACGCATGTCGACGCGGCGTGGGCAGGCCCACTACGACTCAGCCACGCTCACGCCGGCAAGCTCGACGGGCTCGATGGCGCTGACTCCGTGGCGGTATCGGCGCACAAGTGGTTGTTCCAGCCAAAGGATTCGGCACTCGTACTATTCCGCGATCTCGAGGCCGCGAATGCGGCAATCAGCTTCGGCGGCGGCTATCTTGCCAAGCCCAATATCGGGGTACAGGGCTCGCGATCTGCTGCGGCCATTCCGCTGCTCGCGACCCTGCTCGCCTGGGGGCGCGAAGGTCTTGCGCAGCGACTTGATCGCTTGATGGAGGTGGCTGACGCGCTGGCGGATGCGATCGAGTCAAGCGATCACCTGGAGCTCTGGAACCGGCCGCAATCAGCGATCAATGTGTTTCGTCCAACGAACCGACAGAGCGACGCCTTCATCCAGGCCGCTCCCGCAGGCATGTTGTCGACGTGTGTTCTTGAGGGTGAGACTTGGGCTCGGTCGGTGGCGGCGAACCCTTCAGTAGACGTGGATCTTGTGATCGAGAGTGTTCTCGCAGCAAGTCGGGCTAATGTCTAACAGGCGCTTCGAGCAGGCGCACAGCTCACACGTACCACGTTGGGCAGAAATGCACCGACAGACTTCCATTTAAAGCCTCGAGCAACCATGCCATACGTTCACATTCAGATCACACGCGAAGGTGCAACAGCCGAGCAGAAGGCAGAGCTCATCCGTGGTGCCACTGAGCTTTTGGTGCGAGTCCTGAATAAAGATCCAGCTACGACCTTCGTGGTGATCGAGGAAGTGGATACTGATAATTGGGGTGTCGGCGGTGAGTCTGTGACGACACTCCGCCGCCGAGCCAAAGAAGAGGCAACATGACGACGACTCCTCACGCGGCGGCCTATGGTGAAGTCGCTGCTCTTATGCAAGACTACTTCGATGGGCTTTATCATGGTGACACGCAACGTTTGCGTCGCGTGTTTCACCCTGAAGCAGTGTATGCCACGGCATCCGAAGAAGATCCACTCATCCTGCGGATGAATGAGTATTTTGAAATCGTCGACAGCAGACCATCTCCCGCCTCCCGCGGAGAGCACCGAACTGATCAAATCCTGTCGATTGAATTTGCCGGGCCAGTTACAGCCGTTGCAAAGCTGCGATGCTCGATTGTTCCTAAGCACTTCATTGATCTCCTGTCTTTGATTCGCGTGGAGGGGCGCTGGCAGATCATCGCCAAGGTCTTTCATTTCACTGTCCACGCCCCTGTATGAAGACAGAGCCGAATAAAGCGATGCAGCCGCGCCACGCATGGGCGCTGCTGAGCTTTGACGTTGGTCATGATGTTTGCTAAGGAGGAGGCGATGACCGACGTCGTCATCAGACACGTAGAGCAGGACGACTATCAGCCGATCATCTCGATCGTTGATGAATGGTGGGGTGGTCGGCCCATGGCCGCCATGCTCCCCAAGCTCTTCTTCGTCCACTTCCGCTCCACCAGCTTCACCGCCGTAGCGGATGGTCAGATCGTTGGGTTCCTCATCGGGTTCGTTTCGCAGACCTTCCCCGACCAGGCCTACATCCACTTCATTGGCGTGCATCCCGCACGTCGTGGAGAGGGGTTAGGGCGCCGCCTCTATGAGCATTTCTTTGCCACGGCCGCCTCGCTTGGCTGTCGCACTGCTCGATGCGTCACAGCTCCGGTCAATCGCACCTCGATTGCCTTCCATCGCCGCCTTGGCTTCTCTCTCCTTGACTCCGACCACAAGGTTGAGGGCGTTCCCGTCGCTGTGGGCTACGACGGGGAGGGTGAAGACCGCGTGATCTTCACGAAGGATCTGGATTATCCTGATAGCCACCGGTGATGCCCACCTTGCAGGCCGCACCGACTAGCGGCGGAGCCACTTGCAGTGTATCTCCTAAGTATTGGCTTCACGCGAGTGGACCATCACGGTTCAATGAATTGGACATGACTTTGGAGGTATCACATGGGTTTAGAAATCGTTGAGAAAAGTGTTCTTGTCATCTGTAAGAGGCCAATGCTTTTAACTTTGGGCTGGGTCGATCACTTCTATGCTGCATCAGCAAACACTGGTCATGGGGCACTTGGGTGGGGCCGCTAGGGATCGAGCTCACAGGGTTGGTTCAGGTCACCTCTCAAGAGCTTGAAAGGGTCGAGCGGTTTCTATAAGTCATCGCCATACGCTTGATCCGCCACCACAGAGCCACATCCGGTCCAAGGTGTCTCTGCGGCTAAATCTTGGCCAATGGTGGCCAAGCCACGCGGGCGAAGCATCCGCCCACGATCCGTAGCTCAGGGGCTACAGTGGCGAGATGAGGGTCGCCAAAACCGATGCCTACCAAGCGTGGATTGACGGCCTCAAGGATCAATCTGGAAGAGCGCGCGTGCTCATGCGCGTGGATCGCCTCATTCATGGCAATCCCGGCGCATCCCGAAATCTCACGGAGGGTGTTGCTGAATTGAAGATTGATCTGGGCCCTGGCTACAGGGTTTACTACTCCATCCGGGGTGATCGGCTTCTATTGCTTCTCGCTGGAGGCAGCAAAGCAACCCAGCCGCAAGACATCGCTAAGGCTCTTGAGTTGAACCGACAGTTTCAGAGCTACTTTCAATGACCCAAGCGCAACCAACTTCCCATTCGCAAGCAGCCCGGCTCACTCCCTATGACGTGGCTGAGCATCTGAGAACGCCAGAAGAAATTGCTGCTTACCTAGATGCTTGGCTTGAAGAAGCGCCTGAGGATGTCGCGGGCATTGCCCGAGCTTTGGGCGATATTGCCCGAGCAAAGGGCATGTCACAAGTGGCAAAGGATGCTGGCCTTAGCCGAGAAAGTTTGTATCGGGCACTCAGCTCCGAAGGAAATCCAAGCTTTGCCACAGTGCTAAAGGTTGCCAAAGCTCTTGGGTTGCGATTCCATGCTCAGGCCATTCACCAAGGCGGTGAACAAACCCCTTGAATCGGCAGACCAGAACACGTTGATTTCTGGTGCCAGAACGACCTTGACTGACACCTGGCGGAAGCGTTGCTCGATCTCCCTCTCTCGCCTTCAACGATTGGCGCGGCCCAGGCTTAACGCCTCCTCGCTCAAGGCGCCAGCCGCGCCTTGTGCAGCCGGCTCTTCTCATACCACTCCGCAAACTGCGGCACCCAGCCCTGCAGATGGGGCCACATCAGATCGCAGAGCTCACGGATCTCCTGCTGAGCATCGAGCTTGGCGCGTAGATCGAGGAAGTGCAGAAAGGCTCGCAGGGTGAAGCTCACCACGAAGTGCTGGCGGTAGTCGAACGGCAGGATGCCGCGGGCGTGCTCTTCCGCATAGCCGGCATCCAGCAGATCGCGGTAACGCGCCGCTGCAGCACGGCAGAGCTCCAGATCAATGGCCCGCTGCGTTTCGTCGTAGATGTATTTCTTGCCTTGGCGGTCGCTATAGGCGCCCACGGGCCGTAGATAGAACACTTCTTCCAGGCCTACTTCATTATTAGCGGCCTTGCGAATTCGGTCGCCCGTATATCTCATCGACTGCACATCGAAGCTCACGCCAACACGATGGGTGCGCGCCTGTTGCATCACCGAGTGGGGGAACCAGCCCACGTTCAGCACAATCTGGGCGTGCTCGAGCGGGCCGTAGTGGCCGCGTTCGCCGGCCAGTAGGCGCTTCACGCAGATCTCACCAGCCTTGGTTTCATCCGGCCAGTCGGCGCGGTCGGCGGCCACGAAGCCCTCGCTGTAGTCCTGATGCATGCCGGCATACACGCACTGCTGCGGGTTCGGGGTGGCGGCGATCAGCTCAACCCGGAAGCGGGGATCCATGGGCGGGCTCGGTGAGGGGTGGGTGTGTCGTCAGCCGTGGCTGCGCGGGCCGACGGCGGCGGGGTCGCTGCTTTGCGGTCCCTGCTCCAGTCCACTGCTCTTGCCGACGCCGGCCAGGCGTGGCAACGGTTTGTCGTCGAGCAGGGCGATCGTGATCGCGGCCAGTTCCGCCGGGCTGCGCAGGCCCAGCGAGCGGCCGATCGGTTGGCCCTTGCGGTTGAACAGCTCCAGCTGCGGGATGCCGTTCACCTCATAACGATCGAGCTCCGGGCCCCAGCGCGGGTTGTCCACATTCAGCAGCACCACATTCAGCTTCCCGCGGTTCTGGCTTTCCACCGCCTCCATCGCCGGCGCCATCGTTCGGCACGACTCACACCAGTCGGCGTAGAACTCCAGGATCGTGGGACGTCCATTCGCCAACGCCACCGGCAGCTCCAGCGACCGCCGCGCCAGCTGCTCCAGCGGCGCCTGTGGTTGCAGCCAGCCGCGCGCGAAGAACAGCACCAGTGCCAGCAGGGCGGCCAGGCCGGCCAGCACCATGCGTTCGCGGCGCCCCAGTGGTGGTGAGGAAATGGGGTCGATGGGCGGTTCGGTCATCGGGGCGTGGATGGCTCGCCTCGGGCTGGGGCACTCTGGCAGCTACGCGCTGCAGGCCGGGGCCGCCTGCGTCAGCATGGGGTTTCGCAGCGCCCACCCCTCCGTTGAAGCGCCGCCTCACCCTTCACTTCCCGCGCCAGGCGGTGCATCAGCCGATCACCTACCGCCTGGCGGTGGATTTCGACATCGCCGCCAAGATCCTGCGCGCCCAGGTGGCCCCCAACCAGAGCGGCACCATGGTGGTGGAGCTCTCCGGCGACATCGACGAGCTCGACGCCGCCGAGCTGTGGCTGGAAAGCCTTGGCCTCTCGCTCGATCGCGCCCCCGGGGAGATCCGCATCGACCCGGCCCGCTGCGTCGACTGCGGCATCTGCTCCAGTGTCTGCCCCAGTGGCGCCCTTAGCAGTGCGCCACCCGATTGGCGGCTTAGCTTCGATGCCCAACGCTGCCTGGTCTGCGAACAGTGCATCCCCAGCTGTCCGCTCGAAGCGATCGCGCTGGTGCTGGAGCCCCGATGACTTCGCCTGCCCCCCGTCTGCGCCGGCCATGGTGAAGGCCCAACCGCGTAACGGCCCGGTGCGGGCCCTGCTGCGGCTCACGCTGCTGCCCGTGCGCGCTCCGTTCCTGGTGGTGCTGCTGGCGGTGAGCGCCTACCTCGGCATGCAGTGGGTGCTGGTCTACCCGCACGAAGCAGTGTCACTCCTCGCCCTGCCGCGCCACCAGCAGCTGTTCTGGTCGGTGGAGTGCCTTCACTCGCTGATGGTGGTGGTGCTCTGCACCATGCCCGGCTACCTGCTGGCCCAGGTGTCGCGGCTGATGAACGCCAGCAAGGTGTTCACGCTGGTGTTCTCGCTGCTGGTGGTGAGCGTGCTCGCCATCTACATGATCGATCTGGGCCGCCTGGTGGCCGAGGTGATGATCCTGGGCTCCTCGGTGTTCCTGGCCCGCCTCGACCTTGCCCGCATCCGGGTGGTGCCCCCGCCGCCGCAGCTGGCCCTGGTGCTCAGCCTCTACGTGCTGGTGGGCATCGGCCTGGGGCGCTGGCTGTTCCTCGAGGGGATCTGGCGGCCGCTGCAGGTGTGAGTGGGCTGATCGAGGCTGCGGCCTTGCGGTGGATGCTCAGCAGCCTTGCTGTTGCGCCAGCGCCTGGTAGCTCCACACGTTGCCCAGCACCTTCTTCACGTAGAGGCGGGTTTCGGGGAACGGGATCGCCTCCACCCACAGTTCCGGCTCGCGGCTGAGCGAGAGGCTGGGGTCGGGCGGTTCCTCCAGCCAGGAGCCCACGGAGCCCTGGCCGGCGTTGTAGCTGGCGGCTGTGAGGAAGGGGTTGCCGCTCCACTGGCGCAGCCGCTGGTTCAGGTAGCGGGCCCCCAGCGGCACGTTCACCTCCGGTTGGCGCAGCTGTTCATCCGACACCGGCGCCCCGGCCAGCTCCGCCGCCGTGGCCGGCATCAGCTGCAGCAGCCCCACGGCGCCGACCGGCGAGCGCACCCCCGGCGTGAAGCGCGATTCCTGCTTCGCCACCCCCAGCAGCAGGGCAGGGTCGAGCCGCTCCGCCGTGGCCGCCGCCCCGAAGATCGCGCCGAAACGCAACGGATGCAGCGCCTGCTCCAGCGGCAGGCTGGCGCGGCAGCTGGCGCCCACCCAGCGCAGGCTGGCCAGTTCCAGCTGCCCCAGGCTCGTCCAGTCGTCGCCCACGCCCTGGCGCAGGCGGCCCTCCACCGTGAGGTCCGCCGGCTGCTGGGGCGGCTGGTTGCGGCGCGCCGTGCGCCAGCGCTCCCAGCTCTCCAGCGGCTGGTCCAGCCGCCACAGGCGGTTGAGGTTGCCGTTGCCGCTGCGCAGCGGCTGCCACGGGGGGGCGGGCGGCATGGTGTCCTCGCTGCTGCCGTTGCTGCGCAGGGCGAGCGGGGCATCCAGCCCCAGCCGCACCCGTGCCCGCCAGCCGTAGTAGCCCCAGGGGTTGCGCTCCAGCAGCTGGCTCCAGGAGCGGCGTGCGGCCGCCTGCTCGCCCAGTTCCTGCTGCGCGTAGCCCAGCCAGAACAGTTGCCGTGCCGCCAGCGGGCTGGGCAACTGATGCGGCTCCAGCGCCGAGAGCAGCACCGCCGCCGCCGCCCAGCGGCGCTTCAGCAGGGCCTCGCGCGCCAGCTCCCACTGCAGCTCCCAGCTGGCGGGATCGGTGGGCCAGCGGCCCAGCACCTGCTGCCAGCCCCTGCCGCTGGTGGCGGCGCGGCGGGCTGCCACCGGCGCGCTCTGCTGCAACGCCTGTGGCAACCGTGCCAGGCGCGCCAGGGTCGTCGGGCTGTCGTTGCCGCTCAGCAGGCGGGCGGCCTCCAGCGCTTGCGGTGCCTTCGGCCAGCGGCTGGCCAGGGCCAGCAGCC
>NZ_JAGQBN010000026.1:0-26995 GCF_024345655.1 Synechococcus sp. Lug-A | reverse complement strand
GCCGCCTCCCGCCCCGGCACCAGCGGCCCAACCCGCCGCGGCCGCAGCCGCCCCTGGTGCTGCTCCTGCTCCCACGGCGGGAGCAGGCGTGCTCGCCGGCCTCACCCCCCTGCCCAGCAGGCAACAGGTGCTGGCGGCTGCTCCAGCCGATCGCGCTGATCCCTTCGCCCCGGTGATTCGGCCCCGGCCCACGGGAGCGGCGGCTGCTGCCGGCGGCGATCCCTCCCGGCCGTCCGCTCCGGCGCCCCTGCGCCTTCCCGATGATTTTCGCTTCAGCGGTGTGATTGCCATTTCGGGTGTGCCCCAGGCCCTGGTTCAGCGCTCTGAACAGAGCGGCACCGTGGTGGTCGGCGACCAAGGCGGTCGCTCCACGCGCCTGCTTCCCAACGGCTGGGTTGTCACCTCCATCGATGTCCAGAACGGCAGCCTGCGCATGCGGCAGGGCAAGCAGACGATCAGCGCAGCGCTCAGGCCCTCCTGAACGGTCCGCTGATCCCCGCCACGCAGGCGCGCACCAGCCCCTGAAGGTCATGGGGGTCAGCTTCCGCATCGACCCGGCCCAGCAGCTCCAGGCAGCGGGCACTGGTCTGGGGACCGATCGAGATCAGGGCGACCCCCACCAGAACCTCCCGCCACGCGTCGCCGAAGCTGTGCTGCAGCAGCGCGGAGGTGTGCTGGACGGTCTTGCCGCTGCTGAACGTGAGGGCATCCACCTGGCCGGCCCGCAGGGCGGCTGCCGTCGCCAGGGGCAGTTCCTGCGGACAGCGCGATTCGTAGGCCGGCACCTCGACCACGCGGGCGCCGGCGGCGGCGAAGGCGTCGCCCAGGATGGTGCGGCCGCCGCTCTGCACCCGGGGCAGCAGCAGCCGCAAGCCCCAGCCTGAAACGGGGAAATGCTCGATCAGGCTGTCGGCCACGAAGGCCGGCGGCACGAAATCGGCCGGGGTACCGAGCCGTTCCAGCCGGCTGGCTGTTG
The DNA here is from genome assembly GCF_024345655.1 of Synechococcus sp. Lug-A. Classification (NCBI taxonomy): domain Bacteria; kingdom Bacillati; phylum Cyanobacteriota; class Cyanophyceae; order Synechococcales; family Synechococcaceae; genus Synechococcus; species Synechococcus sp. Lug-A. Next base: position 26,019 of record NZ_JAGQBN010000026.1, on the reverse strand, counting down.
AGGCCCCCACGGCGGCGATCTTCACGCCCCGGGGCCGGTCCGCCAGGTTGCTGCCGATCCGCTCCAGCCGCGCCTCCACCGCCTCCACGCCGTTGGCGCTGGAGAACACCAGCCAATGGAAGTCTTCGAGTTCGGCCAGGGCGTCGTCCAGGGGGCCCCAGCTGTCCGGTGGGCCGATCACCAGCGCCGGCAGGTCGAGCACCCGGGCGCCGGCTGCCTCGAACAACCGGCGCGCTTCACCCAGCTGGCTGGCCGCGCGGGTGACGACCACGCAGCGCTGCTGCAGCGGCGGCGACGTCATGGGCGGCGGTGTCAGCGGCTCCGGCACGGCTCAGCCCTCCAGCTTCACGATGGCGCCGGCCTGCTGACGCAGCCGGTCGGCTTCTTCAGCGCGGCCCTGCTGGCGCAACAGGCTGATGGCTGTGCGGAAACTGCCGCGCGCCGCCTCGATGTTGCCACCCAGCAGCTGGGCGGCTGCCAGGTTCTGGTGGGTTTCGGCGTGGTCAGGGGCGAGCTGGCGGGCCGCCTCGTAGGCCTCGAGGGCACCGGCGATGTCTCCCTGGCGCCGGCGGACCAGACCAAGGTTGTACCAACCCAGCGCCACCTCGGGACACAGTCGCACCGCCGCGTCACAGAGACGGTTGGCCTCCTCCAGCGCACCGCGTTGCACCAGAAGGGCAGCAAGGTTCAGCCGCGCCGCCAGGCTGAGGCGGGGGTTGAGGCCGAGGGCCAGGGCCTCCTGGTAGAGCTGCTCGGACCGCGCCGGTGTGGTGCTGGCGTGGCCGATGCCCAGATGCAGGAGCAGCTCGTAGCGCTCCACGCGGGCCGAGGCGGGGCAGTGGGCGAGGGCCGCCTCCAGCAGGGCAAGGCCCCGTTCCCGGTTCCCTTCACTGATCTCCAGGCCGCCCAGTTTGGCGCTGGCATAGGGATCGTTGGGCGTCGCGATCAGCTCCTGCTCCATCGCCTGGCGCAGGCGCTCTGCCTTGCGGCCGGCCAGCAGCAGATCGGGGCGGTAGCCGTCATGCACCAGGCAGGGCTGGGAGCAATCGGCGATGCGCCAGTGGGGTTCGGCCGTCAGCACCGCCGCCACGCTGTCGTCGACCATCGCGTGATAAGCCTTGCTCCAGCGGATGCCTGGATGGCGGCGGAACAGGCGGCTCACGTTCGAATAGGGCGACTGCCGGGCGCCCCGCTCGTAGCGCAGCAGGTTGATCAGCAGCACGTCCGGCTGGGCCATCAGCGCCTTGAGGGCCGGCCGCGCTTCCGGCAGCAGCTGCTCATCGGCGTCCAGCACCAGCACCCAGTCGCCCTGCACCAGTTCCAGGGCCGCGTTGCGCGCCGGGGCGAAGTCGCCCGGCCAGGGCAGCGCATGCACGGTCGCCCCCTGCTGCCGGGCGATGGCCACCGTGTCGTCGCTGGAGCCGGTGTCCACCACCACCATCTCCTGCACGAAGCCCGCCACCGAGTCGAGGCAGGCCGCCAGCCGCTCGGCCTCGTCCCGCACGATCATCGACAGGCTGAGCATGGGAGCGGCTCGGGTCTGGGGGCGAGGCTAGTGCCCCTCCCTTACGGGTTCAGTCGGTGAAGCCCCCCTCCAGAGCGCTTCGCGGCAGGCCTAGCCGCTCCAGCAGCTGGGCCTGGGCCAGGGGCATCTGGGCCAGGCTCAAGCCGGCCGGGAGGTCGGGCGGCAGCAGGGGCTGCAGAGTTTCCCAGAGGTAGGGGCTGCCGTAGACCGCCAGGCCGGCCAGGCGGGAGGCCGCCAGCAGTTGCCGCACCACGGCGGCCCAGTTTTCCTCGCCGCCTGCGCTGCCCCGGAAGGGATTGCCCCGCACGAACAGTTGGAGCAGCACCGGCCCCTGCGGCAGCCGCTCGATCGCCAGCGGCGCTTCCGGGTCGGCGCGCCAGGGACTCGGGGCGCGGCCATCAATCAGCACCGGCGCGTAGCCCTTGCCCAGCGGGCGCTGCAGCGCCGGCGCCAGTACGGGCAGGAAGGGATTGGCCAGGGCGCTGTCGACCCGGATCAGGTTGACACCGGGCCCCGGCGGCAGGCCGCTGGGCCCCTGGCTGCTGGTGCTGAGCTGCACCAGCTCTCGGCTGAGCTCCAGATCCTCTGCCGTTTCCAGTTGAGCCACCGCGTGGGCGAGCTGCAGCAGGGGCCTGGCTGCTGTTGGGCTGTCAGCGGCTGTGACCGGCGGGCGCAGGCGGGCCAGTGCGGCCTCACGCCGGCGCAGGCTCTGCGTGAGTCGCGCCAGGCTGATCCGGCCACTGCTGAGGGCTGCCACCAGCGCATCGATCGCGGTGTGGGCATCGGCCGGCATGAGCAGCAGGTCGGCTCCGGCTTCAAAGGCCAGCACCGCCGCTTCCCCCGCTCCCCAGCGCGCCGCGATCGCCTCCATCACCAGGGCGTCGGTCACCACCAGACCACCGAAGCCGAGATCCACGCGCAGCAGGCCCTCCAGCACCCGGGCCGAGAGGGTGGCGGGACGCTCGGGGTCCAGGTCGCTCAGCTGCAGGTGCGCGGTCATCACCGCGCCCACACCGGCAGCGATGGCGGCGCGGAAGGGCGGCAGCTCGATCGCCTCCAACCGCTGGCGGTCGTGGGGGAGCACCGGCAGAGCCAGGTGCGAATCCACCAGGGTGTCGCCGTGGCCGGGGAAGTGCTTGGCACAGCAGAGCACTCCTTCAGCCTGCGCCGCCGCCACAAAGGCGGCGGCCAGGGCGCCTGCCGTGGCCGGATCCTCCCCCCAGGCCCGCACGTTGATCACCGGATTGGCGGGATTGTTGTTGACATCGCAGACGGGGGCCAGCAGCCAGTTCAGGCCCAGGGCGCGCGCCTGGCGGGCTGTGCAGCGGCCATAGCGGCCAGCCAGCAGCAGCGCCTGCTCCGGGGCGCTGGCGAACAGGCGACCGAGTGCCAGCGGAGGAACCAGCCAGGTGGCGCCCTCGAACCGCTGCCCCACCCCCTCTTCCACATCGGCGCAGAGCAGGAGGGGATGGCGGGCCCAGCCGCTGAGCTGCTCGGTGCGCAGGCGCAGTTCCGCGGCGCTGCCGCCCAGCAGGATCACGCCGCCCACACCGGCGGCAAGCAGGTCCTGCAGATCGCCGTTGGGAAGCTCCCAGCGGGGATAGCGGCGCTGGCCGTCGCTGAGATGGCCGCTGCCGCGCACCACCAGCAGGCGGGCGACCTGCTCCCGCAGGCCGGGGGAAGGGGCCTCAGTCACCCCGGTCGTCGGCGTCGCTGCCGCCGGACACCTCATCGCCGCTGATCGGTTCCTGATCGCTGCCTGGGGGCACGTCGCCCCGCCGCTCCCGTTCGCGTCCCAGTTCATTGAGCAGACCGAGCACCGCGGTGCCCCGCTCCAGGCCCCGGTCGAGATGGAACACCACCTCAGGCGTGCGGCGCATCTTCAGGCGACGGCCCAGCTCGCCTTTCACATAGGCGCTGGCGGAGCGCAGGCCCTCCATGGCTTGTTCGCGATCGGCGTCGCTGCCGTAGATGCTCACGAAGATCTTGCAGTGCTGAAGATCGCCGGCCACGTCCACATTGGTGACGCTCACCATGCCCAGCGACACCCGCTCGTCCTTGATGCCGTTCACGAGCAGCTCGCTGATCTCACGCCGGATCAGAGCTGCGACCCGCTCGACCCGTCGGGTCTGTGCCATTGCTAAGCCAGTGGTGCTGAGCCAACCATCGCACGCAGCACCAGCGAAAGGCTCACCAGCCCACTCACCAGCGCCCCCACCAGCGCCACGGCGGTGACCGGGTTGCTGCGCCGCCGGGCCAGCGGTTCAAGCACCGAGTTGAACACCCCGAGGCTGAAGGCGATCAGATAACGCGGGTAACGGGTGACGTTGAGGAAGAACTCTTTCATGGGGCAGGCCTTGGAACGATGGTGAGGAGCAGGGGGCGCGGGGTGCGGGGCAGTGAGGCGCGGGCCTGGGCCTGGCTCAGGGGGGGTGCTGAAGCTGAAGCCGACGCACCCATCTGCACGCGGGTCTCGTTTCGATGGCTACTCTGCCGCCACCGGGTCAGGGTCGCCGATGCTGGAACTTCACCAGTTCAGACATTCCGCCTTCTGCGAGAAGGTGCGCCTGATTCTGGCCGCCAAACGGCTGGACTACACCGTGGTCGAGGTCACGCCGGGCTTCGGCCAGCTGGCCCTGTTCCGCCTCTCTGGCCAGCGCCAGGTGCCGGTGCTGGTGGACGGCACTGAGGTGATTGCCGATTCCTCCGCGATCGCTCTGCATCTGGAGGCCCACTACCCCACGCCCTCACTGCTGCCGGTGGACCCCCGCGCCCGCGCCCAGGTGCTGCTGCTCGAAGACTGGGCCGATACGGCGCTGGCGGCCGGAGGCCGCATGGCCCTGCTGCAGGCGATGGGCACCGACAGCGTGGTGCGTGGCGCCCTGTTGCCCGACGCCACCCCGGCTCCCCTGCGCTCCCTGCTGGGTGCCCTGCCGACGGATCTGTTCGCCGGCGTCGGCGAGGTGATGGGCCGCTCGGAGCGCCAGCAACTGCAGACCAACCTTGAGCAACTGGCGGCGCTGGTGAGCCGCCACCTTTACCTGATCGGCGATCAGCTCTCGCTGGCCGATCTGGCGGTGGCGGCCCAGTTGTCGTTGCTGCTGTTTCCCGCCAGCGCAGGTGCGCCACTGGCGGGCCGCGGCGTCGCCGGTGTGGCGGACCATCCCCTGCTGGAGGGGCTGTTCCGCTGGCGTGACGCCATCTACGCCGAGGTGGGGCGGCAGCCTGAACCGGTCAACTCACCTGACCCTCAGACGCCGGCAGCGGCGTCGTAGGAATCCGCTGCAGATCCAGGCTGAAGCGGTGGGTGCTGAGCGGCACGGCCGCCAGCCCGTCCTCCGGCGAGGGGTAGGTGGCCTGCCACTGCAGCGCGTGTAAGCGGTCAGGCTGATCGAACCCTGCGCTGCTCGCGGTGCCGCTGGGCCCAGGACCTGACGGGAGCGCAGCCAGCTCGTAGCGGGTGAGGGTTTCCACCCGGCTGATCCGGGTGCCGCCGGGGCCATGCACCACCTGCAGGGCCAGCTCATCGGCGATGAAACGGTCGCCAGCTGCCGCCTCGGTCCGCCGCCCCACCACCGTGGATTCCAGTGACAGATCGCCGCGCAGAGTGGCGAGCTGCCGGTTGGGGTTGGCCGGGTCGTTGGCCACGGTCAGCAACTGGGGTCCCAGCAGCGCCTTGCCTACCTGGGCGGCATTGAAGGCCCGATCCCCCACCAGCTCGCCGTGCCGGTTGCGCGCGAAGCGCACCCGATACGTCAGTGGAGCAGTGCTGCCGGGCGCCACCTCTGCGCTGCGCACCTCCCAGGTGCCTTCAAAGACGTCGGGGTACACCAGGTCGCGGCGGCCGGGGCGCGGCAACGGCGCCGGCAGGCTCCACTCGGGCCAGTCGGCCAGCCGTTCCGCCAGCACTCCACCCCCGGCAGGGTTCAAACCCGTCCCCGCGTCCAGCCCCATGGCAGCACCCGAGGGCCAGATCGCCAGCAGCACCGCCAGCATGGGGCCCATCAGTGCGGCTGCCATGTCCGATCCCCTGCTGCGCGAACTCGATCATTACGTGGTGCTGGAGCCGTCCGCTGCGGAAACCTGTCTCACGGCCGCTGAAACGCTGCGTTGGCTGGAGACCACCCTGGCTGCCATGGCCACACCACCGGCCGAGCTCGCCCACCTGCCCAGTGATGCGGCCCGCGCCCAGCGCCTGCTCGACACCGCCTGCGAGCTGGAGGTGGAGCCGGGCGTGGCTGTGCAATGGTTCGCGGTGCGGCTGGAGACACCCAGCCGCCCGGACTGAGTCCCCCGGTTCAGGAGGCCGGATCTGACGGACCCTCAGGTGCTTCCGGCGGCTGCGGCGGCTCCTTGAGCACAGCGGGAAGGGCCGCCAGCAGCTGGTCGGCCACGGCCTGCGGTGCGCGGCCGTCCTGCAGCACCTGCAGATCGGCCTCGGCATAGAGCGGCCGGCGCTGCTGCAGCAACTCCCGCAGCCGAGCGCCTGAATCCGGGCTCTGCATCAGCGGGCGGGGGGTGGGATCTGCGGCGAGCCTCTCCAGCAGCAGCCCTTCAGGGGCATCGAGCCACACCACCACGCCTTGCCGCAGCTGTCCCCAGTTGGCCGGCCGTGTGACCACCCCACCGCCGGTGGCCACCACCAGCGAGTGCCAGCTGGCGATGCTGCCGAGCACCTGCGTTTCCAGCTGTCTGAACCCTTCTTCTCCATCGGTTTCGAACACCGCGGCGATCGAGCGTCCGGCCGCTGCCTCGATCACCTGGTCGGCGTCGATGAAGCGGTAGCCGAGCGCGTCGGCCAGGGGCCGGCCGACGGAACTCTTGCCCGCCCCCATCATCCCGATCAGGTAGATGTTCATGCCGCTGAGCCGTTTCCTCAGGGCCTGGTGCGGATGCGCAGGGGCGGCGGACATGGTGGGGAGATGGAACGATGCAGGGAGGAGATCCCTAGGATGACTCCTGAGGCTTTCCGGTGATGACGGCACCTGCCACCAGATCCCAGCGCCATGGCCGCGGCCGCGGCTGCGTGATCACCCGCAGGGCCACCTTCAGTGCCAGCCATCTGTATGTGCTGCCTGAACTCACGCCCGAGCAGAACCAGGAGCGCTTCGGCCGCTGCAGCCTGGCTCCCGGCCATGGCCACAACTACGAATTGATCGTGGCGATGGCTGGCCCGCTCGATGGTGACGGCATGGTGCTCAACCTCTCCGAGGTGAAGCACGCCATCCGGCGTGAGGTCACCGATGCGCTCGATTTCCGGTTCCTCAACGCGTGCTGGCCGGAGTTCGATCTGCGCCGGCCCGAGGGCCGCCTGCCCACCACCGAAGCCCTCTGCCAGGTGATCTGGCAGCGGCTGGCTCCCCACCTCCCCGTGGTGGGTCTGCGCCTCTACGAGCAATCCAACCTCTGGGCCGATGTCCTCGGCGATTCCATGGAAGCCTTCCTCTCGATCCGCACCCACTTCGCCGCAGCCCACCGTCTGGCCCGGCCCGAGCTCTCGATGGCTGAAAACGAAGCCATCTACGGCAAGTGCGCCCGCCCGCACGGCCATGGCCACAACTACCTGCTCGACATCACCGTGCGCGGCGCGATCGATCCCCGCACCGGCATGGTCTGCGATCTGGCCGAGCTGCAGCGGTTGGTGAATGACCTCGTGGTGGAGCCCTTCGACCACACCTTCCTCAACAAGGATGTGCCCCATTTCGCCGACTGCGTGCCCACCGCCGAGAACATCGCGCTGCACATCGCCGATCTGCTGAGCGCTCCCGTTTCCGCCACCGGTGCCACGCTCCACAAGGTGCGGCTGCAGGAGAGCCCCAACAACGCTGCCGAGGTCTATGCCGAGGTGCCGCAGCTGGAGATGCGCCCGCTGGCGCTCGAAGCCCTCGCCTGCGCCTGAGCCACTCCGCCGCCACCCTCCCGCTGCCCCAGCTGCGGTTGGTGCTGGCGATCAGCCTTGATGGCCGCCTAGCTCCCGCCGGGGGCGGTGCTGCCCAGCTCGGCGGTTCCGGCGATCGCGCCGTGCTGGAAGAGTCCCTCGCCTGGGCTGATGGCTGCCTGATCGGAGCCCGCACCTTGCGTGTGCACGGCAGCACCTGTCTGATCCGCGAGCCCGGCTTGCTGGCCCGGCGCGCCGCCCAGGGCCGTTCACCGCAGCCGCTGGCCGTGGTGGTGAGCCGCAGCGGCCTGCTTGGGCCCGCGTTGCCGTTTTTCAGCCAGCCGCTGAGCCGTTGGCTGCTGCAGGCCGCCGGCCCAGCTCAGCCGCTGCCGCCGTTACCTGCCGGCTTTGAGCGCCGGCTGCAGCTGGATCACTGGCCCGCCTGTCTGGCGGAGCTGCGCGCCCTGGGGCTGGAGCGTCTGGTGCTGCTCGGGGGTGCCGAACTGGCGGGAGCCTTGCTGGCTGCCCAGCTGGTGGACGAGCTGCACCTCACCCTGTGCCCGCTTCTGCTGGGCGGGACCCACAGCTGGCTGCCGGCGTCGGCGCTCGCCGCGGCTTCGGCCTGGGAGCTGCTGGAGCACCGCGACCTCGGTGGCGGGGAACTGCTGCTGCGCTACCGGCGCACAGATCCCCTGGCCCCCCGTCAGGGGGAACCCTGAGAGCTGAAGCGGCGCCCGAGATCTTCCAGCGACACATCCTTCAGGCTCTCGGGCGGCAGGCCCAGCAGCTTGGCGGCGCAGCGCTTCGCCACCACCTCGCTGTCGTCGCCGAAGCGGCCGCCCACCATTTCGGTGATCACGCCGAGGGTGCGACCGGTGGCTTCCGATTCCCGGATCAAGCAGGTGCTCACGGGCCCCGCCAGCTGGCGGCAGGGTTGGCGCAGGCTCTGCTCCAGCCTGGTCTCGCCCCCTGCGCCCAGGCGCACACACAAATCGGCCAGTCGGTTCTCCAGCTGGGGACGCATCAGCAGCAGCAGGGGTTGCAGCAGGCTCGCCTGCGCCGGCTGGCCGCTGCCAGCGGTGGCAACGAGCAGGCCCAGCCCCAACAGCCTGGCCAGGGGATGACCCTTGAGGGTTCGGTGGCGCACCGTCATCCGTCTCCTGTGGTTAGTTTTGCGTCCGGCGCGATGCACGAGCGTGGTCCGGCGGCATGGCTGAACTTGAGACCCGCTGGCACCCCTCCACGGCCGGGCTCAGCGAAATCCAGTGGCAGGAACTCTGCGGCGCTGCCGGGATCCCCTTCTTCAGCTGGCGCTGGCTGCATGGTCTGGAGGCCTCCGGCAGCATCGTTCCCCGTCAAGGATGGCAACCCTGCCACCTGGGGGTGTGGCGCGGCGACGCGCTGGTGGCCCTGGCGCCGCTCTACCTGAAGGGCCACAGCTACGGGGAGTTCGTTTTCGACCAATCCTTCGCGCAGCTCGCAGGACAGATGGGCCTGCGCTACTACCCCAAGCTGGTGGGGATGAGCCCGGTGAGCCCGGTGCAGGGGTACCGCTTTCACATGGCCCCCGGCGAAGACGAGGCCGCGCTCACCCGCCTGATGCTCGAGGAGATCGATCACTTCTGCCGGGAGCAGCGGCTGTTGAGCTGCAACCTGCTGTACGTCGATCCGAGCTGGCAACCGCTGGCGGAGGCCGCTGGCTGGGCTACCTGGCTCAACCAGCAGAGCCTCTGGAGCAACCCCGGTTTCGCCAGCTTCGACGACTATCTGCTCGGCTTCAATGCCAACCAGCGGCGCAACATCCGCCGTGAGCGCCGCGCCGTTGCAGACGCCGGCCTCACGGTGAGCCCACTGGTGGGGGAGGAGATCCCGGCAGTGATGCTGGCGCGCATGCATGGCTTCTATGAGCAGCACTGCGCCCGCTGGGGGGCCTGGGGCAGCAAATACCTCACCGAGGAGTTCTTCCGCTACGCGGCCGAACACCTCCGCCACGACCTTGTCCTGTTCAGCGCCCACCGCGGCGATCCGCTGGTGCCGGTGGCGATGTCCCTGTGCGTGCGAAGTCAGGAAGGGCTGTGGGGCCGCTACTGGGGCAGCAACGAGGAGATCGAGAACCTGCACTTCGATGTCTGCTACTACGCCCCGATCGAGTGGGCGATCGGTCAGGGTCTGCGCTGGTTCGATCCCGGTGCGGGCGGCAGCCACAAGCGCCGCCGCGGCTTCGTGGCTCAGCCGCGGGCCAGCCTGCACCGCTGGAGCGACCCCCGCTTCGATCGCCTCGTGCGCCAGTGGCTGCCGCAGGCCAACGCCCAGCTGCTGGAGGAGATCGAAGCCGTCAACGCGGAGCTGCCGTTCTGTCGGCGGGAGTTGCCCCTGGCAGCGGCCTGATTCCTACGATCAGCCGATGAACACTCTCCTCAGCGAGCGTGACAGCCTCGATGAACGGCTGTCGCAGCGCTCCATCGCCCTCGATCCCGCCGGCTACTTCCTGATCAAGGTGGATGCCGTGGCCGGTGAGTTGGTGGCCGAGCACTACAGCAACGGCATCGATGATCGCGGCCTCGCCACCGACCCCGACACCGGTGAGGTGCTGAGCTGCCGCGGCAACGGGTCACGCACGCCAGTGGCCACCTACCGGGGCCGGAGCGCCAAGGAACTCGGCATCCGGCTCACTGAAAGCACGGAACCGTTGCCGCTCAGTCGCCTCGACCACGCCCTCTATATCGGGCGCGAACTGCAGAAGGCGGAAGCCTGCCTCCACAGCGGGCTTCCGTATGTTCAGGATTGAAGCCCTGGGGGGAAGCCTGCCGGAGTTCAGGCGGGCTGCAGCTCCTTCTCCACGCTGGTGGCGGGAGGGAGTTCGGGCGGCAGTGTCTTGAGCTGCTCCTGGATCTCCATCGTCACCACGCTGCGATATTCCAGGAAGTGCTCGTTGTGGGCCAGCACCACCAGGAACTGCTCAAGCTGGCTCGGATTGCGACGGGCGATGTCGAGCATGTAGCGCCAGAAGCGGGTGCGGGTGTTGCGCCTGATGCCTTGCCTCCACACCACGATGCTCAGGGCGCGCACGTCACTCATGGCGGGAAGTTTGGGCAACCCTGTCGACGGTCGCAGGAACTGATGCCAGCGCGGCGCCCCTACCTTGAGGTAGTAGCTGTGCACCCGGTCCATGTAGGCATTGGGCTCGTAGAGCGCGCAGAACGCATCGACGTATTCATTGGCGATGTCACGGATCGGCCGGGTGGGCACGAAGTTGAGCAGGTTTGTCTGGTTCACGCCCTTGGCGGCGGCTTTGTCCTGAATCAGACGGCCTTCCTTCTCCAGCCGGTGCCACAGCCCGGTGTTCGGCAGGGCCTGGAGCATGCCCATCATCGCGGCGGGGATACCGGTGCGAGTCACGAACTCCACGATGCGCTGGCCGGCACCGGTCTTTTCACCATCGAAACCGATGATGAAGCCAGCCATCACCCGGATGCCATACGAGGTGATCCTGTCGACGGACTCCTCCAGGGAACTCCGGGTGTTCTGGAGTTTTCGCGCCGTTTCAAGGCTGGCTTCGTCCGGTGTTTCGATGCCCAGGAACACGCTGTCGAAGCGGCTCTCCGCCATCATCTGCATCATCTCCTCGTCGGAGGCGAGATCGACAGAGGCTTCAGTGGCAAAGCTGAAGGGGTAGTCGTGTTCGATCTGCCACTGCTTGAGTGCAGGCAGCAACAATTTGGCGTTGCGTTTGTTGCCGATGAAGTTGTCATCCACCAGGAAGATCGAACGCCGCCAGCCCAGGTCGTAGAGGAACTGAAGTTCGGCGATCAGTTGTTCCGGGGTCTTGGTGCGTGGCTTGCGCCCATACAGCACGATGATGTCGCAGAACTCGCATTGGAATGGGCAGCCCCGCGAGAACTGCACCGACATGGAGTCGTAAGCATCCAGCTCAAGCAGGTCAAAGCGCGGGATCGGCGTGCCGGTCACATCCGGCTTCTCGCCGTTGGAGCTGAACCGGCCACTGGAGGCGCCGCTTTCGATCGCCTCGATGAACATCGGCAGGGTGATCTCCCCCTCGTCAAGCACCTTGAAGTCGGCGAGATCGAGCTCAGGTGCGTCGGGTGTGGAGCTGGCGAAGGGGCCGCCCACGGCCACCGGCAGGCCCCGCTGCTTGGCTTTGGCAATCTGGGTGGCCATGTCGGCCTTCTGCACGATCATCCCCGAGATGATCACCAGCTCGGCCCAGGCCCACTCCGCCTCGGTCACCTCGCGCACGTTGCGGTCGGCCAGCTTGAACTCCCAGTGCTGCGGCAACAGGGCCGCCACAGTCACCATGCCGAGTGGGGGAAGCAGAACCTTCCGATTGACGAGCTCGAGGATCTTCTCGTAGCTCCAGAAGGTCTTGGGAAATTCCGGGTAGATGAGCAGGGCGCGCATGCCGTTCCGGGTGAGGGGGAGACACGAAACCCACGCCGCTGGAGGCGGCAGGGAACTGCCGTGAGTAGCAGCCACCCTAGGGGCTCCTCAAGGAAGAAGGCTTGTTCTGCTCTAATGGGTGGACGATTTCGCATCCATCGCCATGGGCATTGCGCTCTATCTGGGTCTCGTGGCTGGTGGTCTGGTCACCGCCTTCGCGCTTACCACCGTGCTGCGCGGCATCAAGCTGATCTGAGGCGACTCCACAGCCTTCAGCAGTTCAAGGCAGTCAGCGGCTCTGAGGCCCCTCAGGCCTCCTGGAGCAGCAGCCGTCCCCGACCTCGGGCCAGTTCCAGCACGGCAAGTGTGAGTCCCACCGACCCCATCAGGGCGAATGTGGCGGGCAGTCCCACCCGCAGGCTGAGGGCCGCGGCCAGCAGACCGCTCAGGCCCCCACCCCCAAGAAAGGCGATCTGAGCCAGCCCGGCCATGCGGCCGCGCAGCACCACCGGGGCAGCCACCTGCGTGATCAGGCTGCTCCCTGCCAGCAGGCAGGCGGTACCGGCACCGATCAGGAAGGTGGTGAGCAAGTGGAAGCCGCTGCCCAGCGGCGCGGCCATCAGCAATTGGCCCAGGGCCGTGAGCAGTGTGGCGCCACCCAGCAGCAGGGAAGGGCGGCGGCTGAGCCAGGCGCTGTGGCGCTGCAGCAGCAATCCTCCGCAGATGCTGCCGGCCGCCAGCACGCTGGTGAACAGGCCGAGCTCCTGGGGGCTTGGTCCCAGCACCTCTGCGGCGATCAACGGGGCCAGCCCCGGATGGAAGAACACCGCCAGGCAGGCCAGCCCGGTGAACACCAGCACGTGGCGCAGCGGCGACCCGCATTCCCGCCAGGCAGTTCCCAGGCTGGAGCCCGAACCACCGCCACTGCGCTGCTCCGCGTCCCGGTGCGGTGCCAGCAACCACACCACCGTGGCGATCGGCAGCAGATAGGAGGCGGCATCGATCGTGAGCGTGGCCGTCGGACCACTCAGGGCGAGCAACATGCCTCCCACCGGTGGACCCACCAGCTTCCCCACGTTGAACACCACCGCGAAACTGGCCAGATAGGGGGCCAGCTGCTGTGGCTCCTCCACCAGCAGGGCGCAGTACTTCTGGCGCGCCGTGAGCTCAAAGGCGCTGGCGAGCCCCACCACGAGCGTGCTCAGCATCAACAGTGCCACCTGGGCCGTGCCGGTGAGCAGGGGAATGGTGATCGCCCCGAGGGCAGCGCCGACCACCAGCCCCCACTGGGACAGCACCAGGATCCGCTCACTGCCGAGGCGGTCGGTGAGCACCCCGGCCGGGCCGCTCACCAGCAGGCTGGGCAGGGCCAGCGCCGCGAAATTGACGGCCAGCAGCAAGGGGTTGCGTGTGCTGTCCATCAGGATCCAGGCCTTGGCCGTGAGGCCGGCGAAGGATCCGGCCGTGCTCAACCCTGAAGCGATCAGGAAGGTGGTGCGTTGATGCCGCCGGATCCAGCCCTTCAATCGCTGCTGCCGCGCGAGGCTCGGGCCTGAAGCACTATTGCCGCCGAGCCCACCACTTCCCCTTCCAGGTCGTAGGGATGGGCCGCGGTGATCCGCACGGGCACCATCTGGCCCGGGGAGGCGGTCAGGCCGCCCTCGCCCGGCTTCACCCGCACATCGCCATCCACATCGGGCGCGAAACGGGCGCAACGTCCGATCAGTTCGCCGGTGGCAGGGTTCTCCTGCTCGATCAGCACATCGACGATCCGCCCCACCCAGGCGCCGTTGCGTTCGGCGGCGATCGGCTGCTGCGCTTCCATCAGCCGGTTTCGGCGCTCCTGGGCCACGGCGGCGGGCACGGCATCGGGCAGATCGGCGGCCGCCGTTCCCTCCTCGGGCGAAAAGGTGAACACCCCCACGTGATCGAAGCGCTGCGTGGTCACGAAGTGGAGCAGGTGCTCAAAGTGCTCCTCGGTTTCGCCTGGGAAGCCCACGATGAAGGTGGTGCGCAGCACCGCCTCGGGCAGCAGCTCGCGGATGCGATCCAGCAGGTCGCCGTTCACGTTCGCCTGCCAGGGGCGGTTCATGGCTCGGAGCACGTCCGGATGGCTGTGCTGTAGGGGTAGATCCAGGTAGGGCAGCACGTTGGCCACTTCCCGGTAGGCGGCGAGCACCGGGGGCGTCAGGCCCGTGGGGTAGGCGTAGTGCACGCGGATCCAGGGAATCTCCACCTCGCCGAGGGCGCGCAGCAGCTCCGCCAGCTGCGGACGCCCGTAGAGGTCGAGGCCGTAATTGGTGGTGATCTGGCTGATCAGGATCAGCTCCTTCACCCCCTGAGCCGCCAGTTGCTGCGCTTCCGCCACGATCGACTCGATCGTGCGGGAGCGCTGATCGCCGCGCAGCTTGGGAATGATGCAGAAGGCGCAGCGGTAGTCGCAGCCTTCGGCCACCTTCAGGTAAGCCACCGCCTCCGAGGTGGTGCGATACCGGGGCAGGTGCTCATCGGCCACAAAGGTGGGGGTGGCGCTCACCCGGTTCACCCGTTCGCCTGCCTCCACCCGCCGCAGCACCTCCACGATGTGCTGATAGTCGCCGGTGCCCACGATCGCCCTGGCTTCCGGCAGGGCATCCAGCAGTTCCTCCTGGAAGTGCTGGGCCAGGCATCCCGCGATGATCAGTTCCTTGCCCTGCTCGGCCAGCTCCACCAGGGTGCGTACTGATTCTTCGCGGGCGTCCTGGATGAAGCTGCAGGTGTTCACCACCACCACCGAGGCCTCGCTCTCATCGGCGCTGACGCCATAGCCGGCTTCTGCCAGCAGGCCGAGCATGTGCTCGGTGTCCACCCGGTTCTTTTCGCAGCCGAGGTGCGCGAAGGCCACGGTGGGCGGACGGCTGGCCTCCACAGGAGCGCCGGCCGGCGAATCCGGAGCGAGGGAAGGGGCGGAACCGACCAGCGAGGAATCGATGCCGGCCCTGACGGCGGCTTGGCGCATGGGGGAGGGAAGACCGGGGCCGTCGAAGGGCCAAAGGAACACCCTATGGGAGAAGAGCCGTTCGCCGGCACACGCCCCGCGCCCAGATGGGCGGGTGGTGACCTCCGGCCCGCCGGTGGGCGCCCCGAAACGGAAGCTGCCACAATCGCTGCAGCGAGCGTCAGTCCTTTGACCCCCTCCCGTCTTACCAGCCGACTCAGTAGCCGTCGCCGCGGTGAATCGGGCACCCGCTGGGCGCGGGTGGCCATTGCCGTGCTGGCCACGGTCGGTGTGATTGATACCGGTGCCATCACCCTCAAGCGCTGGGGCCTGATCGGCCCCCTCAGCTGTCCTGGTGGTGGGGATGGCTGCGACAAGGTGCTCAGCAGCGTCTGGGGCAGCCTGTTCGGCCAACCCCTCTCCCTGTTCGGTTTTCTGGCCTACGCGGCCTTGCTGCTGCTGGCGGTGGTGCCGCTGGTGGTGCGCGGCGAGCGTGGCAGCGACCTGCAGAGTCGCAGCTGGTGGGGCCTGTTCCTGCTGAGCGGCGCCATGTCGGTGTTCAGCCTCGTGCTGATGGGCCTGCTGATCTTCAAGATCCAGGCCTTCTGTTTCTTCTGCGTGCTCTCCGCGCTGCTGAGTGTTTCAGCCTTGGTGCTCAGCCTGATCGGTGGTGATTGGGAGGATCCTGGCCAGCTGGTGTTCCGCGGTGTGCTGGTGCTGCTGGTGGTGGGTCTGGCGGGCCTCGGCTGGGCCGCCTCCGTCGACCGTCCGGCTGCCCTCAGCACCCAGGGCATGCCCCCCGAGGTGGTCCGGCCCAGCACGCCGGCCACAATCGCCCTCGCCAAGCACCTGAAGGCGGAGGGAGCGGTGATGTATTCGGCCTATTGGTGCCCCCACTGCCACGAGCAGAAGGAGCTGTTCGGCAAGGAGGCGACCAAATCGCTCACCATCATTGAGTGCGCCCCCGATGGCGCCAACAGCCAGACCGCCCTCTGCAAGGAGAAGAACGTGCAGGGCTTCCCCTCCTGGGAGATCCGCGGCCAGATCACATCCGGCGTGAAGCCGCTCGCCGGCCTTGCCAATGCCTCTGGCTACACCGGACCGACTGACTTTTGATCCTGACTTCTGAGCGGTGGCTCCGCCCACCAACTGCTGAGCTGTCCCCAAAGCAAAGCTCCCCTTGCTGTCCCTGAAGCTCGAGGTGCTGAGGCCAGGGGGCTGAACAGCTAGGAGCCAAGGGCCAGGGCCTTCTCCAGTGGCGCCGTGCTGATTGTCTGCCCCTGCTGCTGCACGGTGTGGCGTTGCCAGAAGGGTTGGGAGCCGGGGCAATCGGTGCGGAAATGCCCCCCCCTGCTTTCGGTGCGAAAGAGGGCGGCCTCCATCAACAGCTCTCCCAGTTCCAGCTGCCGCAGCAGATCCTGCAGCGGTCGGATCAGCCCCAGCTGATCAGCGGGAAGTTCCAGCTGATCTGAAGGCGCCAGCTGCGCCACCTCGGCCAGCAGAGCCAGCCTCTCCATCGCGCTGCGTTGCTCCTGGATCGCCGCCAGGCCCTGACGCAGGGCCGTGCCGCGTCGCTCAACGCCGGCCACCCGCCAGCAGCGGCGTCGCAGCGACGCCACCTGAGCGGCAATCGTTTCAGCGCTCACACCGCGGCTGAGCCCGGGGCTCACGCCGGCGGGCCCGGCCCCGTTGCCCCCGAAGCTTCCCACAGAGCCGGAGAACAACATCGCCCCCGGAGCTCCACTTCGTGCAGTAACTGGGCGCGGTGCCGTGAAGGTGTCGTTCAGCTGGATCCGGCTCAACTGGCGGGCGAACACAAGACATTCCATCAGCGAGTTGCTCGCGAGTCGGTTGGCCCCATGCACCCCCGTACAGGCCACTTCCCCCACGGCATACAGGCCAGGAAGGCTGGTGGCGGCGTTGAGGTCAGTGCTGACGCCTCCCATCCAGTAGTGGGCCGCGGGAGCGATCGGGATCGGTGCATCGGCCGGTTCAAGGCCCAGTTGGCGACAACGGGCCAGGATCGTGGGGAACTGCTTCTCCATCCGTGCGCCGCCGATGGGGCGCAGATCGAGCCAGAGGTGGTCCACACCTTGCTCGTGCATCGTGCGCACCAGCGCCCGGCTGACCTGGTCGCGAGGCGCCAGATCCCCGCCCGCCAGGGCGCGCACTGGGCTGCGGCCCTGCCTGTCGAGCAGCTTGGCGCCTTCACCCCGCACGGCCTCAGAGATCAGGAAGTGAGGAGCGCCGGGGAGCATCAGCGCCGTGGGGTGGAACTGAACGAACTCCAGGTCACGCACCTGGGCTCCCGCCCTCCAGGCCATGCCCACGCCGTCGCCGGTGGCCTGGCTGGGATTGGTGGTTTTCTCGAACAGATGTCCGCCGCCGCCACTGGCCAACACCACGGCCCCTGCACGCAGCCAGCGCACCTGGTCGCCCTCCAGCACCTGCAGCCCCTGGCAACGGCCGGCTTCGACCCAGAGCTGCAGCGCCATCACCCCCTGGCAACGCACCAGCAGGGCACGCCGCTCAACCGCCCGCTCCAACGCATCCACCAGGGCGCCGCCGGTACGGTCCTGGGCGTGCAGCACGCGGCGATGGCTGTGGGCTGCTTCAAGTGTTGTGCTGAGGCTGGCGCCATCCCGATCAAAATCCATCCCCAGCTGGAGCAAGCGTTCCACGCAGCGGGGGGCTTCATGAACGAGCAACTCCACGGCCGCAGGATCACAGAGCCCTGCACCGGCCTTGAGTGTGTCCTCCCGGTGGCTGGCAAAGCTGTCCTCGGGGCGTGTCACGGCGGCGATACCCCCCTGCGCCCAGCGGCTGGCCGAGCGCGGGCCCCGCTCTTTGCTGAGCAGCAGCACCCTCAGTTCACTCGGCAGCTCCAGGCAGGCCATCAGGCCGGCAGCGCCCCCGCCGACCACCACCACATCCCAGGTGGTCGCCAGCGGTGGCTGGGAAGACGACGGCCTGGGGGTCGATGCAGTCAACGGAACGACAAAAAAGCCGCCGGATGAACCCCGGCGGCCAGATGGGAATCAGAAGAGAGCTGGATCAGCGGTAGACACCATTGTTGATGCGGTCAAAGCCTTCGTTGAGGGCAATGGAAGGAGGAGTGATCGTGAAGTTATCGCGGTACTTCTCAAACAGCTCCTTCTGGCGCTCCGTGAGGTCAAGGCTGAGCACGTCGTCAATGGATTCGTAAGGGCCGCCCAGCACGATCTTGCCGGCCAGCGTGGGGTACATCCCAGGGAATTGCTGGAAGCTACGGACCGGAGAGTTGTTGAGGTCCACCTTCCCGACGGCAGCGGCGATCTTGTCGTCCGCCACGTTGCGCGGGGCATCAGCGAAGGCCGCAGGGGGCAGAGCCATGGCCATCAGCAGGCCCGCAAGAAGCACACCACTCATCAGCCAGGCAACCACCCGTTTCATCGAAAATCTCCTGTTGAGGCAGCCGGTCGGCACCGCGGCAACGCTACAGCGGCCCACTGCGATCCCTGCACCGCAGCCCCCTGGCTTTTGCAGTTCTTCAATCGGCCCATGAACGGGCGGGAGGCTTCGCTCCAGATCAGACCTCCCTGGCCTTGGCCCTGCTTGAAAGGCCCAGCCGGAGCCGCTCAGCAGGTGGGATCAGATCAGTCCGCTCAGGTGCGGGCTCAACAGCGCTGCACCCAGGAAAATCCCATCAACCGCGAGGGTGGTGATCAAGGCGGCTGCCGCCACCCGACCACTGGCTCCCTGCGGCCACCAGCGCCGCCCAAGCAGGATCAGCCCGGTGGCGATCGTGGCGATTTCGATCAGCGCCAGCGGCTGCAACACGAGCTCCGCGGCTTTGCGCAGCAGCTCGGGCGCCTGCTCGGCTGGTGCCTGAAGCACCTGGGGCCAGAGGGGCATCACGCCCGTGAGCAGCATGGCGCCATCCGTGCAGGCCGTTCCCAGCAGGGAGGCGAGGTAGAAAGCCCCGGCGCTCCGCCAGCGGGTCGAGAGTCCGGCCCAGGCGATTGGCACAGCGAAGGCTTCGACCGGCAGATGCCAGGCCGGGTGCAGACGGAACCACCCCCAGAACAGACAACCAGCCAGCCAGCTGCCGCTGAAGCCCACCAGCACGCCGCCCAGTTCGCGCCACTGGCCCTGGCCGCGCCAGCCGAGCAACAGCCCGGCGCTCAGCAGCACGGTTGTGAAGGCGGTGGCGCTGGTGGGATGCAACCGCACCCATGGCGCCTGCAGAAACACCGGCAGGGCCACGAGCATCCCCACGGCGACCGGCAGGAGCCAGCGCAGCTCGCGAGTGGCAGGGGAGTGCTTCGCTGGCCAGGTGCCCCTCGATGACCGTGGTAGAGCCAGAACCACCTCGGGGGATCGCTCCAGGGTTGAGACGCGGGCAAGGTAGAGCGAAACCCCGGGCACCTGTACGTATGAAGAAAGGTTGCCAACCTTAGGGGATTGCTGGGTGGCTGGCGGGAGCCGCCCGCCATAAGGTCACGTCATGTCCTGACGACCGTCCCCATGCCTCCTGTCCTTCCGTCCCAGGCACCGGGACTGCTGGAGGCCTGCTGGCAGGCCCTTGTGCTGGGTGTGGTCCAGGGACTGACCGAATTCCTGCCGATCAGCAGCACCGCCCACCTCAAGGTCGTGCCCGTGCTGCTGGGTTGGGGTGATCCCGGCGTCGCCGTCACGGCCGTGATCCAGCTCGGCAGCATTACCGCCGTGGTGCTCTACTTTCGCCGCGATCTGCTGGATGTGGGGGTGGGGATGTCCCGGGCCTTCCGCCATGGGCAATGGCGTGATCCGTCCGCCCGACTTGGACTGGCCATGGCTGTTGGAACCTTGCCGATCGTGGCCGCCGGAAGCGCCATCAAGCGCTTCTGGAGCGGCTACGAAACCTCCGTGCTGCGCAGCATCCCCTCGATTGCGATCGTCTCGATCGTGATGGCGCTGTTGCTGGCCTGTGCCGAAGTGGTCGGCCGTCGCCGCAAGGAACTGCCCCAGGTGCGTCCCGTTGATGGCCTGGTGGTCGGGCTTGCCCAGATGCTCGCCATCATCCCCGGCGTGTCCCGATCCGGCAGCACCCTCACGGCCTCGCTGTTCGATGGCTGGCAGCGCCCTGCCGCCGCGCGCTTCTCGTTTTTACTCGGCATACCGGCGATCACCCTGGCCGGGCTGGTGGAGCTGAAGTCGGCGTTTGCCGCCAGCGCCTCGCTGGGCCCGCTGCCTTTGCTGGTCGGAATCCTCTCTGCGGCGGTGGTGTCCTGGCTGGCGATCGCCTGGTTGCTCCGTTTCCTTCAGGCCCACAGCACCTGGGTGTTCGTGGCCTACCGGCTCGTTTTCGGCGTCGCATTGCTGGTCTGGGCTCGTCAGGCGGCCCCGGCCTTGCTCAATTGACGGCAGCCGGCAGGAGCGTTGCTGCAAAGAGCAACCCCGCGTGCCCAGCAGAGCCCTCGCGACCTGGCCCACCAGCCACCCCTGCTGGGTTCCACACTGGAGCCTGATGCCCACCGCCCGATGTGGAACGAACCATCCGCCGGCCTGGCGTTGGCCGATGCCACCCCGGGCCGTCAGCCCCAGCCCGCCGTTGTGGCCACTGTGGAGCCCGGTTCGATCGGCGAAGACCTGGGCTTCCAACCCGGTGATCGGCTGCTGAGCATCAATGGAGTGCGTCCACGCGACCTGATCGATCTGCAGGTACTGGTGGGCGAAGAGGAGCTGGTGCTTGAAGTGGAGGATCCTGGCGGCGAGCGTCATCGGGTGGAGCTGGAGAAGGAGGCTGATGAGGGGCTTGGGCTCGGCTTCACCGAGGCGCTGTTTGATGGCCTGCGGCAGTGCAACAACCACTGCCCCTTCTGCTTCATCGACCAGCAGCCGCCGGGGCGTCGCGGCAGCCTCTACCTCAAGGACGACGATTACCGCCTCAGCTTTCTGTACGGCTCTTACCTCACCCTCACCAACCTCACTGCCGCCGATTGGGAGCGGATCGAACAGCAGCGGCTGTCGCCGTTGTTCGTCTCCGTCCACGCCACCGATCCGGCTCTGCGCAGCCGCCTGTTGGTGAATCCACGTGCGGGCTTGCTGCTGGAACAGCTCGTCTGGTTCGCCGAACGTCGCCTGCAGATCCATGCCCAGGTGGTCGTCTGCCCTGGCCTGAACGATGGCCCTGCCCTCGAGCGCACCCTCAAGGATCTGGCGGGGTTTGCGTCGGGGTCCTGGCCTGCCGTGCTCTCTGCCGCAGTCGTGCCCGTTGGCCTCACCCGCTTCCGCCCCAGTGGTGATGGCCTCAGGCCTGTTGATCCTGCCTGTGCCGGGAGGGTGATCGCCCTGGTGGAGCGGCTGCAGCAGGGTTTCCAGCAGCAGCTCGACACTCGTTTCGCCTGGCTGTCCGATGAGTGGTACCTGATGGCCGGTCAGCCGCTGCCGGAGCGCCTCAACTACGAGGATCTGCCGCAGCAGGAAAACGGCGTCGGCAGCATTCGCGCCTTCCTCGAAGCGCTGGATCGGGCCACCACCTCCCTGCCGAAGCGCCTCGCCGTTCCACGGCGTGTCAGTTGGGTGGTGGGTGGACTTGTGGCCGGTGCGCTCTCGCCTGTGGTGGAGCGGCTCAACGCAGTGCAGGGGTTGACGTTGCAGTTGTTCGGCTTGCCCAGCCCCTACTGGGGGCAGGATCTGGTGGTCACCGGCCTCTTAACGGGTTCAGATGTGTTGGCGGGGCTGGCCGGGGCGGATCTCGGCGACATGCTTCTGCTACCCGGGGTGATGCTGCGGCAGGGAGAGCCGGTGTTCCTCGACGACCTCCCCCTTTTTGCGATCAAAGACCGTCTGGGGGTGCCGATCCGGGTCGTGGATGGGGCAGATGATTTCGTGTCTGTCTGCGTCGGCGCTCTTGCCCATCCTCCTTAAACTCAGCTGGTTATCAGGTCTCACGACGCGTGCGCCCCTCCCTCCTTGCTTCGTGTGCTCTGGCAGGGATGGTGTTCCTTCCGCTGGGCGCCCGTCCATCCCTCGCACAGAGCACCTCAGTCCTTCCTTCTGGCCCAGACACCACTGCTCAGAAACCCACCACCACCGCTGAGCCAAGCTCCAAGGCTGCGGGCACTGCTCCGTCTCCTGCCCAGCCTTCCACTGCCGGCTCTGGCGCCCTGCCCACTGCTACCGAGCTGAAGGGGGAGCGCCCGCTGTCCGATCCCTCGGTGCTTGCACCGGCTGCTCGCCAGTTGCCCGAAGCGCTGCAACCGTTGGTTGCCCCCCCGCCGCTTGCACTCCCGGATCTTCCTTCCCAAGTGAGAATCCAGCAGCTCCGTCCATTGGGCCTGCAGGAGGTGGAAACCCTGGCAGAGGTGAACAACCCCAACCTCAAGGCAGTGGCGTCACAGGTTGAGCAGGCGCAGTCCAATCTCAGGGCTCAGATATCGGCCTGGTATCCCACAATCAACCTCACCACCCAGAACAACTTCCCGTCACTCCGTAATAACTACAGCTTCCAGAACTCCGCCACCGGACTGTTTGCTCCTACCGGTGCCACCATTGGTGCCCGGATCGGTGCCTCGATGAATATCGGCATCAATTGGGATCTGATCAATCCGCAGCGGGTTCCCCAGATTTCCGCAGCACGCGATTCCTTCGAGAAAGCGCAGAACCAATACCTGATTGCCCTACGAGATCTTCGTTTGCAGGCTGCCCAGGCTTATTTCGACCTTCAGCTCAGCGACGAGGGTGTGAGGATCGGTCAGGAGTCTGTGCGGGCCTCCCTTGTCAGCCTTAAGGATGCTCGTGCACGGTTCCAAGCGGGTGTCTCTACCAAGCTGGATGTGCTTCAGGCTGAAACCCAGCTTGCCCGCGACCAGCAGCTACTCACCAACCAGTTGTCCTCCCAGTCGATTGCCCGCCGCAGCCTGGCCGCTCTGCTCGACCTCCCTCAAGACATCACCCCGACGGCCAAGGAGCCTGCGCGGGTTCTTGCCACCTGGATTCCCTCGTTGCAGGAGAGCATCGTGGCGGCTTTTGCGTTCCGCGAGGAGCTCGATCAAGTGTTGCTCGACATCTCGATTGCGAACAGCAATGCCAACGCTTCCCTCGGTGCAACGCAGCCATTCTTAAGCATCGTCAATAACTTTGGCTGGGATCGCAGCAATGGTCAGACCAACGTCCCGGAGGGTCAGTCGATCAACTTCGACAATTTCTCCTACTCTATTGACAACGCCATTGGTCTGAATCTTCGCTGGACGCTCTTCGATGGCGGACGCGCTGCCGCCGAGTTCCGTCAGCAGAAGCAGGCTGCGGAGCAGAACCGCTTCAATTTCGCCAGCCGGAGGGATGCCATCCGCTTTGAGGTGGAAACTAGTTTCTATCAGCTGCTGCAGAACAACCGCGACATCACCACCACGTCCCGGGAGGTGATCTCTTCCCGTGAAGCGCTGCGGTTGGCCAGGCTGCGGTTTCAAGCCGGCGTCACCACCCAGCGGGAAGTGGTCGACAGCCAGCGCGACCTCACCCAGGCGGAGGTGAGGTACGCCACCGCCGTCACCGACTACAACAAGCGCTTGGCGGAACTGCGCCGTCGTACGGGCCTTGATCAGGTGGCCTTCTGCAAGCCTCCGGCATTAAAAGCGGTCAAGCCGGCCGTCGATCCCGCCACCCAGATTCCAATCGATCCCCAGCCGCTCCAACCTGCCTGTCAGGCGGAGGTCCGAGGGCCCGGTGGCGCAGCACCGCTTTCCCCCTGATCGCCACTTCCCTTTTGGCTGACTTGGTTCCGTTGATAGGGTCACGGTGTCGTCGCCGACCACCCGGATGACCCAAGCAGCGACGGCGCGGCCAGGCCTTTCGTTCGTCACCACCATTCGGTTGGGTCTGTTCCAGGGATCGCTCGGTTTTCTCGCGGTTGTGTTTGCCGGTCTGCTGAACCGGATCATGCTCAGCGAACTGGGCTTCCCCGGTTTGTTGGTGGGCGGAGCACTGGCTTTCGAGCAGTTCGTTGCCCCGTCGCGCATCCTTTTCGGCCAGATTTCCGATCGCCACGCCATCGCCGGCCGGCATCGCACGCCTTACATCTGGGCGGGCAGCGCTTGTTTCTGCGCTCTGGCGGTGTTGGTGGTTCCCTTGATCTTCCGCCTGGCGGAGGCCATGGACAGCGCTGACGGCCAGGGGGTTCTGCTGGGGGTGGTGCTGTTGTGCGGGCTGTTTGCCTTCTATGGGCTGGCGGTGTCGATGGCCACCACCCCGTATCTCGCCCTGGTGATCGACCGCACCCAGGAGCAGGAACGCCCCCGGGCCGTGAGCATCATCTGGTGCATGCTCACCATCGGCATTGTGATCGGTGCCATTGCCATTTCTTTGAGCCTCCGCGGCCTCGATGGCATCACAGATCGAGCCACCCTCGAAACGGTTCTCGGGCCATTCATGCTGCGATCGGCCGGGCTGGTGTTCCTGCTCACGCTCGTGGCCACCTGGGGGATCGAGCCCGCCCGGGCTGGTGAATCACTGAGCAGCGCCGCCGATCGCGACGACGCCATCACCCTGTCGCGGGCCTGGCGTCTGATCCGATCAAGCGCGCAGGTGGCGATCTTCTTCACCTTCCTGATTCTTTTCACCCTGGCCCTGTTCCTCCAGGACCCGATCCTGGAGAGCTATGGAGCTGATGTGTTCGGCATGCCCATCGCCGCCACCGCGTCACTCAATGCGCTCTGGGGGTCCGGCACATTGGTGGGTCTGATCCTGGCCGGTCTGTGGATCGTGCCGCGTCTAGGCAAATTCGCGGCGGCCCGCCTTGGCTGTCGACTGATCCTGATCTCCTTATTGCTGCTGCTGCTGGCCGGCTTCACCGCCCGTGTGGCAGTTCTGCAAGGGCTGATGATCCTGTTCGGCCTGGCTTCCGGCATCGGAACCAACAGTGCGCTCTGCCTGATGCTTGATCTCACCCTGCCCGAGGCGGCCGGCACTTTTGTCGGGGTGTGGGGCCTGGCCCAGGCATTGTCCCGGGCCATCGCCAAGTTGCTCGGTGGTGGCCTGCTCGACCTTGGTCGAGCACTCTTCCCTTTGCAGGGACCCTTCCCCCCCTTCGCTCTTGTGCTGGGCATCGAGGCACTGGTCGCACTGGCTGCCTTGCTGATGCTCAGCCGCGTCAATCTGCACCGGTTCCGCGAGGACACCAGCCGCAGCCTCACCCAGGTGCTTGCCATGGAGCTCGGATGACCTTTGCCCACGCGTTGCCGGCGGATGCGCTGCGGCTCAACTCCCTGCTTGATGCGGTGGCAGAGCGGCAACGCAACGATTTTGGCCATATGGCATTCGAAGCCAAGGCCGATGGCAGCTTGATCACCGCCTGCGATCGCTGGAGTGACGAGACCCTGGTGCAGGGCCTGGCTGAGCTCTATCCCGGCGAAGGGGTGCTGAGCGAGGAGGGGAGGCATCTTGTCCCTGCCACAGAGGCGTTCTGGGTGGTGGATCCCCTTGATGGCACCACCAACTTTGCGGCGGGCATCCCTTACTGGGCCATTTCGATGGCCCGCTTCGAGGCGGGAGTTCCCGTGTTGGCCCTCCTTGATGTCCCTCCGCTGCGACAACGCATCGTGGCGGTCCGGGGCCAGGGAGCGTGGCGTAACGGCAAACGTCTCTTGCCGCCGTCCACCCAGCAGCTGCAGACCGGTTGTGCGTCCCTGTGCAGCCGGTCGATCGGCGTGCTGCAGAAGCTCCCCGACCGCAGGTTTCCCGGCAAGATCCGCCTGCTCGGTGTGGCCAGCTTGAACCTCGTCAGCGTGGCAATGGGCCAGACCGTCTCAGCTCTGGAGGCCACGCCCAAGATCTGGGATCTGGCCGCGGCCTGGCTTGTGCTTACAGAGCTGGGCTGCTCTCTGCAGTGGCTGCAACGCAGTCCCACCGCTCTAGTAGCAGGCGAAAGCCTTGCGAGCACAGACTTTCCGGTGCTTGCGGCGAGCAATAGCGAGCAGCTGGCACGATTCGCGCCATGGGCGGAGGCCTTGGTTGAAGCGGGGGGGTGAGTTTGTGTGCTAGTTTTTTGGACTGCGCGGGAGCCGAGAGGCGAGCGCTGCAGGGCTTACGGAGAAGGAGGCGCGAGCCGACGATGCTGTAAGTTTTGAAAGCGGCTGAGGAAGCCGCGAGAGCCGAACCCTGAAGAAGGGGGAGGCGCACCTGGACAACTAAAAAGTTTAGGAACTGACGCTTTTGCTGCGTCATGACTGAAGGAGGAGAGCGCGGAAGCGCTGCCTTTGGAGGGAGTGACGAACGTGCAGC
>NZ_JAGQBN010000025.1:0-28772 GCF_024345655.1 Synechococcus sp. Lug-A | reverse complement strand
CCCTCGACGGCGCCGCCCTGCCGGCGGCGCTCGATGAGGCGCGCGCCGCCCTGGCCGCCGCCCTGGGCTGAGCGGGCAACTAGAAATGCATCGAGCCGCTTCCTGCTCTTTCCCAAGGCGCTGAGGTAGCGGCGCTCCTGATCCGACCGCATGGCCTCGCCTCAAAGGCCTTCATCCGACCCAGACGCCCGCTTCTGAATGGCAGCTCTGTCTCAGGGGCGATCGGCCGCTCCACCTTCTGGTCCATCGGCAGTTCCACTGCGTTCGCCCACTGTTGCTTGGCCGCGGCCCGCTTCAGCACGGTCTGCGGCTGCATCCCCGGCAGCCGCTTCCGGGCGTTCCGCGGTGAAGCCCAGCGTGGTGAAGAGCTGCTGCATCGCGCGCAGCAACTGGTTCTGCTGGGCCAGCCGGCTTGCCTGCTCCAGCCCCTCCAGCTCGGCCCGGCGGCCGCTCACCAGTTGTGCCAGGCGCTCCATCAGCTCTGGGTTGTCCTGCAGCAGCGGACCGATGTGCTCGCGGTTCACCTCCAGCAGCAGGCATTCCTCCTGAGCCTGCACCGTGGCGCTGCGCGTGCTGTCGGTGAGCATCGCCATTTCGCCGAACAGGGCGCCCGCCTCCAGGTTGGCCACGTGAATCGGCGCTTCCCCAGGTTTTTGCTTCCACACATCCACACTCCCCTTCACCACCTGATACATCGCCCCACCCCGATCCCCTTCGCGCACGATCACCTCTGCCGCGGCATAGCGCACGCAGCGGATGTGGCTGGCGAGGCGATCAATCTCTTCCTCATTGAGTGCTTTGAACAGTGGATTGAGTCCCAGCAGGCGCCTGCGCTCCGCCTCGGCGCTGCTCACCGGCTGGCTCGTCTTCCCCTGCGGAGCCTGGCGTCGCAGCTCGCGCACGGGATAGGGAATGCTCTGCCCTGCGCGCTCGAGCCGGTACCAGATCTGTTCGAGCAGATCGCTCCGCAGCGACAGCTGAGCGGCCAGACCACCGGGAGCCTGATACACCACGATGTCGTAGAGAATCGCGCTGTCGGCGAACTCCTTCACCCACACGATCGGCTCCGGCTCCGCCAGCACGCGCGGATGCTGACGCACGCTCTCCAGCAGCAGCTGCCTGGCCTGGGTGGTGGGGAAGGCGTAATCGAGGCCGATGCTGAAACGGTTGCCCATGAAGCCGAAGGCGCCATGGTTGCGCACCACCTCGGAGGTGATCTTGGTGTTGGGAACGATCACCAGGGTGCCGGTGAGATCCCGCAGGCAGGTGTCCCGCCAGTTGATCTCCACGATCACGCCGGCGGTGCCATCTTCGAGCCAGACGAAATCCCCTTGCTGGAAGTGCTCATCGAGCTGCAGTTCCAGGCCGGCGAACAGATCCTTGAGCGGTTCCTGGGCCGCCAGGCCGATCATGGCGGTGAGCACGGCCGAGGTGGTCACCAGGCCGAGCAGGTCGAAGCGGGCCAGTTCCTTGAACACCACCACGGTGGCCACCGTGCCGCTGGTCAGCATCAGCAGCTGCAGCAGGATTTCCGGTGGCCGGTTCCACAGCTTCAGGGCCGCCGGCACCTCCAGGCCCACCCACAGCAGCAGCCGGATCGCGGCATAGATCAACACCAGCTCATCGAGCAGGGCGAACCAGGGCCGGTATCCCAGCGGCATCACCAGCGGCGACAGCGAGCGGCTGATCGCCCACACCACAGTGGCCACCGCCGGCAGCTGCAGGGGAAATGCCGGCCAGCGCCCCGCTCTGCAGAGATTGCGGGCCAACAGCAGCAGGGCCAGGCTGCTGAGGGCGATCAGCCACACCTGCAGCGGATGCATGGGGAGAGGGCGGTGGCGGAGGGTGCAGCCCCGCGAGGAGAGGGCCTGCCGGCAGCACCCTAGGGGTCATGCCGACGGGGAACCACGAAGATCTGACCCTATGCGTCTGGAGGCGGCAAACAGCCGTTCAGGCCCCAAGCTTCAGAGGGGCGTGACCGCCCTGCCCCACTGAAAGCCCTGCGATGCGTCGCGCCCTCCCCGCTCTCACCACCGCTGCCTGCCTGCTGCCGGCCTGCCTGTTACTGGCGCGGCCGGCCCTGGCGCAGGCACAGCCGCTTCGCTGCGACGGCACCACGCTGGAGGTGCGGGGCAGCGCCGAGCTGAAGCGGGCTGCCGACCGCTTGCGCTTCTCCCTGGAGCTGCAGGCCGAAGCTCCCGGCAACGACGCCGCCCTGGCGCAGCTCCAGACGCGGCTGGCGGCCGTGCGCACCGCCCTGCAGGCGTTGCAGGTGAGCGAGCTGGAGGTCACTTCGCCCACCACCTGGTCACGGCCGGCCACCAAGCAGCAGCCAGCCGCGATCCAGGCCCGGCTGCAGGTGAGTGGCGAGCTCGCCCCGGCCCGGCTGCAGGCGCTGATCCGCCAGGTGGGCGGGCTGCCGGGGGTGCAGCTGGCCCCGGTGAGCACCCAGCCGTCGGCGGGCGGTGATGCGGCCGCCCGGCGCCAGCTGCTCAAGGGGGCCTACCAGGACGCCCTCACCCAGGCGCGGGATCTGGCTGACGCGATCGGCCTGCGCACGGTCACCCCCTTGGGCGTGGTGCTCGAAGGCGGCATGCGCCCCATGCTGATGAAGGCCGTTGCCGCCGAGAGCGTGGGCTTTGATCCGGCCGAACTGCCCGGACCCGTGGATCGGCTGGCGCTGCAGGCCACCTTCTGCGCCCGTTGAACGTGCCAGGGTCTGCGCTTGCTGAGCCGTCTGAAGGGCGTGCCGTCATGCTGATTTTCTGTAGCGATGACGGAGCCAGCCATGCTGTCGGGCCTTGCGCACAGCCTCTCGGGTCTGGAGCTGTTTCTGTTGCTGGCGATGGGGCACTTCGTCGGTGATTTCGCCCTCCAGAGCGATCGCATGGCAGTGGAGAAATGCAGGGGCCGCGATCACACCCTCCCCTGGTCGTGGTGGCTCACCGCCCACGCCGGCGTCCATGGCTTTCTGGTCACCCTCCTCACTGGAATCGTCTGGCTGGGTGTGGCCGAGTGGCTGGTGCATGCCCTGATCGACTGGGGGAAATGCGCGGGCTACTACAGGCTTGGCCTCGACCAGACCCTTCACTTGCTCTGCAAGTTGCTCTGGGCGTTCAGCGCCGTGCATATCGCTGCCAGGTTGGCGCTCTCCTGAACCGGCCAGTGCCTGATTCGCTGCGAGACAGCGCAGCCGGCCGCAACACGCGCAGGCGCTGGTGGAAATCCTGCCCATCGACTCAGATCCCGATCGGGTCGCCGTGCTCCTGCGCTCCGGGGTGCCTCGCACCGACGCCGAGGCCTTCCTCAAGCCCGAGCAGCTCGATGACGTCGACATCGAGCGCTACCTCAGCCCTGCCGCCTCCTGCTGAGCCGGTGGTTCAGCGGGCCTGCAGATAGGTGGTCTGCCGCAGGCTGGTTTCCAGGTGATCCATCAGGCGGCGGGCATCGCCGATGCCCAGCTGCCCCTGGGCGATCGCCGTCTCGCTGGCCATGCGCAGCCGCTCCAGCAGCAGCTGGGGGTCGTGCTCCATCGCCTGCAGCACCTCGGCATTGGTGTCGCCGCGCACCACGTGATCCACCCGGTAGCCGCCGCCGGGCGCCAGGCGGATGTGCACGGCATCGGTGCTGCCGAACAGGTTGTGCAGGTTGCCCATCACCTCCTGGTAGGCACCGGCCAGGAACAGGCCGATCCAGTAGGGCTCACCGGGCCGCAGCGGGTGCAGTTCCAGCAGGGTCTTCACCTGGCCCCGGTCGATGAAGCGGGCCAGCTTGCCGTCGGAATCGCAGGTGAGATCGGCGAAGCTGCCCAGCCGGCCCGGCCGCTCGTCCAGCCGTTGCAGCGGCATCACGGGGAACAGCTGATCGATCGCCCAGGTGTCAGGCGCCGAGCGGAACACCGAGAGGTTGGCGTAATAGGTGGAGGCCAGGGCCGCCGGCAGGGTGCGCAGCTCCTGGGGAATCGGCGTTTCAGGCGGCAGCAGGGCCAGCCGTTCGGCGATCGCCTGGCAGCAGGCCCAGGTGAGCTGCTCGGCCAGGCCCCGCTCCGGCAGGCCCAGGTAGCCGAGGCGAAAAGCCGCCATCGCGTCGTCCTTGAACTTGAGGGCATCGTTCCAGGCCTCCTGCAACCGCTCCAGGGCCAGGGCGATCGCCGCGGGGTCCGCGGCCGCCACCGCCTCGATCCCCGCATGGGTGTCACGCAGGTTGCGCAGGATCAGGGCCTCCTCGCCGCTGGCCGCCGGCACGGCGCCGGGAAGGCCGCTGGCCCCCAGCACGTCGAACACCAACACCGAGAAGTGGCTGGCGAGGGCCCGGCCGCTCTCGCTCACCAGCGTCGGCACGGCGATGCCCGCGCTGTCGCAGCACTCCCGCACGGTGGCCACCACGTCGTTGGCGTAGTTCTGCAGCGAGTAGTTCTTGGAGGCGGCCGTGGCGGTACGGCTGCCGTCGTAGTCGACGCCCAGGCCGCCGCCCACATCCAGGTAGCCCATCGGTGCCCCCAGCCGGGTGAGCGCGGCATAGATCTGCCCCGCCTCCTGGAGGGCGTCCTTGAGCACGGCGATGTCGTTGATCTGGCTGCCCACGTGGAAGTGCAGCAGGCGCAGCTCGCCCAGCAGGCCGGCGGCGCGCAGGGCCTCCACCGTGGCCAGCAGGTCGGGCACCGACAGGCCGAACTTGGCCTTCTCGCCCACCGAACTGCCCCAGCGGCCGGTGCTGCGGGTGGCCAGCTTGGCGCGGATACCGATCAGCGGCGCCGCCCCCAGGTCGCGGCTGGCGCTGATGATCCGCTCCACCTCATCGGCCTGCTCGATCACCACCACCGGCTGCCGGCCGAGCCGCCGGGCCAGGATCGCCGTCTCGATGTAGCGCTGATCCTTGTAGCCGTTGCAGATCAGCAGCGCCTGGGGATCGTTCACCAGCGAGAGCGCGATCAGCAGCTCCGCCTTGCTGCCGGCCTCCAGGCCGAAATGCCACTGCCGGCCGCTTTCCACCAGCTGCTCCACCACGTGGCGCTGCTGGTTGCACTTCACCGGAAACACGCCCTGATAGCGGCCGGCATAGTCGTACTGGGCGATGGCGCGCTCGAAGGCGCCGTGCAGCCGCTCGAGGCGGTCCTCGAGGATGTCGTCGAAGCGGATCAGCAGCGGCAGGCTGAGGTTGCGCCCCCGCAGCTCCTGCACCAGCTCCACCAGATCGAGCGAGCCGCCGCGCTCGCCGCGGGGCTGCACGATCACGTGGCCGCGAGCGCTCACCGTGAAATAGGGATCCCCCCAGGCCTCCAGGCCGTACAGGCGGCTGCTGTCGGCCACGCTCCAGGCCAGGCCCGACGGAGCGGCGGCAACGGTTTCAGCAGGCATGGGCACGGGGCTGGAAAGAAGCGGCCCAAGGCAGCTTAGTCAGCGGAAACAGGCCAGGTTCAGGGCGACGCAGGCGTCAGCTCCCAGCCGAGGACGCGGCCACGCCCCCCGTCCCGGGCGCCTCCTCTGCCCACCACCCGCTGCAGGCCGAGCGCCGGCCCCGCCGGGGCTCGGTACCTCAGCAGAAACAGGTCCAGCCGATGGCATGGCGCCTGCCCGCATCGAGGTTGCTTGCCAAGCGGCAGCCCCAGCGCGGACGATGGCCCCATTCCCCAGAGCAACTGCCATGGCCACCGAACGCACCTTCCTCGCGATCAAACCGGACGGGGTGCAGCGCGGGCTGGTGGGCGAGATCCTGGGGCGCTTCGAGCGCAAGGGCTTCAAGCTGGTGGGCCTCAAGCAGCTGGTGCCCAGCCGGGAACTGGCAGAGAGCCATTACGGCGTGCACCGGGAACGGCCCTTCTTCGCCGGCCTGGTGGCCTTCATCACCAGCGGCCCTGTGGTGGCGATGGTATGGGAGGGCGATGGTGTGATCGCCAGTGCCCGCAAGTTGATCGGCGCCACCAAGCCCCTGGAGGCGGAGCCGGGCACGATCCGCGGCGATCTGGCCGTGAACATCGGCCGCAACGTGATTCATGGCTCTGATGCGGCGGAAACCGCCGATTTCGAGATTGGCCTCTGGTTCGAAGCCTCCGAGCTCAGCGATTGGACCCCGGCTGATCAGGTGTGGCGCGTCGAGCCCTGAGCCTTCATCCTGAGGGCCGTAACAGCGAGCTTGATGCCGCGCTCCGCCAGCCTGGCTTACGCCGCAGTTGTTCTCACCGGTGTGTCGCTGGTGGCGGTGTTAGGCCTTTCCGGCGGGGCCCCGGCCACCGTGCAATTGCCCCGGGTGATCGATGTGGCGGAGCGACCCGCCTTCATCAAGCCTCCCGGCCGAAGGGAGCAGAAGGCCAACGCGGGCCAGGTGCTGACGTCCCGCACGGAGATCCGCACCCAGCGCCCGGGTCGGATGCAGGTGCAGCTGGCGGATGGCAGCAGTTTCCGCCTCGGCGGTGATGCCCTGCTGCGGCTCGATCCGGGCGGCCCCTCCCTGAAGCGCGGCCAGATCATTGCCTGGATCGATCCGGACGGGACCCGCCTCCTTCCCCTCAGGGTTCGCACCCGGGTGGGAACGGCCTCGATTCAGGGCACCACGGTGTTCATCGAGGATTTTCCCAGCGAAGTTCATTTTCTGAGCTGGGAAGGAACCGTGCAGGTGAGCGCCAGCGATGGCCGCCGCTTCACTCTCAATAGTGGAGAGATCCTCACCGCCACCACCACAGGCACTTGGGTGGGCCCCCGCCGGCTCAGCGTTGAGGAGGCGCGCGTGCGCCGCCGCACCAGTGTGCTGATGAATGGCTTCTCCGCCCCGATGGCAACCCTGCCGGTGATCGAGCGCGAGCTAGGCCTCGACCGTTGAGGCTGCTCGGGCCGGGTCGGTGGCGGAGGCTCTGGTGGCTCGCCTTGGCCTTGCCCCTGCTGGCTGGGCTGGATCATGAGCCGGTCACACCCGCAGGCCAGGCCCTGCAGCTGGCCGATGGCCAGATCGCCGCGCTCTGGTTCCGGTTGCGCGGCACCCGCTCGGCTCCTCCGGATCCAGTGCTGCTGGCCATCGATGCTGAATCGCTCCAACTCGCGGCCCTGCTCAGGCCGGCCGACCGGGCTGCGTCGCCGCTGTGGCGGGAGATGGGCCCCTGGCCCTGGCGAAGGGCCCTGCAGGCGCAGGTGATCGCCAGGGTGCTGGAGCAGGGGGCGGCCAGAGTGCTCGTCAACATTGAATACAGCCAGCCCAGCCCGTTCGGGCCGGCCGATGACGCGGCCTTCCAGGCGGCTCTGGCGCCCTGGCGCGAACGGGTGCATCTGGCCGTCCGCTACGGGCGCAGTGAACGGCAGGGAGTGGCGCAGGTGGTCCTGGCAAAGCCGCTGCATGGCCTCGGGGCACCCGGGCTGACGATCCTGCTCCAGTCCCCGCAGGGGATGGCGGAGGCTGTGCCGGGGCAGGCCTGGCTCGACCAGCACCTGGCCGGTTTCCCGCTGCCCCACCCGCGCCCGATGGCCTTTCTGGTCAACGACCGGCCGCTGCCTCGGGCCCCGATGGGCCTGAATTACATCGGCCCCTCCGGCAGCCTGGCTCGGGTGCCCGCCTGGCAGGTGCTTGACACTCCCCCCGGCTTCTGGCGCGGCCGCACGGTGCTGTTCGGCGCCACCACCCCGGAGTTGGGGGATCAGCAGGAAACTCCCTTCGGTCCCCAGAGCGGCACCGAGGTGCTGGGAGTGGCGATCGCCAACGCCCTGTCAGGCCAGGGGCTGCACACGCTCCCATTGCCGATTGAGGCGGGGCTGCTGCTGTTCTGGGGGATCGGCGCCTGGTGGTGGCTCAGCCGCAGCAGCTCCGCTGGTCACACCCTGCTGATCACGTTGGTGATGATCGCGATGGCGCTGCTGGCCGGCTGGGGGCTCTGGGCAGGAGCGCTGCTGCGGTTGCCCCTGGCTGCCCTGCTGCTGGCCACGGTGGCGGGAGGGGGACTACTGGCGGTGGGGCAGGTGCTGGTGGAGGGCCGCGAACGGGCCTACCTCCACCAGTTGCTGTCGCGGCGTGTCTCGCCCGCCCTGCTGCACGACATCCTTCGCAACCCCGGGCCGATCTGGACCCAGGTCGGCGGCAGCCGCGCCCGCTGCGTGGTGCTGTTCAGCGATCTGGTGGGGTTCACCTCGCTGAGTGTCGACATGCCCGCCACCGAGCTCTTCACCCTGCTCAACCGCTACTTCGAGGTGATGGCCAGCGCCGTGCTGGCGGAGCAGGGCCTGCTCGACAAGTTCATTGGTGATGCGGTGATGGCGGAATTCGGCGTGCCCCGCAGCCGCGGCGATCGCGAGGAGGCCCGCGCGGCGGTGCGGGCGGCGCTGGCGATGCAGAGCGGCCTGCAGGCGCTCAACCGGGAGCTGGCGGCGGTGGGCCGGCAGCCGCTGCGCCATGGCATCGGTCTGCACGTGGGCGAGGTGACCGCCGGCAATCTCGGCGCGGCCCAGCGGCTGGAGTTCACCGTGGTGGGGGCCACCGTCAACGTGGCCAGCCGGCTGGAGGGGCTCACCCGCCGCTATCCCGAGCAGCCGATCCTGATCAGTGGGGAGCTGCTGGCCCTGCTGCCCGGTGAGCTGGATGTGGTGCCTCTGGGGGCGCACACGCTCAAGGGCTGGCCCCAGCCGCTCGAGGTCTTCGGCCTGCGGGGTGTGTGCGGGCGGATAAACGGTCCAGAATGTTTGGATGGCCCTTTTCCGTTGCCTGATCCGGGCGCGGGAGATTGACGGCGCCGTTCGCTTCGTCTGATTCAGGATTCGCCATGCCCGCTCTTGCTGCTTCCGCCGGTGATCTCCTGGCCGCTCGGCTGAGCCTGAATGCTCTGCTGCGCCCAGCCGCCCTGCTGAGCCTGGCGGCTGGGGCGGGTCTGGCTCTGTCTAGCTCCCCTGTGCGCGCCAACGAGAAGGCAACGGTGCGGGAGATTCTTGATGGCAAGGAGCTCTACATCGACGACCGTCAGGCAAAGGTGAAGCAGACGGCCATCTCGCCGCAGGAGATCAGCACGAAGAACAGCCGCGCCCAGCTCGGTTTCGCCTCCGGCGCCGCCGGACGGCTCAACCGCTTCTCCCAGCTGCGGCTTGGCAGCACCTGCTTCCTGCTCAGCAAGGGCCAGGTGCTCGTCTCCGGCCCGCAGAGCGGCTGCACCCGCTCCTCACGGCTGAGCGTGCGCGGCACCAACTATGTGCTTCAGGTCGACGACGACGGCATCGCAGAGCTCTCGGTGCTGGAGGGCTCTGTGGAGGTGGAAGCGCTCCGGGATGGCACGCCGACCGGCGCCGCACCCACCACCGTGAACGCGGGTGAACGCCTGCGCCTCTCGCCCGCCGGTGTGGTGCTCGCCCTGTTGCGGCTCACCAGCGGTGATTACGGCTCCCTGATCAACGGACCACTCTTTCAGGGCTTCACCACACCCCTGCCGGCGATCGGGTCACTCGAGAGCTACATCCGCTCGTACGTGCCCGGGGTGTCGCTGCCCTCCGCGCCAGTGTCGGTCCCGTCGATTCCGAGTTTCGGTCTGCCGCGGTTGTTCTAGTGGGGATCCGGCCGGCTGCCGCGACTGCCCGCCCCACCATGCCGGCCGGCACCGCTAGGCCGGCCGGCATGGTGGGGCGATGAAGCTGAGCACCCGGCGGCTGCCGTTGCTGTCGCTGGCGCTCGTGCTGGCGGTGGGGGCCTTGGGGGGGTGGCCACCGGGCCGCTGGCGCGCCTGGGAGCGCTCGATCGAGCAACAGCTGGTGCTGTGGCGCGGTCCGCGCCAGCCACCGGCGGCGGTGGTGGTGGTGGCGATCGATGACGCCACCCTGCAGCAGGGTGGCTGGTTCGTGAGCCAGAACCGCGCCACCATTCCCCCCTGGGCCCGCGGCATCGGCACCCTGCCCTGGCCCCGCACCGCCTATGGCCTGTTGGCCGAGCGGCTTTTGGAGGCAGGCGCGGCCGGTGTGGCGATCAATGTGGTGTTCGCCGGCCCCAGCAGCCAGGGGACCAGCGACGACCGGGCCATGAACCGCCTGCTGGAGAAGCAGCGCGGGCGCGTGGCACTCGCGGCGGAGATGCTCGAACCGCAGGACCCCGAAGCAGGCAGCGGCCTCACCCTGGTGCGCCCGGAAGCCTTCATGGCTGCGATCGGCGGCCCCGCCCAGCTTGGGCTCACCAATGTTCTGCCCCAGCAGGAGGGGGCGCCGGCCTTCCACCCCGAGGCCTACGGCCGCGGCCTGCTGCCGGCCAATGGGGTGGAGCCGTTTCCCTCTTTGGCCGGCACCGCGCTTCGGCTGCTGGGGCGGCCGAGCCTGCAACCCGACCAGCACCGCGCCCTCAACGTCTACGGCCCGGAAGGCACCTTCCTGCGCCTTTCCGCCTGGGAGGTGCTGGACCCGGAGCGCTGGCGCCGCCATCCTCGCCGCGCTGCCGTGCAGGGCGCCCTGGTGCTGGTGGGGCCGGTGGTGTCGCAAGGGGAAGGAGGCAATGCCACCCCGTTCGGCAACCTGTCGGGGTTGGAGCTGCTGGCTACCGCCACGGCCAACTCCCTGCAGGGCGATGGGCTGGCTCCGTGGCCGGAAGCCCCCCTGGCCCGGGCGTTGCTGGCGGCCTTGCCGGTGCTGCTGGTGGCGCTGGCGGCGTTGCGGGTGGCGGCGCTGCGCTGGCGGCTCCTGGCCCTGGGTGTGGTGCTGGTGGTGCAGCTGACGGCGGGGGCGGTGCTGCTCGCCCGCGCTCACCGCTGGCTGCCGCTGCTGGCACCGGTGAGCGGCCTGGTGCTGCTGGGCCTGCTCTACGGCGGCGACGCCTACCTGCGCGAGGAGCGGGAACGGCGGCGCCTGAGGCGCACCTTCGAGCGCTACGTGGCTCCCAGTGTGGTGGCCGAGATCCTGGCCGATCCGGCGGCGGCCGATGGCATGCTGCGCGGCCGGCTGCGGCCGGTCACCGTGCTGTTCTCCGACCTCAAGGGCTTCACCCAGCTCACCCGCCTGCGCAGCAGCAACGGCGAGATCGAGCTGCATGTCCAGCAGCTCAACCGCTACCTCGGCGCCATGGTGGAGGTGATCACCGCCCACGGCGGCACCATCGACAAGTTCATCGGTGATGCGGTGATGGCGGTGTTCGGCGCTCCGCTCAGCCGGGGCCAGCAGGCAGAGGCTCTGGCCGCGCTGCGCTGTGCCACCGCCATGAAGGCCGCACTGGCGCAGCTCAACGCCCGCTGGGCCGAAGAGGGCCTGCCGCCCTTCGCCAGCGGCATCGGCCTCGCCAGCGGCGCGGTGATCGTGGGCCAGATCGGCAGCCCCCAGCGGCTCGAATTCACCGTGATCGGCGACACGGTCAACCTGGCCAGCCGCCTGGAGGGGCTCACCCGCCAAGTGGACGCCGGCCTGTTGTTCGATCAGGCCACCGCCGATCTGGTGGCGGAGGTGCTGCCGGTCCAGGGGCTGGGGGAACGGCCGGTGAAGGGGATGGAGGCGCTGCCGATCTACACCCTCGGCCCGGCGGTGCGGCCTGCGGAAGTCGGCGGCTGATCTGCGCGGCCACCCGCAAAAGCCCGGTCCCAGCGGAAGGGGGCCAGCAGTTCCGGCACCGCGGTGGAGCCCAGCAGAAGCGGCACCAGCAGCTCGGCGGTGATCGCGGCCAGCAGCACGCCGTTGCGGTAGTGGCCGGTGGCCAGCCACACCCCCTCGATCGGGCCGGCCCCCAGCAAAGGCGCCTCGTCCGGGGTGCCGGGCCGGAACCCCCACCAGCGCTCCATCGGCGGCCAGCCGGCGGCGGCCGGCAGCAGGGCGGCCAGGTTGTCCTCAAGCTGGCGCTGCCCCTGGGGGGTGAGCCCGTCCGCGAAGCCGGCCTGCGGCTCGGCGGTGGCCCCCACCACCACCAGGCCGTCGTCACGCGGCACCAGGTAGGTCCCGGGGCCGAACACCACCCGCCGCAGCGCCTGGCGCGGTCCCTGCAGCGACAGCATCTGCCCCTTGACTGGATGGACCGGAAGCGCGGGCAGCAGGTCGGCGCTCCAGGCGCCGCAGGCCAGCACCGCCTGCTGGCAGGCCAGGCGCCGCTCCTCCCCGTCGGCGCCCCGCAGTCGCACGCCGGTGAGGCGGCGATCGTGCAGCAGTTCCAGCACCTCGGCACCCTCCTCGAAGGCCACACCCCGCTCCACGCAGGCGCGCTCCAGGGCCCGCATCAGCTGGCGGCGGTTGTCGATCTGGCCGTCCTGGGCGAACAACAGGCCGGCCTGGAAGCTGGGTCCGATGCCGGGCACCTCCGCCTCCAGCCGCGTGCGATCGAGCGCTTCCCCCAGCGCGGCCGTTGGGTAGGTGTCGCGCTCACCGACGGAACGGAAGGGCACCACGATGCCGCAGGCACGCAGGCCGCAGCGCAGGCCGCTGTCGGCTTCGATCTGGGCCACCCAGGTCGGAATTTGCTCCAGGCTGGCCTGGCCGAGGGCGAGCAGCGGGCCGCTGAGTCCCTCGGCATGGGGGGCGAGCATGCCGGCGGCCACGAAGCCGGCCGCCTCGCTGCGCCGGCGGCTGAGCACCTTCACCGCCAGACCCCGACGGGCACATTGATGGGCGACGGCCAGGCCGATCAGGCCACCGCCGAGGATCAGGAGTGGGTCGCTGGCCGCTGCCGGCATGGCTGGGCGGGGAGATCGCACAGCTCTCTAGTGTTCCAGCCGGCGGCACAGCCAGGGCAGGCTCAGGCCCTGCAGGCTGAGGTTGAGGAACACCACCACGAAGATCAGTCCCTCCACCAGATCCTCCAGCCGGGGCAGCTCGGCGGGGGGGATGCCGGGCAGGGAGGGCAGGACCTGGGTCACGCTGTAGCCCAGGGCGATCGGCACCGCCCCGCGCAGTCCGCACCAGGCGATCAACACGCCTGCCTGCCAGTCGAAGGGCGACCAGGGCTGAAACACCCACACGCTCAATGGCCGGGCCAGCAGCATCAGTCCGAGGGCCACCAGCGCTCCGGGCAGGGCGGCGCCAGGGAGGCTGCTGGCATCGATCAGCACACCGAACAGCAGAAACACCGTGATCTGCATGGTGGTGTTGAAGGGCTCCAGGCTGTGCTCGAGCAGTTCCGGCGTGATCAGCTTGTTCTCGTAGATGTTGTTGGCCAGAAACAGACCCGTCACGTAGGTGGCGATGAAGCCGGAGCCCTCCAGCAGGGTGGCGAAGCCGTAGGAAGCCAGGGCGATGGAGATGCCCACCACCAGGATCTGGTCCTTGCTGGTGATCAGGTGATTCAGCGCGTACTGGGCCAGATAGGTGAGAATCAGGCCCACCAGGATGCCGCTCCCCACGCTCTTGATAAAGGCCTGGAGCTGATCCAGCAGGGCTCCACCTTCGCTGCCCCCCTGGCCGGTGAGCCCCACGATCAGAAACAGGAACAGGATCGCCGCGGGATCGTTCACCGACGACTCGAACTCCAGCAGTGAGCGCACCCGCACCGGAATGCGGTCCTGCACCACCCGCAGCACGCTGAGGGTGGCGCCGGCGTCGGTGGAGCCGAGGCAGGCTGCCACCAGCAGCGCCACGCTCAGGGGCATGGGTTGGCCCAGACCATGGAACACCGCCCAGATCAGGCCTCCGAGCAGCAGCGACGACACGGCCACGCCGCCCACCGCCAGCAGCACGCCGTAGCCCAGGAAGCCCCGGATGTGCTGGGTGTCGGAGTTGAGCCCGGCCACGAACAGCAGCATGCTCAGGGTCACGGTGTGCAGGGCCTCCACCGCCTGCACCGTCAACAGTCCGGCGCTGGGCTGGATGGCGACCCCCAGCACCAGGATGCCGAGGATGGCAGGCACCCGCAGCTGCAGGGCCAGCCGGCTGGCCACCAGGGTGGCCAGGTAGGTCACGGCGATGGCGGCGAGCAGGCCATGCAGCGGAATCTGCAGGCCGGTGGCTATGGGCCCGGTTGCGGTCATGGGTGGTGGCCAGGGGTGGGGGTTGGGGGCAGCGGCTTGGGCAGCGCGGCGAACCAGTGGAACAGGAACGGGGAGAGCAGCAGCAGGCAGAGCAGGTTGGGCAGCACCACCAGGGCCTCCAGCAGTTCGGCCACCTGCCACAGTCCATCGCCGCTGCCGGGGGCCAGCAGCACCAGGGCGCCGCACCAGCAGCCGCGGAACAGTGGCCGCCAGCGCAGGCCTGTAAGAAACACCAGACAGCGCTCCGCCACGACGCTGGCGGTGAGGATGGTGCTGAAGGCGAACAGCACCAGCGCCAGGTGGCTGATCCAGAGTGAGCCGGGTCGTGCCCAGGTCATGGCGGCGTTCACCACGCTGAACGGATCGCCGCCGCTGCGGTAGGCGCCGCTGGCGATCACCAGCAGGCCGATTGCGCTGCAGACGGCGGTGTCCACCAGGTTTCCCAGCATGGCCACCGTGCCCTGGCGGAGCGGATCGGCGGGCCAGGCGGTGGCCTGCACGATGGCGGCGCTGCCGGTGCCGGCCTCATTGGAGAACACCGCCAGGCGCACGGCGGCACTCACCGTCACCGCCACGCTGCCGCCGGCGATGGCGCTGGGGGCGAGGGCTCCGTCCAGCACCTGTACGAGCACCTGCTTCAGCTGGTCGAGGTGGTCCAGCAGCAGCACCGCCATGGCCAGGCCGTAGCCCAGCACCATCAGCGGCACCAGCACCACGGCCACGCGGGCGACGCGGTTCAGTCCGCCACTGATCACCGCCGCTGTGGCCAGGGCCACCACCAGGCCGGTGAGCAGGGGCGGACTGCCCAGGTCGAGGGCCATCACCCGGGCCAGCTGGCGCACCTGCAGGCCGTTGGAGGAACCGAAGGCGGAGACCACGGTCATCGCTGCGAACACCGTCGCCAGCCAGCGCCAGCGCCGGTGCAGGCCGCGGCGGATGGTGAGCATCGGCCCCGCCAGCACGCTGCCATCGGCCAGGGGGCGGCGGAACTGGACGGCCAGAACCGTCTCCGCAAACTTGAGGGCCATGCCCACCAGCGACACCGCCCACAGCCAGGCCAGCACCCCGGGCCCGCCCAGGCTGATCCCCAGCGCCACGCCGGTGATGTTGCCGATCCCCACGGTGCCGCCAAGAGTCACCAGAAAGGCGCTCCAGCTGTCCAGCTCGCCCTCTGCAGCCCCAGGCGCGGGGCCGGGGTGGCGCAGGGCCCGCCAGAGCTGGCGCAGGCCGAAGGGAATCAGCCGCCAGGGCGCGAAGTTGAGCCCCAGGCAGAGGAATACCGCCACGAAGCACACCCAGTCCACCAGGAGGTCCCAGACAAACTGGTGGATCGTTGCAACCAGTTCCATAGGATCGGCCCTGATTGGCAGGCGATGGGCTCATGGTGGCTGATGGGACGGCACACGCTGAAGCAACCGGAGCCTGGGAGGCCGTGATCGGCCTGGAAACCCACGTGCAGCTCGGCACCGCCAGCAAGATCTTCACGGCCGCCTCCACCAGCTTCGGCGACGACCCCAACACCCACATCGACCCGGTGGTGCTGGGCCTGCCGGGCACGCTGCCGGTGCTCAATGAGAAGGTGCTGGAGTATGCGGTGAAGGCGTCCCTGGCGCTCAATCTGCAGGTGGCCGAGCACAGCAAGTTCGACCGCAAGCAGTATTTCTATCCCGATCTGCCGAAGAACTACCAGATCTCCCAGTTCGATCAGCCGATCGCCGAAAACGGCTGGATCGAGGTGGAAGTGGCCGAGAAGGGCAAGGACACCTACCTGAAGACGATCGGCATCGAACGGCTCCACATGGAGGAAGACGCCGGCAAGCTCGTGCACGCCGGCAGCGACCGTCTGGCGGGCAGCACCCACTCCTTGGTGGATTACAACCGCGCCGGTGTGGCGCTGGCCGAGATCGTCAGCAAGCCCGATCTGCGCACCGGCCGGGAGGCGGCGGAGTACGCCTCCGAGATCCGCCGGATCATGCGCTATCTAGGCGTCAGCGACGGCAACATGCAGGAAGGTTCGCTGCGCTGCGACGTCAACATCTCCGTGCGCCGCGGGCCCGATGAACCGTTCGGCGTGAAGGTGGAGATCAAGAACATGAACTCCTTCTCCGCCATCCAGAAAGCCTGCGATTACGAGATCGCGCGCCAGATCAAGGCGATCGAGGCTGGTGAGCCGATCCACCAGGAAACGCGGCTGTGGGATGAGAGCAAGCAGCTCACCAAGAGCATGCGCAGCAAGGAGGGCAGCAGCGACTACCGCTACTTCCCCGAGCCCGATCTCGGCCCGATCGAGGTCACTCCGGCGCGGCGCGAGGCCTGGCGGGCCGAACTGCCCGAGCTGCCGGCCGCCAAGCGTCACCGCTACGCCGAGCAGCTGGGGCTGTCGATCTACGACGCCCGCGTGCTGACCGAAGAGCGGGGGATGGCCGAATACTTCGAAGCGGCGGTGGCGGCCGGCGCCGATCCCAAAGGCGTGGCCAACTGGGTCACCGGCGACATCGCCGCCTATGTGAATGCCAATCGCCTCTCGCTGGCAGAGCTGCCGCTCAAGCCGGAGCAGCTGGCTGAGATGGTTCAGCTGATCGAATCCGGGGTGATCAGCGGCAAGATTGCCAAGGAACTGTTGCCGGAGCTGCTGGAGAAGGGCGGCTCCACCAAGGCGATCGTGGCCGAACGGGGCCTCGGCATGATCAGTGACCCGGCGGCGATCACGGCGATCGTCGAGGAGCTGCTGGCGGCCCATCCCGAGGAAGTGGCTGCCTTCCGTGGCGGCAAGAACAAACTGCAGGGCTTCTTTGTGGGGCAGCTGATGAAGCGCACCGGCGGCAAGGCCGACCCCAAGCTCGCCAACCAGATCCTGATCGCCAAGCTGAACGGCTGAGGTCCGAGCCTGAAGCCTCGCTGAGTGTTTCGGGCCTGGACGCTCCCTGGGTCCACCGCCAGAGGGGAAGAGTCTGCTGGGTCGCTGGGGCTGCTTGGCGCTGAGCTTTGAGCCTCGCTGGGCCTGCTGTCCTGCTGTCCTGCTCAGCCTCTGGAGTTGGGGTCCAACGGCTCTTCTCGCCGCACAGCCAGTCGCGTCGGCTGGTCCTTCAGCTGTGCTGAGCGCTGGTGACTCATGGAGTCGCCGGTCAGGTGCCGTGGTGTCCCACCTCCGGTAGGAGGCCCCCCGCCACGACGCTGCATCACAGCTCGCCTCCCCTCTTGCTGGCTCGCCGTGGTCCGGCCTGAAGCAAAGCCTGAGAAAAAGGTTTGCAAAACCTGAGAGCACCATGTATGTTTGGTGTCGATTGGCACAGTCTTCCGGTCATTGCCCGGCTGCAGCCCTCCTCAGGCGGCCCATGTCCTGAAAAATCCATGAGAGCGGGTCTCTCAGTTCACGCCTGAAGGCCAGCCGTCGACTCCACGGCGTTTCCGCCCTCAGTCGTGCAGCACCCGCCGGCCCTTTCACGAAAAGCACCATCTGATTAGTCATGCCTGCAGCTTCCGACATTCGTGCCAGCCACGATCAGCATTTCAGTAACTGGATCACCAACCCCGGCACGCTGACCACTGCTCGCCCATCAGGCAACAGCATTACCGCAGGCATCCCTTGGGTTCACGTCGATTTTGACGGCCACGTAACCGGGCCGACTGAAACCACAACTGTGTCTCGCTATCAGGCAACAAACAGCAACTACACGCTGGATCAGCGTCGCCAGGTGCTTGAGGCCCTCGACAGCGCTTACGCTCCGTTCAACGTCAGGTTCACGACGGACCCC
This sequence comes from Synechococcus sp. Lug-A, assembly GCF_024345655.1. Classification (NCBI taxonomy): domain Bacteria; kingdom Bacillati; phylum Cyanobacteriota; class Cyanophyceae; order Synechococcales; family Synechococcaceae; genus Synechococcus; species Synechococcus sp. Lug-A. The sequence goes on along the minus strand of NZ_JAGQBN010000025.1, from coordinate 11,138 downwards.
AATCCATTCCCCGGCGCCGGACCCTATGCCGGGAGGCTGCTGGTTGGGGGAACCATGACCAGAAACGGCCTTGGCCTTTTTGGCGTGCCTGGAATTGCCCGGTCAAACTCATTCAGAAGCGCAATCAGCAACCCTATCGCCGCCGTTCAGTGGAACACAAACCCACGGAGCACAAACCTACCGCTGACGGTTAGCACAGTGGGTTTTTTCGCTGTTCACGAAATCGGCCACACGCTTGACTTTCGGCACAAAGGCCTGCTGGCTTCCAGCACGCAAGCAGCCGAGGAGTATTACGACGGGCACCTAACGGCGGCTGGTAATCGCTGGGTTCCATACATGGGGAAAGCCCCAGTCGGCGTGAATGTGTTTCCGCAGTGGAGCCAGGGCAGCTATTTCAGGAACGGTCGCGCCGCTTCAAACTCTGTCGATGAAGTGGCAGCCCTGACGGCCCGACTCGGCGCAAGGCCTGACGATTTCGCGGACACGATCACCGGCGCATTGCCCACTCGCAGTGTGGGTGACGGTCGGTTTGTATCTGGCACCATCGGCACCAGAAATGACGTGGACATTTTTAGGTTCCAATGGAACGGCGGGCCGCTCAGTCTTCGGGTTGATCCCGCTGGTGCTGTCGCTTCTTCCCCTCAAACGCAGATTGCCTTCGGCGCGACCGACGACGTAAGCGGCCTCAACTTACAGATGGACATTCTCAGCAGCAACGGCACCGTGGCGTTCACGTCATCGCCAACCAACAGCAAAGGCGCAGCTTTTACTGATCTAAACCTATCGGCTGGTACGTATTTTGTCCGCGTGGATGGTGTGGGGGAGGGCAGCTTCACCGGCGTCAATAGCACCGGCTTCGATGACTACGGATCTCTCGGCGGCTACACGCTGAGCGGACTGCTGTAATGAACGCCCGCCTCGCCCTCCAGACCATCGCTCAGCGTGCCTTAGCGCAACCTGATGCCGACCGCCTGCGGGTTGCCCAGGAACTTGATGCTGCAGACGAACTCAACCACGATGGCCCGAAGCTCATCATCCTGATCGCCAAGCTGAACGGCTGAGGTCCGAGCCTGAAGCCTCGCTGGGCCTGCTGTCCTGCTGAGCCTCTGGCGTTGGGGTCCAGCGGCTCTTCTAGCCGCACAGCCAGTTGCGTCGGCTGTTCCTTCAGGCGTGCTGAGCGCGGGTGGCGGATGGAGTCGCCGGTCAGGAGCCGTGGCGTCCCACCTCCGGTAGGAGGGCCTCCCCCACCACGACGCTGCATCACAGCTCGCATCCCCTCTGGCTGGCTCGCCATGGTCCGGCCTGAAGCAACGCATGATGAAAGGGTTTGCAAAGTCTGAGAAAACCATGTATGTTTCCTGGCGATTGGCCCACTCTTCCGGCCATTGTCCGACTGCAGCCCTCCTCAGGCGGCCCATGTCCTGAAAGATCCATGAGAGTGGGTCTCTCAGTTCACACCTGAAGGCTGGCCGTCGACTCCACGGCGCTTCCGCCCTCAGGGGTGCAGCACCCGCCGGCCCTTTCACGAATCTCCGCAGCGAACCCCACGTGACCACCGCTCGCCCCGGCCTCCCCGCCCCGTTCTCCCGCCCAGCGGGGCAGCCGGTTGCCGTCAGCGCCGTTCTGGATGGCGCCGCTTCGTGTCTATTCGTGGTGTTCGCGATCAGCGCCCTCACGCTGTTCCTGCCGCTCGATCCCACCAATCCCACCTGGCAGCTGCGAGTGGTCGGCGGTGTGATCCAGGCCGCTCCCCTGGCTCTCGTGGGCTTTCTGCTGCTGCATGGGGCGGCCCATCTCGATCCGGAGCGCTCCCGCTACACGGTGCGATTGGCCACGGCGCGGCAGCGGGCCCTAGTGGCGGCCTTGGGCTTCGTCCTGCTGGTCCCGCTGCAGGCCACCGCTCTGTGGACACTGTTCACCGCAGATGCTGATCAGCTCGCCCAACGCAGGGCTAGCACCGAAGCCACGTTCGTGGCCCTGCGCAGCGCCGTCGGTGAGGCCACCACGCCCCAGGAGCTGCAGCGAGAGATGCGGCTGCTGCGGGGCCCGGCCATCAACGATCAGCAGCTGGATCAGCCGATCGCGGCCCTACGCACCCAGACCCTGCGCAATCTTGACCGCACCCAGGCGGTGATGGACCAGAAATTGCGTGGCCCCGATCAGAAGGGGATCATGGAGCTGGTACAGAACGGCATCCGGATTGGCGTGTCCGGGCTGGCCTTTGCCTTTGCCTTCGCGCTAGGCGCGCTCCAGTGCCGTCCTGCGAGCGCACGGCGGTGCCGAAGCTTCATGGGCGTTTTTTCCCGCCCGCGTTCGCATGACCTCGTGCCGTCTCGCGTGCCGGCCTCCTCCGTCACCACCCGGCGTTAAGCGCTTCCAGCCTGCTGCGGCTCCAGCCAGTTTTCACAGGCGAGCAAGGGCTTAGCGCCTTTCGCCCGTTGCCTCCAGCCCGAGCGCCCGCCCCAGCTGGCTCGCCAGGCTTTCGGCGCCTTGGCGGTTGTCGATCAGCACATCGGCAAGCGAGCGCTTGCGCTCCAGCGGCCACTGGGCAGCGATCCTGGCGTCGGCGTCGGCAGCCGTGGTGCCATCGCGCGCCAGCAGACGTGCCCGTTGTTCGGCTGGTTCACAGTCCACCAACCAGATTTCCGAGCAAAGCGACTCCAGGCCGGCCTCGAACAGGAGAGGGATCATCAGCACCACGGCCGGTTCCTCTGCAAGGCCCGCCAGCTCCTGGGTAAAGCGCTGGCGCACCAGCGGGTGCACCAATCCTTCCAGCCAACGGCGCTCCACTGGATCGCTGAACACCAGCCGACCGAGAGCCCGCCGATCGAGCGTCTCAGCGGGATCTGCTGCGGCACCTTCAGCACCTTCGGCACCGCCGTCTTCGCCCTGCCGCGGCACCAGCACCTGGGTGCCGAAGCGTGCCACCACGGCTTGGCTGCCGGCGGTTCCGGGAGCGAGCGCCTCCCTGGCGAAGAGGTCAGCATCAAGCACCGGCACTGCGAAGCGGGCCTGCAGCAACTGGGCCACGGTGCTCTTGCCCGTGGCGATGCCGCCGGTGAGGCCGATGCGGCGCTGGTGTGTGGCCATCAGGCTCGCCTCAAGTCGCAGGGTGGCTGTGGAGCGTTGGCCTCACGCCGGCCCTCAACGGCTCGCTTCGGGGAACTCGAGCAGTCAGCTGACGCAGCATGTGCTTGAAGAGTTGAACGGTGAACCCACCGGCATCCTGTTAGCGGATAGCCATCGTTCCAGCGAGGCTGTAAACCAGCCAGCCCATCCTTACGCATTCGTGCCATCAGATTCATTGACTGTTTCGATCGTGAAGTGCGCAGTGATGAGCTCAGTATTGAACTGCTCGATCGGACAACCCTTGATCGACGGCATTTTCTCTCCGGAAAGCACCCGGCACATCGCGCTTGAGTGCAGTTTCGACAGAATCACTCTAAAGCCAGCCATAATCAGATGTCAACAGTGTTCGGTTTCGTTCAATCGCCACCTGAAAACAATCTCAGGTCACCGGCTTTTGTGTCGAAATAAATGACTATGGCTGCGGAACAAGCTAGCGCCAAAGACCACTCAAGTTCATGCCAGTTCATGCCGGCCAGGGTGTGGCTGCATGCTTTTCATCATGTGCTCAAGTGGTTTGACCAGGCCCCGCGCCCCCGGCTGGCCGCCTGCCGCCCCCGAAGATGGCAACAGCTCCAACAGGCGCCCCATGACCCGCATCCCCGCCCCCTGGCAGCCCGTGCCCGGCGGTCTCACCGCCCCCAGCGGTTTCCTGGCGGCCGGCAGCACGGCCGGGCTGAAGGCCTCCGGCAAGCCCGATCTCTCCCTGTTGCTGGCACCGGCAGGGGCGGTGTGCGCCGGCAGCTTCACCACCAACCGGGTGCGCGCCGCCTGCGTGGATCTCTGTGAGCAGCGGCTGGCGGCCAGCGGCGGCCGGGCCCGCGCCGTGCTCACCAATTCAGGCCAGGCCAACGCCTGCACCGGCGCGCGCGGCCTGGCCGACAGCCTCACCGCCACCGCCGCCCTCGCCGCCCGGCTGGAGCTGGCGCCGGAGCAGGTGCTGATCTGCTCCACCGGGGTGATCGGCGTGCCGATCCCGATGGACCCATTGATCGCGGGCCTCGATCCGCTGGTGGCGGCCCTCAGCCCCGAGGGGGGCGCCGCCGCCGCCACGGCGATCCTCACCACCGATCTGGTTGACAAGCAGATCGCCCTGGAGGCCAACCTGGGCGGGCGGCGCGTGCGCCTCGGCGGCATGGCCAAAGGCTCGGGGATGATCCACCCCGCCATGGCCACCATGCTGGGCTATCTCAGCTGCGATGCCGGCGTGCCGGCCGAGCTGTGGCGGGGCATGGTGCAGCGGGCGGTCGACCGCTCCTTCAACGCGATCACGGTGGACGGCGACACCAGCACCAACGACACGTACCTGGCCTTTGCCGCCGGTGAACCCCTGAGCCCAGAGCACTACGAGGCGCTGGAGGCCGGCCTCACGGCGGTGTCGCAGCACCTGGCCCGGGCGATCGCCCGCGACGGCGAAGGTGCCAGCTGCCTGATCGAGGTGCAGGTGGAAGGGGCCGCCAGCGAGGCCGGCGCCCGCGCCATCGCCCGCACCATCTGCGGCTCCTCGCTGGTGAAGTGCGCCATCCACGGCCGCGATCCGAACTGGGGCCGCATCGTGGCGGCGGCGGGCCGCGCCGACGTGCCCTTCGATCCCGAGGCCGTGGCGCTCTGGCTGGGGACGCACCAACTGATGGCCGCTGGCCAGCCCCTGCCCTTCGATCGCCCGGCCGCCTCCCGCTACATGGCCGATCGCGCCGCCGGCGCCTATCTCGATGACGACACCGTGGCCATCCGGCTGGTGGTGGGCGACGGCCCCGGCCACGGCCTGGCCTGGGGCTGCGACCTTTCGGATCAATACGTGCGCATCAACGCCGACTACACCACCTGAATCCCGCTGGCACTAGCGGTTTGCGCGAATCTTGCCGGCATTAGATCGCTAAGGTCAGCGCACCGATTCCTGGCCCGATGGCGATTCAGCTGCGTGAATCCCGGATGCATGTCATCCGCTGGATTCTCACCACCGGCTGGCTGTTGATCATCGCCTCGCTGTTCTTCGACCCCTGGAGCGCCGCGCTCACCGATCCGGGCCACCCCTGGAGCCCGCTGCGTCTGAGTGAGGCCTGCGTGCCGGTGCAGGACCGCTGCCTGGGCGAGCAGCCTTATCCGCTCGGCACCACCCTCTTCTGGGGGGCGGTGGTGCCCTCGGGAATCTTCATCCTGCTGGTGTTCGGCCATGAGCTGTGGCGACGCATCTGCCCGCTCTCCTTCCTCTCCCAGATCCCTCGCGCCCTGGGCCTGCAGCGCCAGATCGCCAAGCTCAATCCCCGCACCGGCGAGCGGCGCCCCCAGCTGGCCAAGGTGCCCGCCGATTCCTGGCTGGCCCGCCACTACTCGAGCGTGCAGTTCGGCTGGCTGTTCGCGGGCCTCTGCGGCCGCATCCTTTTCTTCAATGCGGATCGCCTGGTGCTGGCCGCCTGGCTGCTGGGCACGATCGCAGTGGCGATGCTGGTGGGTTGGCTGTACGGCGGCAAGGCCTGGTGCCAGTACTTCTGCCCGATGGCGCCGGTGCAGAGCGTGTTCTCCGCCCCCTCCGGGCTGCTGGGCAGCAAGGCGCACCTGAGCGAGCAGCCGATCACCCAGTCGATGTGCCGCACCACGCTGCCCGATGGCAGCGAGCAGAGCGCCTGTGTGGCCTGCCAGCAACCCTGCATCGACATCGACGCCGAGCGCATGTACTGGGCGCGGATCACCACACCGGCCTTCGCCTTCGAGCGTTATGGCTATGTGGGGCTGGTGCTGGGCTACTTCCTCTATTACTACCTGTACGCCGGCAACTGGGAGTACTACTTCTCCGGGATCTGGGTCCGCCAGAGCGACCAGCTCGCCACCCTGCTCAGCCCCGGACTGTTCCTGTTCGGCCAGGCCATCCCCATCCCCCGCCTGGTGGCGGTGCCCCTGGTGCTGGGGCTGTTCACCTGGCTGGGGGTGGTGGTGGGGCGCTGGATCGAAGCCGGTGCGCGCTCCCGCGAACGGCGCCTTGCCGCCCGCAGCGGTGCCATGCCGCTGTCGCCGGAGCAGCTCCGCCACCGCATCTTTGTGGTGGCCACCTTTCTGGTGTTCAACTTCTTTTTTCTGTTTGCGGGTCGGCCGCTGCTGCGGCTGCTGCCGCCCTGGGTGCAATACCTCTTCGACGGCGCCCTGGTGGCCTTCAGCACGCTGTGGGTGTACAAGGCCTGGCGCCGCAACCCCGAGATCTACAGCCGCGAGAACCTGGCCAGCCGCTTCCGCAAGCAACTGGAGCGCCTCCAGCTCGATGTGGGCCGCTTCCTCGATGGCCGCACCCTCGGCGACCTCAACGCCCACGAGGTGTATGTGCTGGCCAAGGTGCTGCCGGGCTTCAGCAGCGAGAAACGCCACGAGGCCTACAAGGGCGTGGTGCGTGAGGCGCTTGAGGAGGGCTACGTGAGTGTGGCCACCAGCCTGGAGGTGCTGCAGCAGATGCGCCGCGAGCTCGGCATCTCCGATGAGGAGCACGAGCAGCTGCTCGAAGAGCTGGGGGTGGAGGATCCCACCCTGCTCGATCCCGCCAACCGCCGCAGCCTGGAGGATCAGGTGCGGCTCAGCGGCTACCGCAAGTCGCTCGATCGACTGATGCGGCTGCAGAGCCGTGCGCAGGAGCAGGGCGATACCAAGGCGATCCGCTCGCTGCGTCGCCGCTACGGCATCACCGCCGCGGAGGAGGAGGAGATTCTGGGCGGGCTGTCGCCGCAGGCCAGCGCCGCCCAGAAGGCTGAGGTGCTGCTGCAGCGCCTGCCGGAACTGATCGAGGCCTTCCGCGCCCTGCAGCAGCCGTCGCTGCCGGAGGCGCCGGTGGTGCGCGCCCTGCTCAGCGGGCACATCCGCCACCGGGAGCAGCTGAGCCTGCGGGCGATCCTGTGGGCCCTGGCCACCCTGCAGCAGGATCCTGCCGTGCCCGCCCTGGTGGCAGATCTGCAGAAGCTCTCGCCATTGGTGCTGCTGGAGCTGCTGGAGCAGGAGCCGTGGCAGGAGCGCCTGCCGGCGGAGGTGCTGGCGGCACTCACCCAGCCGGGCACAGGCGCCAGCTGCTCGCTGGTGGTTCCCCTGCCGGTCACCCTGCACCACCTCGACACCCTGCTGCAGGACCGCAACCCGCTGATCCAGGCGTCCGCCCTGTTCCTGATCGCCCGGCTGGACGGCCCGAAGGGCCAGGCCCAGGCAGCGGCGCTGCGCGGTGGCGCGTCCGCCCCGCTGCTGGCAAGCACGGCCGAGCGCCTGCTGGCCCAGGGCGATACGCCGTCCAGCCTCGAGGCCTGCCCTGAGCTCGAAAAGCGGGTGGTGCTGGCCACCTGCGAGGCGTTCCGCGGCCTCCACCTCGACACCATCAACGCCCTGGCGGAGGTCTCTGAGCTGCGCCGTTACAGCGCCGGCGCCCTGATCACCGAAACCGGCGACACCTGCCGCGAACTGCTGTTGCTGATCGAAGGCGAAGCCCTGGTGCACTACCGCGATGGCGACCCCAGCGCTGATGGCCCAGGCACCCGGCAGGAGCGCTTCCGGCCGGGCCAGATGCTCGATGAGCTCGAGGTGCTCACCCACAGCGCCACCGAGAACACGATCACGGCGGCGCAGGAGGGCACACGCCTGCTGGCGGTGCCAGTGGATGGCTTCGATGCCCTGCTCGATCGCGATCAGGACTTCGCCAAGCGCGTGCTCGAACTCGAAACGCGTCAGCTGCAGCGCTTCATGGGCACCCTGCCTGCTGCGGTGGCCGGCTGAGCGCCGTCACCCCCCTGCGAGCACTGTGCCCACTGGATCAGCCGAACACATTCAGGAAGCGCTGGATGATCACCGCATTGCTGATGTCCACAAAGAAGCCCGATACCAGCGGCACCACGATGAACGCCCGCCGTGCCGCCCCATACTTTTGCGCCACCGCCGACATGTTCGCCATCGCCGTGGGTGTGGCCCCAAGTGAAATGCCGCCGAAACCGGCGCAGATCACGGCCGCTTCGTAATCGCGGCCCATCACACGGAACACCACGAACAGCGCGAATAGGAACGACACCACGAACTGGGCGGTGAGGATGGCGATGATCGGGCCCGCCAGCGAGGCGATGGTCCACAGCTGCAGGCTCATCAGCGACATTGTCAGGAAGATGCCCAGGGCGATGTCGGACACGATGGCCAGGGATCGTGCCGGCGCCAGCTCGCGCACCTTCACCAACCGCGGCACGGTGTTGGTCAGAAAGATCGCCGCGAACAGGCAGCACACGAACAGGGGCAGATTGCTGCCCACGGCCTGCAATCCCTCGAAGAGCAGTTCACCCAGGCCCAGGCTCATGTTGAGCCAGAAGAGGGTCCGCAGCAGCGTGAAGTAGGTGACCCGTTCGAGCGCGTTGCTCTCGGCGGCGGCGTCTTCCACCACGCAGGGAGTGGGCTGGAGCTTGTTGCGCTGGATCAGCAGCCGGGCGATCGGCCCGCCCATCAGCGAGGCGAGCACCAGGCCGAAGGTGGCGCAGGCCACGCCGATTTCCAACGCATTGCTGATGCCATGCGTTTCCGCGAAGCGGGGAGCCCAGGCGATGGCGGTGCCGTGGCCGCCCAGCAGCGATACCGAGCCGCCCAGCACCCCCACCAGGGGATTCAGGCCCAGCACTGTGGCTACGCCGATGCCGGTGAGGTTCTGCAGCAGCATGAACACCACCGTGGTGGCGATCAGGATCAGCAGGGGTCGTCCGCCGGAGAGCAGGGTGCGGATGTCAGCGTTGAGGCCGATCGCCGCAAAGAAATAGAGCAGCAGAAAATCACGGGTGAGCAGGTTGAAACCGATCTCCAGCCCGGAAATCGCATGAACCACCGCCAGCAGCACACACACCAGCAGGCCACTGGTCACAGGCTCGGGAATGTTGAACTCCCTCAAAAAGGCCACCTTCCGGTTCAACCAGCGGCCGACCGCCAGCACCACGATGGCGATGTTGAACGTGGCGAAGCTCTCGAATTGCATGGCGGGTGGGGATCAGGGCAGGAGTGGCTCAAGCCGGCCGTCGCCTCAGTCGCATCCCTGCACGGAGATCCGGTAACTGAAACCCACGGCTGCGGGCCTGGTGCTGGAGCCCACCCGGAAGTTCATCAGGTTGGTGCGCTTGCCCGGCACCGCCTGAAACGGGCCGAACTTCCGGCCGGTACCCGGTTCAAAGGTGGGGGTTTCATTCACCACCTGCAGGCTGGTGCCATCGGTGAAGCGCATGAAGGCGGCCACTGGGAAGGTGGCCCGTTCGGTCGAGGCCGACGTGAAGAAGAACTGATAGCTACGGAAGGGCTGGTCCACGATGAAATCGGTGTTCCAGTTGGTGCGGCCCAGCAGCCGGTCGGGGCCGATCCGCTTGGACACCACCGGCTCGCCGCTGCCGCCGAGCGGCATCAGAAAGCGGCAGCGGGCCTCGGCGCTGGTGGTGCTGGCGGCGGCCACCATCAAGGCGGTGAGCAGGATCGGTGGGATCAGGCGCATCGAAACCATGGGAGAGCTCGCATCCAGGCAGCAGCATGGCAGTCCGCTGGAGATGCTCAGATCCCGGCACCTGAAGCGAGGAACCCGTGAACCGAGGGGAACCAGGAGCGAGGGCCACCTGCACAGGGGAGCGCCTAGATCGTGGTGCTCGCTGCTCGTGACAGAGCCTGCGGCAAGACTCTTCAGCGAAGAGGCTCAGTGCAGACGTTCAGCGCGGAGCTTCAGTGCAGAGGCTCCACCCTTACTCGTCTCCGCCCCTACTCATCGCCTGCGGGTGTGAGAGCGATGGCCTCCTGCTGCTGGCGTTCCGTATGGAGCCAGAGGGCAATCATGCCGGCGATCGGGATGGCCAGAAACACCCCCAGCAGACCAGCGACCCGCTGACCGATGAAGAGCGAGAGAAAGAGCAGCACCGGATTGAGCTCCATCGCCCTGCCCATCACCCTGGGGCGCACGATGTTGTCCTGAATCTGGCCGAGCAGCAGCGAAGCGATCAAGGCCCGCAGGCCGATCTCTCCTCCCTGGGAGGCAAAGACCATCACCGAGACCAGCACGATGCCGAGGGTGGCACCGATGCCGGGGATCACATCCAGAACCCCCACGATCACCGCCAGGATCAGGCTGTACTTCACACCCAGCAGGGGAAAAACCACAGCCGTCGAGGCGGTCAGAAACACCATCAGCAGCAGCTGGCCACGAATGAACCCCAGCACGCTCTGCAGAAAGGTGTGGGCAAAACGATCCCGGTGGGCTTCCGGAATCAGCCGCAGAAACCCTTTCCAGAGCTTCTCCCCATCGATCAACATGTAGAGGCTGATCACCGCACCGAAAATCCCGGTGAACACACCGGAGAACACGGTCTGCAGCAACCCCAGCCCCGTCAGCAATCCCTCCTGCAGCAGGGAGGTGATTCTGTCGAATCCATAGGCTTCGAGGTAGCCGTGCAGAGGCGTGAGATCCTGCTGCTTCATCCTGCTCTGCAGATCCAGCACCAGGCCCTGGCCCTGGTTCAGCACCTGCAGGCCAATGCCGGTGACGAAACCGATCAGGAGGAGCAGGGCGCTGAGAGAAACGATGGCAATCGCCCATCCCCGTGGCAGATAGCGGCTCAGCCAGGTCACCGGGATGTTGAGCAGCGCCGCCACGATGGCGGCAGCGGTGAACACCGCAATCGTGCCTGAGAAGTAGTCGAAGATCAGCACCGTGACGCCAACGCAGGCCACCAGCAGGAGATACCGCACGAGATTCGTGGTGCTGATCATTGGTGGCTCTCTGCCCTGGAGGCGAACAGGTTCAGGCCCAGGGCTTCCGAGAGAAAACGGGCCGTGAGCTGGCCGCGCACGCTGTTGCCCGCCTCATCGAGCGGTGGCGCGTAGGTGGCCAGGCCACCCTTGCCCGGTGCCACCGTGATCATGCCGCCGGCCACGCCGCTCTTGCCGGGCAGGCCGGTGGCGTAGAGCCAGTCGCCGGAGGTTTCGTAGAGCCCGGCGGTGACCAGCACCGCCAGCACGTGCTGGCAATGGATGTCATCGATCACCTGCTC
>NZ_JAGQBN010000024.1:0-32536 GCF_024345655.1 Synechococcus sp. Lug-A | reverse complement strand
GTTTTCATTGAAGACAGGTTGAAGAGCACCGATCGATCAGCAGCCCCCGCAGATTGCGGGGGCTTTTTTTTGGCAGGAAGCAGTCAGAGGTGGATGGGGTTAGGCGCAGGTCTGCGGGGTGGGTATGGGTGTGGGTGTGGGCAAACAGGGTGCGTGTGATGAAGAACGGCTTAGGGCCAGGGGTGGTGGCTGCCGCCTGTGAGCACACGGCGCACGCATAACGGCATCGGCTCAGACTGGCGGGAAGCGCGTGAACAGCCTTCCGTGCAGATCCCGGGCAAGAACGTTCTAAAGAAGGCGGAGCTTTCGCTGCCGCAGGCAGAGGCCTAGCAGAGCAACAACGCCAGAGAGCAAGACAAACAGAGAGAGGAAAGCCGATTCATTAGCAGCGGCATGCTGGAAGCTTGAAAACGCTAGATAGACACATGCCACAGCGAAAAGAAGCGGACACAAGGGGAAGAGTGGCGTCTGGAAAGTGTTCACGCTTGGCGCACCGGAGCGGCGGCGCAGGATGATCAGGGACAGTGCAATCAGGGTGAGAAAAGCCCAGAAGAGGGGTGCGGTGTATTCCACGATCGCCGTGAAGCCATCGGGTTGAACGGCGGCGATCGCAATCAACGCGCTGCTGAAAAGACTCTGAACCAGAAAACTCCGGGTGGGGGTGCTTCGTACCCTCTGCCATCCGCCGAGGAAGCCAAGGGCCTGCCAGTCTTGGCCAAGGGCATGGTTGGCCCGGGCACCCATCACCATCGTTGCGTTGATGCTGGTGAGGGCCGACGCCCCGATTAGCAGGATCACAGCCAGCTCTGCCCAGCGGCCAAGGGACTGGCCCAGAACATCCACGGCGGCAGCAGAGCTTTGGGCAAGCCCGGAGATCCCCAGCGCGGAAAGGAACGACAGGTTGAACACCAGATAGATCGCGGTGATCAACATCAGGCTCAGCACCAGCACGTTCGTGACCGCGCGAGGCCCACCTCTCAGCTCTGAAGAGATGGTGGCGGCCTCATTCCAACCACCGAAGGTGAGCAGCACGAACACCAGGGCTGTGCCCAGGCTGGCCGGACGGGGACTGCTCTGAAAGGCCTCGGTGGAGATAGACGCGAGGTGACCATTGCTGGCAAAACCGGCAATGCTGATGATCAGCAAACCAACCAGGATCACCAGCACCAGTGGTTTCTGGATGCCGGTGGCCACGCGCAGCCCCAGCAGATTCGATGCCGTGAGCACGAGTACGACAACCAGCGCCCCCATCCCTTCAGATCGGAGGCCCAGGGGCAGCAGACGGCTGATGGCGTCGCTGAACACAAAAGCAAGCAGAGCAATCGAGCCAGGATTGATCACCGTGGCCTTGGTCCAGGCATACAGGAACGACAACCTGCGGCCATAAGCCAGGGTGAGGAAGTGATACTCACCGCCGATGTGGGGGTAAGCGGAACTGAGTTCGGCATAACAAAGGGCGCCGGTGAAGCTCACCACAGCCCCCACAACCCAGGCAGTGATCAACCAGCCGGGATCCTGGGTGAACTGCGCCACCAGGCTGGGGGTCTTGAAGATCCCGGCTCCGATCACCAGGCCAACGATCAGGCAAACAGCTTCCCATTGGTGGACCACCCGGGCTGGATTGGTCTGGGCTGATGAGGAGGACGTCATGGACTCTGCCTGCGCGCACAATTGGCTCATGGCCGACTCCGCAGCCCTTGGCTGATTCGGCCACCTGACAGCTGCACGTCCACCCCCTGATCGCTCAGGGTTCCGGCAAGGATTCCAGCCCGGACCGTTCCCTTGAACGTGCCGCGGGGTTGGTCACCATTGGCTGATCTGGTGCCGTAGGTGAAGCTGATCGCTTCGCCCCGCATCCGTCCGGAGAGAATGCTGAGGCTCTCACCATTGAGCAGCAGGCGGCCGCCCAGCATCTGGAAGGACTGCTGGATGTCAAGCTCCGCTGCCGGCTTCGCACCCTGAGCGCCCAGCTGCCAACGGCCCTGCACCGAGGCAGGAACCACCCAGAAATAGCCTCTGCCCCCTTCCAGCTCAATGGTGGCATCAGCCGGCCAGGTGCCCATATCGAAGGAATTGGATACAACCCGAGTGCCAGGACGCATCGCCAGGATGGTGGGCTTCAGCTTCACGTTGAGTTGTGGCAAGAGGTAAAGCGTGAGCACCGTGGCCTCGCTGAAATCCTCTTTGAAGATGTCTCCCCTGATGAACGTCACCTTGTCGTTCACTGCGGCCCGAGCGGCATGACGTTTGGCAAGCGCAACCAGATCTGGGTTGTACTCAATGCCAACCGCTTTAATGCCGTAGCGCTGAGCCGCGCCGATTACAATCTTGCCGTCGCCTGAGCCAAGGTCGTAAAGAATGTCACCGTCCTGGATGTTCGCGATGTCCAACATGGCCAGCATCAGGGCATCCGGCGTTGGCACCCAGATCACGTCCTTCCCTTCCTGACCCACGCTTGGCTGGTACAGCACATCGCCTGGCGTGGCTTGGGAGCCATCGGCCCATGCAGCGACCGGTGGCAGCAGCCAGACCAACAACACTGAGGCGACCAAGGCCAGGCCATTGATCCTCACCATCGAACGGCTTGTTCTTCGAGCCGACCTGAATAGCTCGACTGGATGACCGCCGCAGTGGGACAAAGGGGGCATCACCTCAATGGATCATCTCGCCACCATCTTGGTGGCCTTCTCTTCAGGGTTGATGTGTTGCACAGCACTCGAGATGTCCATTTTGATCCAACGGAGAATCCACTCTCTTGCGTGCAATAGCGGAGTGGAATGCCCAAGAATGGACCGAAAGCTTCCCCTTTCGCCTGCGACCTTCTCCATCCAAAGGACGGAGCATTCACGGCCTTGGCGCTGAGAACAATGACCCTTCACCGATCTTGAGTGCATGCAGGTTGAAGGGCATCGATCCAACCGCCAGCGGCCCCGCAGGCCGCGGGAACGGTGTGGCGCAGACCTCAGGCGCGGGCCATCGGGGCGGGGATGAGAAGCGAGGGGAGCAGCACCACGCAAGCGACGCCGGCCTGAGACAGCAGAGAGGTGATAGCTGAGGCGCAGCAGCTCGAATCAGTAGGCTCCAGCCAGTGCAATGGCGCCATGGGCAGCAGCTTCGGCCAGCTCTTTCGTATCAGCACCTTCGGCGAATCGCACGGCGGCGGCGTGGGGGTGATCGTGGATGGCTGCCCGCCGCGGCTGCCGCTGGATCTGGCAGCGATTCAGGCCGAGCTCGACCGGCGCAGGCCTGGGCAGAGCCGCATCACCACCCCCCGCAAGGAAGCCGATCAGGTGGAGGTGCTCAGCGGGCTGCTCGATGGGGTCACCCTCGGCACCCCGATCGCCATGGTGGTGCGCAATCAGGACCAGCGTCCCGGCGACTACAAGGACATGGAGGTGGCCTTTCGCCCCTCCCACGCTGATGCCACATACCAGGCCAAGTACGGGATCCAGGCCCGCAGCGGCGGTGGCCGCGCCTCGGCGCGGGAAACGATCGGCCGGGTGGCCGCCGGTGCGATCGCCAAGCAGTTGCTGGCCCGCGCCCACGGCACCGAGGTGATGGCCTGGGTGCGGCGCATCCACACGATCGAGGCGCAGATCGATCCAGCGCTGGTCACCCTGGCGGCTGTGGAGGCCAACATCGTGCGCTGCCCCGACCCTGAAACGGCGGAGCGAATGATCGAACGGATCGAGACGATCGGCCGCGAGGGCGATTCCTGCGGTGGGGTGATCGAGTGCGTGGTGCGGCGGCCGCCGCCAGGGCTGGGCATGCCGGTGTTCGACAAGCTGGAGGCGGATCTGGCCAAGGCGGTGATGTCACTGCCAGCCACCAAGGGCTTTGAGATCGGCTCCGGCTTCGCCGGAACCCTGCTGCGAGGCAGTGAGCACAACGATGCCTTCCTGCCCACCGCGGATGGCAGCCTGCACACCGCCACCAACAATTCCGGTGGCATCCAGGGCGGCATCAGCAACGGCGAGGAGATCTGCCTGCGGGTGGGCTTCAAGCCCACCGCCACCATCCGCAAGGCCCAGCAGACGGTCACGCTGGCCGGGGAGGCCACCACGCTCGAAGCCAAAGGACGCCACGATCCCTGTGTCCTGCCGCGCGCGGTGCCGATGGTGGAAGCAATGGTGGCCCTGGTGCTGGCCGATCACCTGCTGCGTCAACAGGGGCAATGCAGTCTCTGGTGATCACGCTGATGCCGGGGCCGGCGGCAGGAGGGCGGCCGCCCGCTGGGAAACAGGCAGGCTCCCGCAGCTCGTGGTGGGCACAGCTTTCCGCTGAGGCTGCCACGCACACAAGGTTGGCTCAGGCCTGAGAGAAGGGCAGCCATGGCCCGGTGTTTGCAGGACTGTCCGGATCATCTGCGTTCTTGGCTGAGGCGGCTGCTGAAGCCAGCTTGAGGGCCTGCAGCACCAGCGCCAGCTGAGGGTCCAGGGCAGCTTCGGGGCCGGCAGTGAAGAGGGCGGAGCCCAGGGTGACCGCCTGCACCCCTGCCGCCAACCAGACGGGCACATCGGCGGGGCCCAGACCGCCGGCGGCGATGCAGAAGGGCAGCGGAGCCAGGGGACCGGCCAGCAGGCGCCAATAGCCAGGGCCGAGCGCCGCCGCCGGAAACAACTTGACCAGGCCGCAGCCCAGGCGCCGGGCAAGGTTCACCTCCGTGGGGGACATCACTCCTGGCACGAGCAGCAGATCCAGCCGTGCCGCCTCGGCCAGCAGCTCGGGGCACAGCAGCGGCGACATCGCATAGGACAGACCGGCCGCACGCACATCGGCGAGGGCAGCGGCCGTGGTGATCGATGCTGCTCCCAATGACAGGCCGGGAAACTGGCCTTGCAATGCCTGGCACTGCTCCACCCAGCCGGACTGGGGCGACCAGGCCACCTCCACATGCCGTACACCCGCTGAGGCCAGCTGCTCCACTCGCCAGTGGAGTGCGGCGGCCTCAGCGCAGCGCACCACGGTGAGCAGGGGCTGCTCCCGCAAAGAAGCAATGAGCCCGCCAGTGGCGGGCCCCCAATCCGCAGCCCCAGACAGGAGCTGCGGAACACCTGCTGGCTCAGACGTACTCGGCGACCCGCACATCGCTGCGGATCAGCAGCTCCTGCAGCTCCTCGGCATCCACGGTTTCCTTTTCCACCAGGATGTCGGCGAGTTCGTCGAGCACCGAACGGTTGTCGGTGAGCACGCCCTTGGCACGGCGGTAGGCCTCTTCCACCAGTTGCCCCACCTCCTCATCGATGGCGGCGGCGGTGTCTTCGGAGAAGTCGCGCTCGGCGGCGATGTCACGGCCGAGGAACATGCCGCCCTGGGAGCGACCGAGGGCCACAGGGCCGAGCCGATCGGACATGCCGAAGCGGGTAACCATCTGGCGGGCGACACGGGCCACCTGCTGGAGGTCGTTGGAGGCACCGGTGGTGACTTCGTCTTCGCCGTAGACGATCTCTTCAGCGACACGACCGCCCAGGGCCACAGCCATCTGGTTCTGCAGGTAGGCGCGGGAATAGAGGCCCGATTCCATCCGCTCTTCACTGGGGGTGAAGAAGGTGAGGCCGCCGGCCTGGCCACGGGGAATGATGCTGATCTTCTGCACCGGGTCGTAGTCGGGCATCAGGGCGCCCACGAGGGCATGGCCCGCTTCGTGATAGGCCACGAGGCGTTTGCGCTTCTCGCTCATCACCCGGTCTTTCTTCTCGGGGCCGGCCATCACGCGCTCGATCGCGTCGTTGACCTCATCCATCGACACTTCGGTGAGCTGACGGCGGGCCGCCAGGATCGCCGCTTCGTTGAGCAGGTTGGCCAGGTCGGCGCCGGTGAAACCGGGGGTGCGGCGGGCGACGCGGTCGAGGTCGACATCCTTGGCGAGGGTCTTGCCGCGGGCGTGGACTCCGAGGATCTGCAGCCGGCCCGCGTAGTCGGGGCGATCGACCACCACCTGGCGATCGAAGCGACCCGGCCGCATCAGCGCTGAATCGAGCACATCGGGGCGGTTGGTGGCAGCCACGATGATGATGCCGGTGTTGCCCTCGAAGCCGTCCATTTCGGTGAGCAGCTGGTTGAGGGTCTGCTCGCGCTCGTCGTTGCCACCGCCGAGACCGGCGCCGCGCTGACGGCCCACCGCGTCGATCTCATCGATGAACACGATGCAGGGGGCATTCTTCTTGGCCTGCTCAAACAGGTCGCGCACACGGCTGGCGCCCACGCCCACGAACATCTCGACGAACTCCGAACCGGAGATCGAGAAGAAGGGCACGCCGGCCTCACCGGCCACCGCCTTGGCGAGCAGGGTCTTGCCGGTGCCGGGAGGGCCCACCAGCAGCACGCCTTTGGGGATCTTGGCGCCGACGGCCGTGAAGCGATCGGGGTTCTTGAGGAAGTCGACCACCTCGGTGAGCTCGAGCTTGGCGCCCTCGATGCCGGCCACATCACCGAAGGTGACCTGGGTCTGCGGTTCCATCTGCACCCGGGCCTTGCTCTTACCGAAGCTCATGGCCGGGTTGCCACCGCCGCCCTGGGCGCGACGCAGCAGGAAGAAGAGGCCGCCGAGCAGGAGCAGTGGGAACAGCAGGCTGCCGATCGCCTGTTGCCAGGCCGCCGGTTCGCGGCTGGGCTGCACGGCGATGTCGACGTTGTTGTCGGTCAGCAGCTTCAGGAGGTCCTTGTCAGGGGCGAGGTTGACCACCGCGCGGCCGCCATCGTTTTCGACGATCTGTGCGGTGCCCCGGTCGGGGGAGATGAGCACACGCGACACCTGCTTGCCTTGCACCGCTTCAACGAAGTCGCTGTAGCGGAGGGTGCGGGGGGCGTTGGCCGGGTTGGGCCGGTCGAGGAAGGCCGTTCCCACGGCGATCACCACGACGGCAAGGAGCACATAGAGCCCCGCATTGCGCCAGCGCTTTTTCACCCTGTGTGCTCCTGATGAGATGGAAGTAACGGAATGTTAATGGGGCGGCAGGCCGTCAGACGGCGCGCAGGACCTCCACCACGCTACGGAAGGCAAACCATTCCGGGATCTCCTCGCCGCTGCGCAGCATCTGACGGAACTGGGTGCCGCTGAGTTTCTTCACATGCAGCCCGCGGGCCTCGGCGTGCTCGGCGGTCACGTAGCCCTCCTCCTCGGTGTACACGAGGTTGAGCGACGGCACCGTTTCCATGCCCAGCTCGGTGGCCTGGTCGCGGGCGAAATCCTGCGCCTGGTAGGGGCCGTAGAAGTCGTCGCCGGTGAGGGACGATTTGCAGCCGGCCATGTCGCGACCGATGATGAAGTGGCTGCAGCCGTAGTTCTTGCGGATGATCATGTGCTGCAGGGCCTCACGCGGGCCGGCCATGTGCATGGCGTAGGGCAGATAGGCCCAGCGGATGCGGGGGTTGTCCACCTCGGCGGCCAGCCGCTCATACGACTGAAAGCGCACCTCGCCGGCGATGTCGTCTTCCTGGGTGGGGCCGCACGTGGGATGCACCAGCACCACGGCATTGGCGCTCACGTTGGCGGCGTGCAAGGCACGGGTGAACAGCTCATAGTGGGCCCGGTGGATCGGGTTTCGGCACTGAAAGGCCACCACGTCTTCGCTGGCGGGCAACTGGCTGCGCACTTCGGCCGGCGTCTGGCAGGGAAAGACCCGGCGGGGCAGCTCAAGGCCCTGCAGCATGCCGCCGAGGTAGAAGCGCCCGCGCTCGCCGCAGATCATGCGCACCGCCGGGTGCTCGATCGAAGTGGTGCCGTAGCAACCGGCCGCCTCACGCACCTTGTCGGGCTCCCAGCGGCTCTCGACCGTGAGCACCGCCAGGTCCTGACCGCGGTAGGTGAGCAGCAGGCGATCGCCCGGGGCGATGGTGTCGTCGTCGGTGTCCATCACCACCGGCAGGCCGAACAGCAGGCCCGAGGTGGTGCGGTGCCCGCTCACCACAGCGTGGTAATCCTCTTCGTGCATAAAGCCGCGCAGGGGCGAGAAGCCGCCCACCATCAGCAGTTCCACGTCGCAGGCGTTGCGATCGGAGCACTCCAGCACCCGATCCACACCGGCCTTCACCGCCGCCACCTGCTCGGGCGGCACGCGCAGATCAACGAGCGTGCCGCCGTGGGGCGCGATCCCATGAACCATGGGTTGGCCGTCAGCGGAAGTGGTTGAGGTCACGGGCAGCGACATCAGGGAATGGAGAGATTCTTTCAGAGCACCCTTGCCTGGGTGGTGAACAGGGGAGCCCGGCCCGATGGGCTCAGCGGTGGGGCGTCCGGAACGCCCGCGCCGATGGGAAGGGACGAAAAAGCCCTTCCGGAGACTGCTCCGGAAGGGCTTGGCGAAATGCGGAAGGCCCGGACCTGGCTCAGGCCTCTTCGAGGCGTCCGAACAGCTGGCCGGTGACCTTCACGTCGACAGCCTGCTTGCCGCCCATGTCGGTGTCGGAGGGCTGGATCGCCGTGAACACCCCGGCGAATTCACCGGTGGCGCTGTCGACCTTGGTGATCGAGAGGCTCATGGAGCCGCGACCATCGATGTACTGCTTGGTGTTCTCCTTGGCCAGGGCTTCGTCGTCACCGGCCGGCACCAGGCCCATAGCGCTGCTGTAGCCGGTGGTGAGTCCACGGCCCTTGGGATCCAGGAAGTTGCTGGTGCGGTAGCTGGGGGTGCGGTAGGTGCCTTCGAAATCGGTGCTGGTGCTGATCGCGGCCCCGTTGGAGGTGGCCAGAAGCTCCTTGCTGGAGAAGGTGAACGGCACTTCCTCACCACCGGGCATCAGCACGGTGATCGGCTGGAAGTCGATGCCGCCGAGCTCCTTGAAGGTGAGGGAGTCACCGGCGACGGTGAGGTCGCCATACACCTGATCCAGGCTGGAGGTGTAGCGGGTGAGGATCTTGCCGGCCACGAACTGGGCTTCCTGCCGCTTGTTGGCGGGTTCACCCTTGACGAACACCTCGCTGGGGTGGAGGCAGATGTCACGAAGCTGATAGCGGGCGCCGGAATCGAGGGGAATCGTGCCGCGCGCAGAATCGGGAAGGGTGGGGCAGTCGTTGGCCTTGCCCGTGTTGACGATGTCTTCGTAAGTGACGTTGGAGCGATCAACAGCTTTGGCACCGCCGCCGCAGGCGGTGACCATGGTGAGGCAGAGCGCCAGCACGAGTGCGAGCAGGGGTCGGAAACGCATGGGGAGAAGCCGCGCGGGCAGGGTGAAACCTTGTTAAGGCGTGCGTCGCGGCGATCCTACAGAGGAGAAACCCGGGCTCCTGCAGCGCAGTTGCGCCTCTCAACAACATGACTCACAGCAGCCTGGCCGGTGCCGGTGGGGCAGGCTCGGAGGCCGGCGGGAGCAAGGCGCCGAGCGCATCCAGCAGTTGGTGGGCCACGGCCAGTTTCCCCATCGAAGCCAGCGGGCGCTCATCGGAGCCCGGCCCCAGCAGCCAGCCCCCGTTGGTGGCGGCGGCGAAGCCGGCACCGGGCTGATCGATCGGATTGGCAAACAGCAGATCACAGCCCTTGCGGCGGAACTTGGCCCGGGCCTGGGGCAGCACATCGCCGGAATGGGCCGCGAAGCCGAGGATCCGCTGGCCGGGCCGGCGCTGGCTCACCAGTTGCTGCAGCAGGTCGGGCACCTCCTGCCAGCCCGCCTGCAGGGACAGCGCCAGCTCCTCCTTGCCCAGCTTGGAGGGCAAGGGCGCTGCCCTGCGGTGGTCAGCCACCGCCGCCGCCATGGCGATCGCATCGGCTTCGGGCTGGAGGGTGAGCAGCCGCTGCTGCAGCTCAGCGGCGGTGACCACCGGGTGAAGCTGCAGCCCCTCCAGCCAGGCGGCCTCCACGCTGAGCGGACCATGCACCAGATCCACCTGCGCCCCCCGCAGGCGGGCGGCCTGAGCCAGCAGCACCCCCATCCGCCCCGTGCTGGGGTTAGTGAGGCAGCGGGCCGGATCGAGGAATTCGCGGGTGGGACCGGCGCTCACCAGCAGCCGACGGCCGCGCCAGTCCCGGCTGGCGCCATGCAGGCGCAGGGATTCGAGCGCCAGTTCCAGCAGGGCCGGTTCGGCCATCCGTCCATCGCCCTGCCGGTCGCAGGCGAGCAACCCGGGCTCAGGGCCCAGCGGCAGCACCCCGGCAAAGCTCTGGAGGTCGTGCCAGTTGCGGCGCACCCCAGGGCTGCTCCACATGGCGGTGTTCATGGCGGCGGCGGCGAGCACCGGCGCCTCGGCGGCCAGCAAGGTGCTCGCCAGCAGGGTGTCACCGAGGCCATGCACCCACCGGGCCAGGCTGCTGGCACTCAACGGTGCCACCACCACCAGATCGGCCCATTCGGCCAGTTCGATGTGCAGCGGCCGCGCCGCCTGGTGGCTCCATTGGTCGGCCTCCAGCAGGCAACTGCGGCGGCTGAGGCTGGCCAGCGCCACCGGGCTCACCAGCCGGGTGGCACTGGGGGTGAGCACACAGCGCGTCTCGGCGCCCCGCTTGGCGAGGGCACTCACCAGGCCCGGCAGCTTGACGGCGGCGATGCTGCCACTGATGCCCACCAGGATCCGGCACCCCGCCAGGGGATCAGGACGACTGTCGCCCTCATTCCTCATCGAACGGTTCCTGATCCACCAGATGGACGTAGGGGCGGGCCAGCTCCGGGCGGTGAATCGCCAGCGCCCGCATCAGGTGCCAGTCCTGCAGGCCAGCGAAGGGGGTGGGGTAATCGTCTTCATCGAGGCGGCGGGCCAGCTCGGCGATCGCGGCTTCATCAAAGGCCTCAAGCCGCTCGGGGGTGATCGCTGGGCCAGCGCTTCCCTGCGGCTGGCCGGCGGCCTCGGACGTGGACGGAGCGATGGGGTCGGCCAAGGCAATGGAGACAGATGTCCGGTTTCATTCCATCGCATCAACGGCCTGGCGGCTGCTCGCTGCCTCAACGGCCCTGCCAGCGAACGCCCAGCCGCCCCGGCAGACACCCAGGCGGCAGTGATAGCTTTTCGCCACGGGGAATTAGCTCAGCTGGTAGAGCGCTGCGATCGCACCGCAGAGGTCAGGGGTTCGAGTCCCCTATTCTCCATCGGCTTCTCAGACTTTCAGGCACCCGGTTCAAAGGGGCTCCGCCCCCTGCGGAGATAGGCGTAGACGTAAGACAGCTTTGCTGCAGCAGCCCATCAGCCCTCTCCTCCCGTTCTGCCAGAGCCAGGAAGCCACCGAGGCCGCCATCGATGAGAGCCGGGCCATGCCGGCGAATGCAAAGCGGAGAGCCGGCACCCCAAAGCGATGAGGTGATGAGCCGTTGGTGACCGGACGGTTCGATTCATTGGCTCTGTGAGCTGGCGGTGGGACAAGCAGGATCACAGCGCCCGAAGCAGGCCCGCCTGGCTGACGGGAGCGAATCGACCAACGGGAGCGGATCAGCCAAGAGCGGAAAGGCTGGGCACGGAAAGGCTGCGCGCGGAAAGGCCGAGATGGGATCAGGCGCTGGCTTCTGCCTGAGCGACCGACGCTCTAGAAGTCGGCGTAGATCTTCTGAAAGGCAGCGAAGGTTTCCTGGTTGTTCATTCCAGCCACGGCGACCACGATCGTGCCGATCTTGCTGCTGCAAGAGACATTCAGGGTCATCGGCAAGTCTGCGTGAGCGGCGTAGAAATCGGATTTGTCTACCACTTCATGCTCGGATGTAAATCCATGCTTGTTGGCGAGCATGGTGGCCCGTTGAACACAGCCTTCAACTGACTTGACGCCCAGGATGGCATCTGCGTACACATAGGGGACTGCCAAGGCCGGAAGTGGAAGGGCGATGGCGGAGGCCGCCAGCATGGCGCAGGGCGCCAGCCGTGCCGGGCATCCAAAGACTGACATTGCGTTCCGTGAACTCTGTACAGCTTACCCGGGCTAAAAAGATGCAACAAAGAATGACAACAATCCAACGCATTGAGCAGCGACCCATGCGCATGGAGCAGCGCGAACCATGCCGTGAATCAGCCGCGCACCATCTGCAGACATCACCCCATCAGAGTGGTCGGGCCCATGGATTCACAGATTCATCCAACAGGCGAAGAATCCACGGCAGGCGGCCACCTGCCCTCTTCCCCCGTCTCCACCGGTGGAGGGCGGCTCACGGACTGAGCAACTCCTGCACTGAAGAAGAGATCTCGCTCCTCAGGGAAGTTCAGCGCGGGGCGCCAAGCACCTGCCAGAGATCATCCTCTGCTTCTCACGAGCGGGAGCCGTTCAAGCCTCACGGTCGGGAAGTCTTCAGGTCTCACGTGGGAAAACCCTTCAAGTCTCACGCACCCGAGGAGCTCAGCTCTCGCGGGGGAAAGCTCTTCAACTGTCTCAAGGGCAGCGCTTCAACTCTCGTGTGCTGAAGCCGCTGAACTGGTGCTGGCATCGAGCAAGCCGGAGAGGGCGGCCTGATAGCTGTCACGGTCAGCGGGGTCGCCCACAAGCGTGATGGCACCGCTGTCGGGCCACCAGTTGAGGCGGAGGTTGGTCTGCTTTTCGTCGAAGACGAACATCTCGTACGCCCCCTTGTGCTCCCAGTGACCGGGATGGTCGAGGCTGGTGACGATGGACTTGAGCTCGTCGAGGCTTCCGTGAAACTGCACGCAGGGGGCATCCGATCCGCCCACTCTTGCAAAACGGCTGTCTCCGGCCTGTTGCCTATGCGACCTGACGCCAGGCCTCCCCTGCCGATGCGATGGGCCGCAAGGCCTCCCCGCAGGCCTCCCCACATCCTCCAACGACTGACCTGAACCATGGACTGGACCAGCGACGCCGAGCAGAAGCTCAAGGAAGTGCCCTTCTTCGTGCGCCCCGCCGTGCGGCGACGGATCGAAGCGCTGGCGCAGGAGGCGCAGCTCAGCACGATCGATCTCACCTTCTACGACGAGGCACGAGCCCGCTTCGCGCGCCGCTGAGCACGCCAGTTTCCGTGCCACCGACGGTGCGGCAGGCACGGCTGGGGGTCCTGCTCCGGCTCAACCCTTGCCTGGCCAGCGGGTCAGGGGGGGTCGATAGGGTAAAAGGGAGCTCAGCATCCTGCCTCCCGCCTCCATGTCGCAGTCAAAGCGAGAACAGGTCGTCAGCCATCTCCGCTACATCCGTCAGGAATTGCGCGAAATGCACCAGGGCGTCATGGAAGACGGCCTGCTGCCCGAGGCCGGCGAGGTGCGCGGCGTGATGGCGCAGATGGAAGCACTGCTCGAACTGCTCGAGGGCAAGGGCGCCCGCAAGAACAAGGACGGCGACGGCTGAGGCCGGCGGTCCCTTGACAGCACCGGCTGTGGGTGCATCTTGCCGGGACGCGAAACCATCGGTTGTCTGGGGCCGTTCCCATCCCCCTGGCCCGGGCCCTGCCCGGGCCTTTTTATTTCAATCCCCTATGGATGGCGTTTGGGGGTACCCCCCACACCAGAAATGGTGTAAAAAGTGTTCGGCAGTTGTCCGGGCCAGGTGATGGGGATCGCCAGCCGTTGCTCCTGCCACCCTCTTCCGTGACCCGCCTGCAGCAGACCAGGCTTCATCGCCAGATCGGTCTGGCCGGTGAACGGCTGCAAGGTTGGGCCCACAATCCCTGGCGCCGGCTGTCTCTGCAGGTGATCACGCTGCTGGGCGGCTTCTTCATGGGGGGCTCGGTGGGCATGCTCATCGGCGCCCTCTCCTATCTGGACCCGGTCGCCGCCCTGGCCAGCGTGGCGCTGATGGAGCTGTCGGTGCGCACCCGCCGCGCCCTGCTGCAGCAGAGCGGCGACCGCCTCACCCTGCAGCTGATCGATGCCGCCCGTACCGGCTTCCTCTACGGGCTGTTGCTGGACGGTTTCAAGCTGCTGTGAACGGGTCGGGTTCAGCGGCAGCCAGCAGATACAACAGCGCCATGCGGATCGGAATGCCGTTGCGCACCTGCTCTTCCACCAGGCAGCGGCTGGGATCATCCAGCAGCGCACCGCTCAGCTCCACGCCACGGTTCACCGGCCCCGGGTGCAGCACCGGCACCGGCTTGCCGCACAACTCCAGCCGCCGGTGGCTGATGCCGTAGTGGCGGTGGTAGGTGTCCAGACTGGTGAGCAGGTGCTGGTGCATGCGCTCCTGCTGCAGGCGCAGGGTCATCACCGCATCGGCGCCCGGCAGGGCCTCCTCCAGCTGACGCGCAATGCGGATCGAGCCGCGCCGCTCCACCGGATCGTGCGCCTGGCCCGGCGGCGGTGCCTGCACGAAGGCCGCGAAGCCATCGGGCAGCAGCGTGGCAGGACCGCAGAGCACCACATCAGCGCCGCAGGCGGTGAGCGCCCACAGGTTGGAGCGGGCCACGCGGGAATGGAGCACATCCCCCACGATCACGATGCGCTTGCCGGCCAGGGCAGCGGGTGTGGGCGCCGTCGGCTCGAACCAGCGGGCGAGGGTGAGCAGATCCAGCAGGCCCTGGCTGGGATGGCTGTGCAGACCATCGCCGCCGTTGAGCACCGCCACCCGCTCGCCGCTGCGGTCGAGGGCGCGGGCCATGGCGGCGGGTACAGCAGCGCAGGCATGACGCACCACCAGCACGTCGGCGCCCATGGCCACGTAGGTGCGGGCGGTGTCGAGCAGGCTCTCGCCCTTGCTCAACGAGCTGGAGGCCGGTGAGAAACTCTGCACATCAGCTGACAGCCGCCGGGCAGCCAGCTCGAAGCTGCTGCGGGTGCGGGTGCTGGGCTCGAAGAACAGGCTGGTGACCAGACGGCCCTGCAGGGCCGGCAAACGCCGCGCGCCGCTGGTGGGCAGGGAGCGGAAGCGCTGCGCCAGCTCCAGCACGGTGGCGAAGTCGGCGAGGGAGAAAGCGGAGAGATCAAGCACATGGCGGTGGCTCCAGCGGCTCATGGCAGCCCACCCGGTGTGGCCATCGCGGCGGGGCAGAAGGCCACCGCCGGCCGAGGCGGGCGATCGCCCCGCGCGCGGCGGCTGATGCTGCGACTGGCGCGCAGATACCAGCGCCAGGGCAACTCCTGGGCCTGGGAAATGCCGATGCGGGTGGTGCACACCATCGGGTCGTCGCCCGCCTGCTCACAGCCCTGCCACCAGCGCTGGAGCGCCTCCGGGCGCGGCGCGATCCAGGCCCCCTGCGGCGGTGCCAGCAGCTGGCGGTCGTGGCAGCGGTTCAGCCCGAAACGCCGCGCCAGCAGAGCGGGGCCGGCAGCGATCCGCTCGGCCTCGCCCGGCAGGGCCACGGCCCTGAGCAGGACCCCACTGGCGTAGTCGTCGTGTCCTGTGACCACATTCACGCAGTGATGCAGGCCGTAGGTGAGATACACATACAAGCGGCCCGGCGGGCCGAAGAGGGTGTCGTTGCTGGGGGAACGGCGGCGGTGCCCATGGCAGGCGGGTTCACTCTGGCCATAGGCCTCGGTTTCCACCACCACCCCCCAGACATGGCCGCCACCGGGCAGGGCGCGCACCAGCAGACAGCCCACCAGATCGGGGGCCACCTGCTCGGCCGGACGGGCGAAGGCGTTGAGCGGCAGGCCGGCGCCGGCCGCAGCGGGCAGCCGGTGATCGCTCGCGCACACGGCTGCGCCCGCCGGGTCGCCACCCGCCAGACTGGCGCAGGCGGGGGTGGTCACAGTCCCTGCCATTCGTCCGATCGGCTCCTTCCCTTGTCCAGCGCTCTCTCCAGTTTCAACCTCGGCACCGTGCTGCTGGCCGGCAGCGGGCTGTTCGTCCTGGCCACGCTCTACTTCGGCACCCGCGGCGGCTTCTACGACACCGACGATTACGACGGCAACGGCACTGCCCACTGAAGTCGAGCCAGCGGGCGTTGTGCCTGGGCAAACCCGCCCAGCCGCGTTCAGCCCTGGCTGTGCAGCCGTTCCGATTCCGGGCAGTCGTCGGCGGTTTCCAGATCCTCCGCACTGCCGCTGCGGCTGAACGAGGCCAGCCGGGTGCTCACCGCCCCGATCGATTCCAGCCGCACGCTCTCCTCCCAGCTGTGGCGCTCGTCGTCGTCGGCCATGTCGTAGCGGAGGGTGACCAGATCGCCCACGATCTCCACCACGGTGGCCTGCTCGATCCAGCGCTGCTGATCCCGCAGGAACACCCACACCGGGCGTTTCTCGCTGCAGAACTGATCCAGCTTGCGGTGCAACATCACCCTCCCGGCCAGCGCCGGACGAGGCCGGGTCAGGCCCGGTTGGCTTCGATCCTAGAGATGATGCACGGGTCACTTTCATGCGGCGGCCGCGCCGCCTTTCGCCGGTGAGCACCACGTCCCCCCCTGCACCGGCCACGGCGGGCAGCCCCGCCGTTCCGGGCCCGGTGGCCAGTCATGAGGCGATCCGGCTGCAGCTGCGCAGCTGGCCGGAGGTGGAGGCCTATCTGGAGCGCTGCAAGGGGGTGATCGTGCCGCTCGGCTCCACCGAACAGCACGGGCCCACCGGCGCCATCGGCACCGACGCCCTCACCGCCGAAGCGGTGGCGCTCGAGGTGGGACGCCGAACCGGCGTGCTGGTGACGCCCGCGCAGGCCTTCGGCATGGCGGAGCACCACCTGGCCTTCCCCGGCACGATCAGCCTCCAACCCGCCACCCTGCTGGCCGTCCTGCATGACGTGGTGCTGTCGCTGGCACGGCATGGCTTCCAGCGCATCTTCGTGATCAATGGGCATGGCGGCAACATCGCCACGGCGCGGGCCGCCTTCGCCCAGGCCTACGGCACCGCCGCCGCCCGCGGGCTGCCCCATGCCACCGAGCTGCGTTGCCGGCTGGCCAACTGGTTCATGGCGGGGCCGGTGATGCGGCAGGCCCGGGAGCTCTATGGCGATCGTGAAGGGCACCACGCCACCCCCAGCGAAATCGCCCTCACCCTGCACCTGGAGCCCAGCCTGATCGCCCTGCAGCGCCCCTTGCCGGAAGCGGCGCCGGCGGGCCCGATCCACGGGCCGGAGGATTTCCGCCGCCGCCACCCCGATGGGCGCATGGGCTCCGATCCCTTCCTGGCCACCGCCGCCCATGGCGCGGCCATCCTCGATCAGGCCGCCAGCGCGCTCACCGCCGATCTCGAAGCCTTCCTCAGCGACGGGGAACCAGCCGACTGAACGGGTGGGCGCAGGCTAGGTTCGGCCTCAGATGTGAGCTCCGGTGCGATGAGCAGGATCGACAGCGACGACGTGCGCAAGGTGGCCAAACTGGCCCGCCTGGAGCTGCCTGAAGAGA
Source organism: Synechococcus sp. Lug-A (assembly GCF_024345655.1). Classification (NCBI taxonomy): domain Bacteria; kingdom Bacillati; phylum Cyanobacteriota; class Cyanophyceae; order Synechococcales; family Synechococcaceae; genus Synechococcus; species Synechococcus sp. Lug-A. The sequence continues at coordinate 15,412 of NZ_JAGQBN010000024.1, read as the reverse complement.
AGATCGCCACTTACACCAGCCAGCTGGAGCGCATCCTCGATTACGTCGCCCATCTCGAGCAGGTGGACACCGAGGGCGTGCCAGCCACCACCCGCGCAGTTGAAGTGGTGAACGTGACCCGCGAAGACCGGGTGGATCCCACTCCCGTGCGCGAGGAACTGCTGGGGTTGGCGCCGCAGCGCCAGGGCGATTTCTTCCGGGTGCCGAAAATCCTGGCCGATTAGCTTCTTTCGCTCAGCTCACCGTGGAGCGGGGCACAGGGGAAACGGCGGTGCGGTGCAGCAGCGCCAGCACATGACGGCGGGCACGGGGGCTGGGGAAGAGCGCGGCGATCGGGCGCAGGCGACTGCGGCGGCGCTTGTGGCTGCGGATGCCGCAGAAGATGTCGTAGAGGAAATTGATGCCGTCGTGGCGGGTTTCAAACAACCCCAGCCGCTGCGGTGAGCCTTTGGATTCGAGCAGATCCTGGGTGGCGCGATAGGCGTCCTGATACTCGAACCAGGGAATCGAGGGCCAGAGATGGTGAACCAGGTGATAGTTCTGGCCCATGATCAGCCAGTTCATCACGCGACTGGGATACACCCGGGCGTTCTGCCAGCGGTTGCGCGAAAGGAAGGGGCGGTGAGGCAGATAGTCGAAGAAGAGGCCCAGTGTGACACCCACCATCAGCGCCGAAGCGAACCAGACGTTGAGCACGAACGGCAGGAAGTTGAAGCGGATTGAAGCAGCCACGATCGTGAAGAACAGGGCCCGGGCCAGACCCCACTCGAGCAACTCCCAGCGCCGCCAGAGGCGATGGCGGAAGAAGAACACTTCGTGATAGAAGAAGCGCGGTGCAATCAACCACAGCGGCCCGAACGTGGACACGATGTGGTCGGGGTCGCGCTTGGGATCGTTCACATGGGCGTGGTGCTGAAGGTGCACCCGCGTGAACACCGGAAAGCTGAAGCCCAGCAGCAGCGCCGCGCCGTGGCCCATCACCGCATTCCAGAAGCGGTTGGGATGGGCGGCGTTGTGGCAGGCATCGTGGATCACCGTGCCCTCCAGGTGGAGCGCAAGGAAACCGAGCAGCAGCAGCACCGGCAACGACCAGTTGCCCACGAACCAGCCCCAGATGCAGAGCCCGGCCAGGGCGTAGCCCGCCAGAAACAGACCCACCGTGGGATTCCACGGCTCCGGCGGGTCGAGATACATCTTCGGCACCGACTGCCGCACAGGAGCCGTGCTGGCAGAGGCGGCATGCTGTTCAGGCGGGAGGGCCAGAGCTTGTGTCATCCCCTGATCCGACGCCCTACTGGCAATGGTGAGCCCTCACCTTACGGGGAAACCGAAGGAAGGGGCGACTCGCCCCGCGGCAGCACCAGCTCCACCAGGGCACCACCGGCTGGATGGTTGCGAGCCTCCACCCGACCGCCGTGGGTGAGGGCAATCTGCTGCACGATCGCCAGGCCGAGGCCGCTGCCGGAGCGGCGGCTGCGCACCCGTGAGGGATCACCGCGGTAGAAGCGCTCGAACAGATGCTTGAGGTCGGTGTCGCTGAACCCACAGCCGCGATCGCGCACCGTGAGCTCCCACCACTGCCCCGTGCCGCTGATTTCCACGTCAATCGCGGTGCCGTCGGGGGTGTAGCGCAGGGCGTTATCGAGCAGGTTGAGCAGAGCCCGGTGCAGGCGGCTCCCATCCCCCCGCAGCGGCGCGCTTGGGCAGGCCGCCAGATCGAGGCTCACGGCGCGCTGGTCGGCCAGGGGGCGCAGGCTGCTCCAGGCCTCTGCCAGCAGGTCGCGCAGGTCGAGGCAGCGGTAGCGCTCGTCATCGCCGGGGAGGCTGTTCTCCAGCCGCGACAACTCCAGCAGGTCCCCCACCAGCTCCCGCAACCGCTCCAGCTCACGTTGCAGCCGCTCGATCAGCACGACGTTGGAACGGGTGGCCTGGGCGGCCAGGCTGTCGCCCACCAGCAGCAGGGCCGTGAGGGGCGTCTTGAGCTCATGGGCCACATCACTCACCCAGCGGCTCTGTTGATCAAGCTGGGATTCGAGCGAGCGGCGGCTGCTGAGCCACACCGCCATCCAGCCGTCCTCTCCGGGCAGGAGGGTGGCTTCCAGCGGCTCGGTCCCGAGGCTCCACTCCACCCGCTGGGCCCGCTCCAGCCGGCGGGAGCGCTGGACTGCCTCCTCCAGCTCGGGTGAATGAACCAGCTGGCTGAGCTCTTCGCCACGCAACAGCGAATCGGCGGGCAGCTGCAGCAGATACTCAGCCTTGGTGTTGATCGCCTGGATGGTGCTGGCCCGATCGAGGGCCAGCCAGCCGTGCGGGGCCGCATTCAGCCAGGCGAGCAGCTGGGAGCGGCTGAGCGGGGGTACCGCCAGCGCACGGGCCTGAAGCGAACGGCGCCGCCAACTGGCGGCCGCCCGGGCCAGGCCCCAGCCGATCAGCATGCCGAAGGCCAGGGTGAGCAGAGACCTCACGGGAACACAGCCCTCAACCGAAGCGGTAGCCGAAGCCTCGCACTGTGAGGATGTGTTCGGGAGCGGAGGGGTTGGCCTCCAGCTTTTCCCGCAACCAGCGGATGTGTACGTCCACGGTCTTGGTGTCCACCACGTAGTCGGTGCCCCAGACCTCATCAATCAGCTGGTTGCGGTTCCAGACCCGGCCGGGGTTCTGCATGAAGAACTCCAGCAGGCGGTATTCCTTCGGCGAAAGGTTCACATTCACCCCCTCGCGGGTGACACGGAACTCATCGGGATAGAGGGTGAGACCCGCATGGCTGATGGCGGGGCGCACCGGAAAGCGCTCGGACGGGCCCTGGGAGCGGCGTAGCAGGGCGCGGCAGCGGGCCACGAGTTCACGCAGCCCGAACGGCTTGACCAGGTAATCGTCGGCGCCGAGCTCAAGGCCAAGCACCCGATCGGTTTCGGTGTCACGGGCGCTCACCATCAGGATCGGTGTGTGGGCATCGCTGCGGCGCAGATGACGGCACACATCCAGGCCGCCCACACCAGGCAGCATCAGATCCAGCACCACCAGATCAAAGCCACCGCTCGACGCCTGCTGGCGGGCATCGATCTGGTTGATCGCCTGACGGCCGTTGGAGGCACACACCACATCGAAACCTTCATGGCGGAGTGCCTCTTGAAGGGTGGTTCTGATGCCTTCATCGTCATCGACGATCAGCAGCCGTGGCATGGGGGTTCCGGCCCAGGGGGCATCCTGGGCTGAAGCTAGGCCAGGCTCCTGCCGGCTCATCGGCGCTTGGGCAGATGGCTGATCACCAGATGGCGCTGCCCATCGATCTGCAGCCAGCCCTCTTCACGCAGCACGCCCAGCACGCGGGTGACGGTGACGCGGGTGGTGGAGAGGGCGCTGGCCAGTTCCTGATGGGTGAGCCGCAGGTTCAGCCGCAGGCCGGTGTCGCAGGCCTGGCCATAATCCTGAGCCAGCAATTCCAGGAAGCCGCGCACCCGTTCTTCAACGCGCCGCAGCCCCAGCAGCGACAGCATGGTTTCGGCCTGGCGGTAGCGCGACACCAGGGCCTGCATCATCGCCATGGCGAGATGGGGGGACTGCTCGATCTCAGCGCAGGAGAGGCAAAGCAGATCGGAATCGCAGATCGTGTAGGCGCCATAGGCCTGCACATTGGTGAGCGGCTCGCCGAAGGGTTCGTTGGGGCCGGCTAGGCCGAGCAGCAGTGCATCGCCGTGCATGGTGACGGCCTCAAGTTTCACCATGCCGCGCACCACCAGCCAGATGCTGTTCTTGATCAACGGCACACCGCTTCCGGCGGTGACGTGCAGCAGATTGCGGTTGCGATAGCTGGTTTCGAGGATGTCTCGAATGGCGCCGCTGCGGCCGGCATCACGGAAAGGTGTCGAAACCATGGCCATCACCCGGGGACACCATTGAGCGTATGGAGGACTACCGACAACGAGGCAAAGGCCGGATAAGCAGTCGGTTAAGCAGCGGCTAAGGCCCCGGGCGGCGAGCAAGGCACAAGGGCTGGGGCGCCCCCAATCGGGTGCAATGGTTCAAAGAGGCTGCGGGTCAAGACAAGTTCAAGACCAAGATCAACGCCCCTCAAAAAGAAAGGGGGGCCGAAGCCCCCCTTGCGGTTGGGGAAGGCCGAGATGAGCCTTCCCGCTTGCGAACGCCTGAATCTGAGGATCAGGAGCCGATGTTGGCGATGGCCTTGCGGGCGCTGTTGAGAATGGCGCCGCGCAGGGGCACATATCCGAGGTCGTCGGCCTTGCCCTGGGCGGCAGGGCTGAGCAGATGGGTCATGGCCGCACGGATCGAGCTGGCCTTGGCGCCATTGCCCTTGCGGTACGCCAGCACCCAGGTGAGGGTGGCGATGGGGTAGCTGTCAGCGCCGGCCGGGTTGGGTTCTTCACCCGCCAGCATGGAGTTCAGCTTGATGTTGTTGAGGGCGGCGGCGCCACTCTTGAGGTTGGGGAGCACGAACTTGCCCGCCTTGTTCTGGACGGCAGCCGCGCGGATCCGGCCCTTCACGAACGCCTGGTTGAGGTAGCCGATCGAGCCGGGGGTGTTCTGGATGATGCCAGCCACGCCTTCGTTGCCCTTGCCGCCCACACCGACGGGCCACTTGACGGCTTTGCCTTCACCCACGCGGCTCTTCCAGGCCGGCGAGAATGAGGACAGGGAGTTGGTGAACGCGAAGGTGGTGCCGGAGCCGTCGGAGCGGTGAACCACGGAGATCCGGCCGGGCTTGCAACCCAGTTGCTTCCAGTCGTTGATCACGCCCAGGAAGATATCTGCGGCCTGCCGCTGGGTGAGCCTCAGGTTGCAACCGGGCTGGTTGAAGGCGATTGCAATCGTGCCACCCACAGTGGGGAACTGCACCACGCCACGGCTCACCTTGGCAGCATCAGCGGCGCTGATCGGCTCATCGGTGGCACCGAAATCAACGGTGCCAGCGATGAATTGGCGCACACCTGCGCCGGAACCAACCGACTGATAATTGACCCTGGTGCCACCACCAGCGGCGAGATCAGCGAAGGCACGTTGGTAGAACGGGGCCGGGAATGTGGCGCCAGCTCCATTCAGTGCGGTCTGTGCTGTGGCCGCCGCACCGACGCCAAGAACAGCAAGAGAACCAAAAACCAGGGCCTTCTTCGCGAAGGTCATTGGAGCAGCCGATTGAAAGACTCCTGATAGTTAGCAGCGCCAGATGACCAGGCGTGTAATGGAATGGTTAAGAGCCTGTCAAGATCAGAGAGGAATGGAACATTCTCGGCGCGAACGGGCTGTTCATGAACGAAACAACAGATCAAATCGTGTAGAGAGCAACTCCCGCCTGCAGGCCAAGCTGTCTCCGCCGGCCACGCCGGCAGCGCCTGCCCGCACCCTCCTCCGGACACACCCCTCCCGTTCATGTCCCAGCTGCAGCAACCCTTCGAGCCCCTGCCGCCGCCGCCCGAGGCCGAGGCACTGATCGAAGTGCCGGTGGCGGAGCTGCAGCCCACCCAGATGTGCATCGGCATGGCGGAGGTGCTGCACCGGCGCGCCGACTTCCGGGGCGAACCCGACAAGCAGCGGCGCAACTACCTGCGGAAGAAGCCGGTGCCGCTGGCGCGCAGCGCCGCTGGCGGCCTCTGGATGGTGGACCGGCACCACCGCCTGCGCGGCCTGCTGGATGTGGACCCCGGGGCCACCGCCTACGGCTACGTGGTGCGTCAGCTCGACCACAGCGACCGACCCTCGGTGCTGCGGGAGTTGCAGGCGCTGGGCTGGCTGTATCTGTTCGACGGCCGCGGCCAGGGCCCCTTGCCGCCGGAGCGGCTGCCCAGCAGCCTGCTGGACCTGCACGACGACCCCTACCGCAGCCTGGTGTGGAAGCTGAAGCGGGAGGGGGTGATCGAGGCGGCCCCCCTGATTCCCTTCCATGAGTTCCGCTGGGGGGCCTGGCTGCGTAGCCGTTACCTGCCACCGTTCACCTCCCTGCGGCTGGAGCCGGCCCTGCCGGCCGCCCGCGCCCTGGCACGCTCCCAGGCCGCCTCGCGGCTGGCGGGCTGGAAAGGCTGAGGGCTGAGGGCTAGTAGCTGATCACGCAGCAGCTGGCGGAACCCGGTGCAGGGGATTCCCAGGCTTGACGGCGTTCTGCAGCCGGTCGCGGTCCGCGAGGGCGAAGTCGTGTGCCCGCTCCCGGAAGGCGGCGGTGACGGTCAAGACCAGCACGGCGCTTCCAGCCACGGCCGGGAGCGCCAGCCGTCCTGTGCCGACCACCGCCGGTGTGGCATTGCGAACAGAACCTTGGCGGGTTGGGGGAAAGCCGGGAGCGTGCCAGGGGGAAACCCACCCTGGAGGAATCGGCCAGCGCCCATACGGTGAAGGGAATGGCGGTCAGGCATGCAGAGCCACGGGTTCGGCTTCTACGTGGTGGTGTTCTTCGCGGTGATCGTGCTGCGCTACTTCCTCGTGGCCGGAATCTCCCATCTGCTGTTGTACCGATCGGAGCCGACGGGCGCCGCGGCGATCATGGCCCCAGCGGCTTCGTCGCAGCCTCCGGCGATCGGCCGCCGCCCCTCGCGCCGCTGGATCGGCCATGACATCCGGCTCTCGATGATGTCGGCGGCGATCTTCGCACTGGCCACCGCCGCGATGATGACGGCCTACAACCATGGCTTCACCCTGCTATACGACGGCACCAGCATGCGTGGCCTGCTCTATGCCGCGTTCAGCTATGGCGCCGTGCTGATCCTGCAGGACGGTTATTTTTTCGCCACCCATCGGTTGTTCCATCACCCTGCCCTGTTCGCGCGCTGGCATCAGGGTCATCACCGATCGCCGTGCCCTACACCCTGGACCTCCTTCGCTTTCGATCCGGCCGAAGCGGCGGTCCAGGCGGTGTTCCTCGTGGCGATTGTGTTCGTGGTGCCCCTCCATGTGGTGACCCTGCTGGCGGTGCTCACCACCATGAGCGTGTGGGCGGTGGTGAACCACCTCGGCCTCGATCGCCTGCCCGGTTCATTTCCGCACCACTGGCTGGGACGCTGGGTGATCGGCCCCCAGCATCATTCGCTCCACCACCGCAGGCACAGCGTTCACTTCGGTCTTTATTTCACGTTCTGGGACATCCTCTGCGGCACCCAGGATCCTGTCTATAGCAGGGAACTGAGCCCTCGTCCAGAGCCATCATGCCCAGTGTCGCCAGGGACCAGCTAAGCGAAGACGCTCCATTTTCGGGCTCGGTCATACGATGTTGCCGCTGGATCGCAGCTTGAATTGGCCACCCACTTGCAGAGGCATACCCTTCGATTGCTATGTTGAAGACGTCTTCAGGCGCATCCGAACATGCTCACTGGATCTGATTTGCTGGCCAAAGTCAAGGAGCTTGGCGATGCCTCCAAGTCTGAGCTCGTCCGCAGCTGCGGTTATCTCAGCACCAAGAAGGACGGCACCGAGCGGCTCAACTTCACGGCCTTCTACGAAGCTCTGCTGGAAGCCAAAGGCGTGAGCCTCGGCAATGGCGCGGGCTCACCGGTCAGCAAGGGCGGCCGCAAACTCAGCTTCGTGGCCACCGTGCAAGGCAATGGCAACCTGCTGGTGGGCAAGGCCTACACCGGTCTGCTCGATCTCAAACCCGGCGATGAGTTCGAACTGAAGCTGGGCCGCAAGCAGATCCGCCTCGTGCCGGTCGGCGGCGACGACACCGACGAAGACTGATCGTCGGCCCTGAGCGATCAACCCTGGGCGAAGGGTGTTGCAGCCAGTTGCTGGCGCAGCCGATCAATTGACCGACCGGTCCTATCGTGCTGCGCCACCCAAACGAGCGGGCACAGGATCAACGAGAAGCCCAGGGTGAGCGGGACCAGTCCCAGCGCCCACAGGATGCATCGGTCACCGCAGAGATAGTGCACCCGCTGGTGCTCGTTGATCATTCCGTACCGCCGGGCGGCCATCACGATCGCCTGTTCTTCTTCCGTCAGTCCCATCGCCAGGGGGCTCTTGAAGGCGCAGAACTGTTGTAGAGGCCCAGGGTTGAGGTTCCGTTAAGGCCGCCAAGCCGGAGCACCCGTCAGGGTTTGTGACACCACAGGCGGTTGTGTCGACCGTCACGGCGATGGACTGGACCGGGTGGTCCCGTGTGCGGCGCGGCCAGTTGTTGTGTTGGCGTGTGTGTGGTGCCCGGTTCCGTGGTGCCGGTCACCGGCAGCGCGCGGGGAAGGGGCCTGGCTGCTCAGCTGTTGTCGGCTCGTTCGATCGGCGCCAGGCTGCGCAGATAGCGCTTGCGCTGCCCTGAAGCCCAGGGCTCGTCGATGCGCGTGGACAGGGCGCCGTCAGGGTCGGCTTCAGGACCGGCCGGCTCAGGCCCGGCCAGGGATCGGGGAAGCGACTTGTTCATGACGACACATTAAGGAGGCGGCTGGCAGGCCGTTGGTGCGCGGCACAGCCAAACGCATGTGTCAGCGAATGCCAAGCGATCCGGCGGCTCAACCTACGGGAGGCACGATGGTGAAACCCCCTTGCACCAGCCGGCGCCGAGGCCGAACTCCCCCGACTGATGCTGTTTCACATCCGCCATCGCCTCGATTACAGCTACGACCATCCGGTCTTCCTTGAGCCGATGACGCTGCGGCTGACACCGCGGCAGGACGCGAGCCAACGTCTGCTGTGTCACAGCCTGCGCATCCTGGAGCCCCCCCTGGGCCAGGCGAGCATCGTGGAACCCGACGGCAGTGATGCCGTGGTGCTGTGGTTCGGTGAGAAGCGGCAGTCGCTGGTGATCGAGGTGGAGTCGGTGGTGGAGACCCTGCGCGACAACCCGTTCGCCTGGATCGTCACCGATGCCGGTGCTCAGCACCTGCCGGCGCACTACCAACCGGGGGAAGCCGCCTCGCTGGCCCCCAGCTGCGGCGGAGCCGTGGCGGAGCCGGTGCGCAGCTGGGCGGCCGAGCTGGCCGCCGGTGCCCAGCACCACACGCTCGATTTCCTCACCCAGCTCACCGACACCATCCACCTCACCTTCCATCACGTGGGCCGGCCTGACGGTGAACCGCTGCCCGCCAGCGACTGCCTCACCAGCCGCTGCGGTGCCTGCCGTGACACGGCGATGCTGTTCGTGGAGGCCTGCCGCAGCCAGGGGCTGGCGGCGCGCTTCGTGAGCGGCTACTCGATGCACCACCCCCCGGAGGTGAGCGAGCAGGAGCTGCATGCCTGGGCGGAGGTGTACTTGCCCGGCGGAGGCTGGCGTGCCTACGACCCGAGCCTCGGTCTGGCCGTGGCCGACGGCCATGTGGCGATCGCCGCCGCCCCCGACCACCAGCTGGCCGCACCGGTGTCGGGCACCTACCGCGGCACCGGCATCGGTTCCAACATGGGTTACACCGTGCGGCTGCGGGCGGCGGCAACCGCCGCGGAGCTGAACCTGCCGCCAGCCGATGCCTTCCCTGGTGGCGGCGCTTCGCTTGGCGAGGGGGCCGCGATCCGTTGAGCCTTTCCTCCACCCTGCCCTCCCAGCTGCACCGCCTGGCCGCCTTCACCGACCGCGCCGATGGTGGCAATCCGGCCGGGGTCTGGATGGGCGAGACGTTGCCGCAGGTGGAGGCGATGCAACGTCTCGCCACGGCGGTGGGGTATTCGGAAACCGCGTTCCTCACACCAGACCACGGCGACCAGTGGCAGGTGCGCTACTTCAGCCCGGTGGGGGAGGTGCCCTTCTGCGGCCACGCCACGATCGCGGCCGCCGTGCTGCTGGCGGACACCGGAGCCGGCCGGAGTTTCGTGTTTCAGACCCCGGTGGGGGCGGTGCCGGTGCAGGTGGAGGAGCAGGAGGGCGTGCTGCAGGCGTCGCTCACCTCGGTGGAACCCCGCCAGGCGCCGGCCTCTGAGGCCCTGGTGGCCGGGGCACTGGAGGCCCTGGGCTGGCAGGCGGCGGAGCTCGACCCGGCCCTGCCAGCGGTGAAGGCCTACGCAGGCGCCTGGCACCTGGTGCTGGCCGCCGCCACGGCCGAACGCCTGGCCCAGCTCCACTACGCCTTCCAACCCCTCAAGGCGCTGATGCTGCGCGAAGACCTGCTCACCCTGCAGCTGGTGTGGCGCCAGGACCGCCAGCTGTTCCACAGCCGCAACCCCGCTCCGGTGTGCGGGGTGGTGGAGGATCCGGCCACCGGCTCGGCCGCTGCCGCACTCGGCGGGTACCTGCGCGCCGCTGGCCTGGTCGCCGTGCCCACCACGCTGCAGATCCGCCAGGGCGAGGCCATGGGCCGGCCCAGCCAGCTGCGGGTGACGGTTCCGCCCACCGGCGGGATCGTGGTGAGCGGCGGCGCGGTGCGCCTGCCTTGAGCGGGCGGGGCCTGGGTCTGGAGCTGGGTATAGGCCTGGGTCTGGGCTTGGTGATCGCCGGCGGCACCGGCAGCGCAGCAGGCACTGGTGGTGCTGGGCCCACTGCCCACTGCGAGGCGCTCCGGGCCGCGCTGGAGCAGGTCCTGCGCCAGGCACTGGCGGCGGAAACGGCCTTGCTGTCGCGCACCCGCCGCGAGATCTGCCCCGACCTGGAGGCGCCCGCTGAGGCGCCGGCAGTGGTGCCGCCAGTGGCCGGGACGTCCAAGGCCGCCGGGGCTGGCATAGCAGAGGCCCCGGCGATCGATTTCGGTGCCCTGCGGGCCTGCCGGCAGGAGGCCGAGCGGCAGGTGCAGAGCCGCTGGCCCCTGCTGTATACCGATCAGGCCCGTTTCCGCTACTTCACCCCCGCCGGGGCAGCCCTGGCTCGTGAGGCAGATGCCCTGCGGCAGCGCCGTGCGGCGGCGGGCTGCCTGCTCGGCTCACGCCCAGGCCGCCGGGTCGAGGAAACCGTCCAACGCACAGGCCGCCACCAGCACCTGTTCGTTGCTGGGATCGAGCGGGCCGGCCAGCAGTTCGGCGCTGCCGAGCACGGCACCGGGCGGTAGGGCGCTCTGGTCGGGGTCGTAGGCGGTGGGGTGGGTGACGCTGCTCGAGAAACCGCGAAAAATCAGCAGTTCAAAGGGCTCCCAGGCAGAGGTTTGAGCAGCAGAAGCCTCGTTTTCAACAGCGGCCCCCGTTTCAGCAGCGGCCTCCAGTGCCAGGGGCAGCTGCCCGCGCAGGCGCAGGACGCGGTCGGGGTGCTCGCGGCTGATCTGCTCAAGGCGCTGCAGCAGTGACGACGGGCCCGGCCCCATCAGAAACCGCCCGCCACCCGGCCGAAGCGGGGCAGCCGCACCAGCAGCCACTGCAGCATCCCCACCGCATAAAAGGCCAGCGCCAGGTAGCCGAAGAAGGCCGTGAGCCCTGGGGTGAGCTGCCCGCCGAACACGAAGCCGAACACCCGCACGGCCACGGCGTGCAGCTGCCGGGGCGCCTCCAGCCACACCTGGCACACCGGCCGGTTCACCCCACCCACCAGGCAGGTGAGCGCCGTGACGCTCAGCATCGCTGCCGTAACGCCGTAGACGGTGAGCGCCCAGCGCCAGGCCCGCACGGTGAGCGGCAGGGGCCGCCAGGGGGGCAGGTCGTCGAGTTCCTCGTTGAGATCCACCCAGAACCACACCGCCACCACCACCAGCAGCTCGGCCACCAACGCCAGCACGTAACCCAGCGGGCGGGCATCGATCAGCAGCAGCACGGAGATGCCCAGCAAGCTGGCCACCCTCCAATAAATGGAGAGCAGACGCACCAGTGCGCCTTCCCGCCGCGCGACGGCCCACACCAGCAGTACGAACGGAAGCCCGAGGGCGAACACCACCGCCAGGCGGTAATCCAGCCAGACCAGGGTCCGATAAAGCAGATCTGGCACAGGGGCGGTACGGGAAGCGCCATTATCCGTAGTCGTGCTCCGGCAGTAGGGTCCAGTCCATGGCTGCGCTTTCCCTGCCCTCCTGGCTCAAACGCGGTGAAGCGCCGGCCTCGTGCCAGACGGCCCTGTCCCGTCAGCCGTCCCTGGAAGCCGCTGTCGAGGAAGTGGCGAAGGCCCTCGGCAACCGTGGCGCCAACGATCTGGCCCTGGTGTTCTGCTCCACCAGCTACGCCAGTGACCTGCCACGCCTGCTGCCGCTGCTGCGCAGCCGCCTGAATGCACGCCACTGGATCGGCTGCGCCGGCGGTGGAGTGGTCGGCACCGATGCCAGCGGGCAGGCGCGGGAACTGGAGCAGCAGCCGGCGTTGAGCGTCACCCTGCTGCGGCTGCCGGGGGCCGATCTGCAGCTGTTCGAGCTGGATCCGGCCTCCCTGCCCGATCTCGATGGCGACAACCTCGACTGGATCAACTGGGTGGGCGCCGACCCGGAGCGGGCCCGCTCCATGCTCCTGTTCGTGGATCCCACCTGCCAGAAGATCAACGATCTGATCAGTGGCCTGGATTACGCCTACCCGTCAGCCGCCAAGGTGGGCGGCATCGCCGGCCACCACAGCGCCGAACACGGCTCGCTGCTGTTTGACGGCCGCGTGCTCACCGGCGCGGTGGGCTGTCTGATCGGCGGCGCCTGGAGGCTGGATCCGGTGGTGGCCCAGGGCTGCCGGCCGATCGGGCCGGTGTTCGAGATCGAGCAGGCGGAGCGCAACGTGGTGCTGCAGCTCAGCTCCGGCGCGCAGACCAACAGCCCGGTCAACTGCCTGCAGGGGATCCTGCAGTCGCTCACGCCGGCGGAACGGGAGCAGGTGCGCCATTCGCTGTTCCTGGGCGTGGCGCGCAGCAACTTCAGCCTTCCCGGTGACAGCAGCCAGGCGGAGCCCACCGCCTTCCTGGTGCGCAACCTGCTGGGCGTCGACCCGCGCAACGGCGCCGTGGCCGTGGCGGAAAAACTGCGGGTGGGCCAGCAGGTGCAGTTCCAGCTGCGCGATGCGGCCGCCTCGCGCCAGGAACTGCGGCAGTTGCTGCGCCGCCAGGCCCGTACCGACGACGCGCCCCTGGTGGCGCTGCTGTTCGCCTGCCTGGGCCGCGGCGAAGGCCTCTACGGCCAGCCCGATGGCGACGTGAGCGTGTGCCGCGAGCAGTTCCCGCAGGTGCCCATCGCCGGGGCCTTCTGCAACGGCGAGATCGGCCCGGTGGCGGGCACCACCCACCTGCACGGCTACACGGCCAGCTGGGGCTTCCTGGTGCCCAACCACGACGACGACGGCGTGCCCTCCGCGGCGGCCCGCGCCGAGGGCTGAGCCTTGGTGCGTCAGCACGTCAACCCGCTCAGCCGGGTGCACCAGCAGCCGCGGCCGTTGCCGCCGCTGCTGGAGCTGTTCGCCCAGCCCCAGCTGCCGCTCCATCTCGACATCGGCAGCGCCCGAGGCCGCTTCCTGCTGGCGATGGCGCCGCTGCAGCCGGGCACCAACTTTCTTGGGGTGGAGATCCGCCGGGTGCTGGTGGAGGCCGCCGAGCACGACCGCCGCAGCCTGCAGCTCGACAACCTGCGCTTTCTGTTCTGCAACGCCAATGTGAGCCTGCTGGACTGGCTGGCGCAGCTGCCGCCGGGCCGCCTGCAGCGGGTCACGCTGCAGTTCCCCGATCCCTGGTTCAAGAAACGGCACCAGAAGCGGCGGGTGCTGCAGCCGGCGCTGGTGGCGGCCCTGGCGGCGGCCTTGCCCCCCGGCGGCGAGCTGCTGCTGCAGAGCGATGTGGAGGCGGTGATCGTGCCGATGGTGCAGGTCACCGAGGCGAGCGGGTGCTTCGAGCGGCCCGCCGAAGACCCGCGGCCCTACCGCCCCACGAACCCGCTGCCGGTGGCCACCGAGCGGGAGCAGCACGTGCTGTCACTGGGGCTGCCGGTGTACCGGGTGCTGTACCGGCGCAACGGCGCGGCCGCACCCGATCCGGGGGGGCTGGAGCAAGCCGCCTGCCGCACCCATAATCCGCCCACGCCCGGCGCCTGAATGTCTTCCACCTCCCCCACCGCCCTGGGCCCCGCCAGCGGCTCCGTTCCCTGGCTGCTGCGCTGGCAGGGCCTGCTGGCGGGCTGGGCAGCCGGACCGCTGGGCCGTCGCCTGCCGCTGCTGGCCGGCCTGGTGCTCTGCGCGCTGATGGCCGGGCTGCCGCTGGTGACCCGCACCGGCCTCAGCCTGCTGATCACGGCGGCGGGACTGCTGTGGCTGCTGTGGGCGCTGTGCACACCGGCGGGGCGGATCGGGCCGATCAGCGGCTGGCTGCTGGTGATGCTGGGCGTGTCGGTGCTGGCCACGGGCTTTTCGCCGGTGCCTGCAGCGGCGGCCAACGGGCTGATCAAGCTGCTGAGCTATCTCGGGGTGTACGCGCTGATGCGGCAGCTGCTGGCCACGGCGCCGCCCTGGTGGGACCGCATCACGGCCTGCCTGCTGGGCGGCAGCCTGCTGGTGAGCGTGATCGGCATCCGCCAGCTCTACGCCGATTCCTCCGCCCTGGCCCGCTGGTCGGATCCCAATTCGGTGGCGCAGGGAACGGTGCGGATCTACAGCACGCTCGACAACCCCAACCTGCTGGCCGGCTACCTGCTGCCGATCCTGCCGATCGCCGTGGTGGCGCTGCTGCGCTGGCAGCGGCTGAGCGCCCGGCTGTTTGCGCTCACCACCGCCGTGCTCGGCAGTGCGGCCCTGGTGCTCACCTACAGCCGCGGTGGCTGGCTGGGCCTGGTGGCCGCCTACGGGGTGCTGGCGGTGCTGCTGCTGCTGCGCTTCACCCGCCACTGGCCGCTGTTCTGGCGGCGCGTGTTTCCACTGCTGCTGATGGTGCTGGCGGGGCTGGTGCTGGCGGTGGCGATCGCCAAGGTGGAGCCGCTGCGGGTGCGGGTGATGAGCCTGGGCGCCGGCCGGGAGGACAGCTCCAACAATTTCCGCATCAACGTGTGGATGGCGGCGATCGAGATGATCAAGGACCGCCCCTGGCTGGGCATCGGGCCGGGAAACAGCGCCTTCAACCTGATCTATCCGCTGTACCAGCAACCCAAATTCAACGCGCTCAGCGCCTACTCAATCCCGCTGGAACTGGCGGTGGAAGGTGGCATCCCCGGCCTGCTGGCCGGGCTGGGGCTGCTGGTGGCTGGTGTGCGGCTGGGGCTGACCCAGGTGCGTGCCAACGGCCACCAGGCCCTGCCGGCCCTGGCAGCAGTGGCCGTGATCGCCGGCCTGGCCGTGCAGGGGGTCACCGACACGATTTTCTTCCGACCGGAGGTGCAGCTCAGCGGTTGGTTCTGCCTGGCCACCCTGTCAACGCTGCCGGCCGCTGCCCGAGCGGATGGCTGAGGGCCGCATGAATGGCGGCGAGCCGCCCGCCCTGCTGGCCGGCTTCGATGCCGGCCAGACCCACACCACCTGCCGCCTGGCGGCAGTGGATCCCGGCGGCGGCTGGCGGGTGCTGGCGGAGGGCCAGGGGCCGGGGGTGAGCCATCTGGAGGCCGCCGGCGGCGAGGAGCGCTTCGGCGACGCCCTGCGCACCAGCCTGCAGGCGGCCCTGGGCGCGGCTGGGATGGTCGGGGCGCCGCTGGCG
>NZ_JAGQBN010000023.1:0-32976 GCF_024345655.1 Synechococcus sp. Lug-A | reverse complement strand
GGCGAAGGCCGCCCGGCCCGGGTGATCAGCTCACGTCCCGCCGGTCGCCGGCCGGAAGCGGGAGCGGCACCGGCCGAGGGCGGCGGCGCCCGCTTCGGTGGCGGTGGTGCACGATTCGGCGGCGGTGGTGCACGATTCGGCGGCGGCAGTGGTGCCGGCGGCGGTGCGCGCTTCGATGGCGCTGGTGGCGGCGCCCGCTTTGGTGGTGGTGCCCGCTTCGGCCCCCGTCGTGGCACGGAAGATCGCGCCGGGGGTGAGCGGCGCTTTGGCGAGCGGCCCGGTGGGGAGCGGCCTGCAGGTGATCGGCCCTCTGTGGACCGCCCAGCCGGCGATCGCCCCTCCAGCGACCGCCCTGGCGGCGATCGGCCCTCGGGCGCCCGCCCGTTCAGTGAGCGCCGCTTCGGCGATCGCAGGCCGGAAGGTCGTCCCTCCTTTGGTGGCCGTCCCTCTTTCGGCGGCCGTCCTTCCTTCGGCGGCCGCCCCACGGGCCGGCCGCCCTTCCGCAAGCCCCCCTTCTCCGCCCCCCGGCCTGATGGCCCCGGCGCTTCCGGCGGGGTGTTCGTCGACCGTGGTGCCAGCGAGCCGCCGGCAACGGGCGAATCGGAACGCTTCGGCGCCGAACCGGCCGATGATCTGATCTGGGGACGCCATCCCGCCCAGGCCGCCCTGGAGAGCGACCGGCCGATTCACCGCATCTGGTGCACCCCTGAGCTGCGCTTCGCTCCCCGCTTCCTGCAGCTGCTGCGCGAAGCCAAGGCCGGTGGGGTGCTGGTGGAGGAGGTCACCTGGGCCCGCCTCGGCCAGCTCACTGGTGGAGCGGTGCACCAGGGGATCGTGCTGCAGGTCGCTGCCGCCGAGACCCTCGATCTCGGCACCTTGATCGACGGTTGCCGCGGCATCGGCGAGCCGCCCCTGCTGATGGCGGTGGACGGACTCACCGATCCCCACAACCTCGGCGCGATCGTTCGCAGCGCCGAAGCCCTTGGCGCCCATGGCCTGGTGCTGCCGCAGCGCCGCAATGCGGGCCTCACCGGCTCGGTGGCCAAGGTGGCCGCCGGCGCCCTGGAGCACCTGCCCGTGGCCCGGGTGGTGAACCTGAACCGCTCGCTGGAACAGCTCAAGGAGGAGGGCTACCGGGTGGTGGGCCTGGCTGAAGAAGGCACGGTAAGCCTCACGGAAGCCGATCTCGACGGCCCGCTGGTGGTGGTCACCGGCTCGGAGAGCCAGGGGCTTTCGATGCTCACCCGCAAGCACTGCGACCAGCTCATCCGCATTCCGCTGCGGGGCGCCACGCCCAGCCTGAACGCCTCGGTGGCCACGGCCCTGCTGCTCTATGAGGTAGCCCGCCGCGGCTGGATGCAGGCGATCACCGGCAATGCCCCGGCTCCACGCATCGTGCGTCCGCAGCTGCCGAGCAAGGCGGCAGCCAGCACCAGCGCAGCCGCGCCAGCGGCAGCCAACGTAGGTGCAGAGGCCGCAGCGGCGGTTGACCATTCGGCAGCCGTTGGTGACGACCCGGACGCTGTGTTTTCGGCCGATGAGGAGCGGCTGGCCCTTGAAGAGGAGCAGCCTGTTGCTGGGCTGCTGGCCGTTGCGGAGGAGCTCCTCGTCGCTGCTGAGGAGCTCCTCGCCGTTGAGGGGGGGGGCCTTGTGGTTGAAGAGCTGTTGGTTGATGCGGACGTTCTCGTCGTTGAAGAGCAGCGCGCCGTTGCCGAGCAGCTCGCGGATGGGGACTTCACAGCCGATGCAGAGGTGCTCGCCGATCGGGCACGTTCCGTGAGTGGGGAGAGGCACCTGGATGAGGAGCTGGAGGAGGAGGCAGCGGCTGCTGAGGAGTTCCTCACCGGCGTCGAACCGGAACCGGTGGGGCAAGCAGAAGCAACGGAGTCCGCCACTCCCCCGCCGCCTGAGAGCACCAGCGAGGCGGCCGCTGGCACGGCACCCCCGGCAGCTCCCTCAGCGCCTCTGGAGCTCACCCTGGAGCTCTCGCCGACCAGCCCCACGGGCTTTCAGGGGGACATCCAGCTCTGAGTCCGACGGTGCACACCATTCGGGAAAAACGGCTATGGACGGCCCCATGCGAGGGCACAATGGGTCGGTACGAAAAGCCTGAATGGACGCCCTGATCCGGCCTTTGCGCAGCCTGGCGAACGGTCTGGGGATGGCATGGTGGGCGCGGGTGGAAACCCACGATCCCAACGTCATCTATTGGTTCGGCCCGTTCATGCGGCGCCAGGAGCTGGAAGTGGAGCTGGAGCACTTTCTCGCCGATCTTCAGGCAGAGGCGCCCGGCGGGCTGAGCCATGAAATCCTCCGCACCCACCGGGGCGAACCCCTCACCGACGTCCAGGAGCCCGGCTGATAGCGTCCCACCAGCAACGATGGGCTTGGGATGGGGATCGCCGAATGGCGTGAGCGGCTGCAGAGCGGAGATGTGTCTGCCCGTGAGCTCACCGATCACCACCTGGCCCGCATCGATGCGGTGGATCCCACCGTGCATGCCTACCTGGAGGTGACGGCGGAGAGGGCCCGCGCCGATGCCGATCGCATCGACGCCGCCCGTGCCGCCGGTGAGACGCTGCCGCCGCTGGCCGGCATCCCCCTGGCGATCAAGGACAACCTCTGCACCAAGGGCATCGCCACCACCTGCTCCAGCCGCATGCTGGAGCACTTCGTGCCGCCGTACGAATCCACCGTCACCGAGCGGCTGTGGCAGGCCGGCGCGGTGCTGCTGGGCAAAACGAACCTCGACGAGTTCGCCATGGGCAGCTCGACCGAAACCTCCGCCTTCGGCCCGAGCCGCAACCCCTGGGACCCGGAACGGGTGCCGGGCGGCAGCTCCGGCGGCAGCGCGGCGGCGGTGGCCGCCGGCGAAGCGATGGCGGCCCTCGGCTCCGACACCGGCGGCTCGATCCGCCAGCCCGCTGCTTTCTGCGGCGTGGTGGGGCTCAAGCCCACCTACGGCCGGGTGAGCCGCTGGGGGCTGGTGGCCTTCGCCAGCTCGCTCGATCAGGTGGGCCCGTTCAGCACCAGCGTGGCCGATGCCGCAGAGCTTCTGCAGGTGATCGCCGGCGCCGACCCCCGCGATGGCACCTGCCTGCAGGCCCCCGTGCCGGATTACCGGGCCGCGCTGCGGCAACCCATCGCCGGTCTGCGCGTGGGTCTCGTACGCGAATGCTTTGAACAGGAGGGTCTGGATCCCCAGGTGAAGGCGTCGGTGCTGGCGGCCGCCGCCCAGCTGGAGGCCCTCGGCTGCGAGCTGGTGGAGGTGAGCTGCCCCCGCTTCAACGACGGCATCGCCACCTATTACGTGATCGCCCCGTCGGAGGCGTCGGCGAACCTGGCCCGCTACGACGGTGTGAAGTACGGCTTCCGTTCCGAGCAGGCCGGCAGCCTGGCGGAGATGACCGCCCGCAGCCGCGCCGAGGGCTTCGGCGACGAGGTGCAGCGCCGCATCCTGATCGGCACCTACGCCCTCTCCGCCGGCTACGTGGATGCCTTTTACAAGAAGGCCCAGCAGGTGCGCACCCTGATCCGCCGCGACTTCGACGCCGCCTTCGGCCAGGTGGACGTGCTGCTCACCCCCACCTCACCCACCACCGCCTTCCGCTTCGGCGCCCACGCCGACGACCCGTTGGCGATGTACCTGGCCGACCTGCTCACGATTCCGGCCAACATGGCGGGCCTGCCGGCGATCTCCTTGCCCTGCGGCTTCGACGCCGACGGCCTGCCGATCGGTCTGCAGCTGATCACCGGCGTGCTGGAGGAGCCGCGCCTGCTGCAGGTGGCTCACCACTACGAACAGGCGGCGCGGGTGATGGACAGCCGTCCTGAGGCGGCCCTGGTGGCCTGAGCCGGCGATGCCTGAACAGGGAACTGAACGCCAGATCTAGTGGTGTGCCCGTAGGGTAAGCACACCCCGTAGTGGTTCAGCCACCGCACGCCCTTGGCTTTCGTTCCGCTCCACAACCACAGCGACTACAGCCTGCTGGACGGGGCCAGCCAGTTGCCGCAGATGGTGGAGCGCGCGGTGGAGCTGGGCATGCCGGCCCTCGCCCTCACCGACCACGGCGTGATGTATGGCGCGATCGAACTGCTGAAGCTGTGCCGCAAGGCCGGCATCAAGCCGATCATCGGCAATGAGATGTATGTGATCAACGGCTCGATCGAGGATCCGCAGCCGAAGAAAGAACGCCGCTACCACCTGGTGGTGCTCGCCAAGAACGACACCGGCTACCGCAACCTGGTGAAGCTCACCAGCATCAGCCACCTGCGCGGCATGCGTGGCCGGGGCATCTTTGCGCGCGCCTGCATCGACAAACAATTGCTGCAGCAGTACAGCGAAGGCCTGATTGTGGCCACCGCCTGCCTCGGCGGTGAGATCCCCCAGGCGATTCTGCGCGGCCGCCCGGATGTGGCGCGGGATGTGGCCCGTTGGTATCAGGAGCTGTTCGGGGAGGATTTCTACCTGGAAATCCAGGATCACGGCTCCCCGGAAGACCGGATCGTGAATGTGGAGATCGTGCGCATCGCCGCCGAACTCGGCATCGAGCTGATCGCCACCAACGACGCCCACTACCTCACCAGCGGTGACGTGGAAGCGCACGACGCCCTGCTCTGCGTGCTCACCGGCAAGCTGGTCACCGACGAAAAGCGCCTGCGGTACACCGGCACCGAATACATCAAGAGCGAGGCGGAAATGGGCCGCCTGTTCGCCGATCATCTCGATGCCGCCGTGGTGGCCCGCGCCATCGCCAACACCGCCATGGTGGCCGAGAAGGTGGAGGCCTACGACATCCTCGGCCGCCAGCAGATGCCGTGCTTCCCGATCCCCGATGGCCACACGGCAGTGAGCTATCTGCGCGAGGTGAGTGAGCAGGGGCTGCGTCAGCGGCTGGGGCTCTCGGCCGCCGAGCCGTTCACGGCGCTCTATGGCGAGCGGCTGGCTTTCGAGCTGCAGGTGATGGAGCAGATGGGCTTCCCCACCTACTTCCTGGTGGTGTGGGATTACATCCGCTACGCCCGTGAGCAGGGCATCCCGGTGGGCCCGGGCCGGGGCTCGGCGGCCGGCTCGCTGGTGGCCTATGCGCTTGGCATCACGGCGCTCGATCCGGTGGAACACGGCTTGCTGTTCGAGCGCTTCCTCAACCCCGAGCGCAAGTCGATGCCTGACATCGACACCGACTTCTGCATCGAGCGGCGCGGCGAGGTGATCGAGTACGTCACCCGGCGCTATGGCGACGACAAGGTGGCGCAGATCATCACCTTCAACCGCATGACCTCCAAGGCGGTGCTGAAGGATGTGGCGCGCGTGCTCGACATCCCCTACGGCGACGCCGACCGGCTGGCCAAGTTGATTCCTGTGGTGAGGGGCAAACCGGCCAAACTCGCCGAGATGATCGGGCCGGAGTCACCGGCACCGGAGTTCCGCGACAAATATGAAAACGACGCCAATGTGCGCCGCTGGGTGGACATGGCCCGCCGCATCGAAGGCACCAACAAAACCTTCGGTGTGCATGCCGCCGGTGTGGTGATCGCCGCCGAACCGCTTGATTCGCTGGTGCCGCTGCAGCGCAACAACGACGGCCAGGTGATCACCCAGTACTTCATGGAAGACGTGGAGGCGATGGGGCTGCTGAAGATGGACTTCCTCGGCCTCAAGAACCTCACCATGATCGAGAAGACGGTGGATCTGGTGGAGCGGGGCAGCGGTGAACGTATCGACCCCGATGCCCTGCCGGCCAATGACCCCGGCACCTATGAACTGCTGGCCCGCGGTGATCTGGAAGGCATCTTTCAGCTGGAATCCAGCGGCATGCGCCAGATCGTGCGCGATCTGAAACCCTCTTCCTTGGAAGACATCTCCTCGATCCTGGCGCTCTACCGCCCCGGCCCGCTGGATGCCGGCCTGATCCCCAAATTCATCAACCGCAAGCACGGCCGCGAAGCGATTGATTTCGCCTGCCCGGCCCTGGAGCCGATCCTGAAGGAAACCTACGGGATCATGGTGTATCAGGAGCAGATCATGCGGATCGCGCAGGATCTGGCCGGCTATTCGCTGGGGGAAGCGGATCTGCTGCGCCGCGCCATGGGCAAGAAGAAGGTGTCGGAGATGCAGAAGCACAGCAGCCAGTTCGTGGAGGGGGCCACGGCCCGCGGCGTGAACAGTGCGGTGGCGGAAAAGCTGTTCGAGCAGATGGTGCTGTTCGCGGAATACTGCTTCAACAAGAGCCACTCCACCGCCTACGGGGCGGTGACGTATCAAACCGCCTATCTCAAGGCGCATTATCCGGTGGCCTACATGGCTGCCCTGCTCACCGTCAACGCCAGCAGCACCGACAAGGTGCAGCGTTACATCGCCAACTGCCAATCGATGGGCATCGAGGTGATGCCGCCCGATGTGAATGCCTCGGGCATCGACTTCACCCCGACCGGCGATCGCATCCTGTTCGGGCTCTCGGCGGTGCGCAACCTCGGCGATGGCGCCATCCGTCAGCTGCTGGAGGCCCGCCAGGCGGAGGGGCCCTTTGCCTCGCTCGCTGATCTCTGCGATCGCATCCCCACCAACCTGATGAACCGGCGGGCGCTCGAATCGCTGATCCACTGCGGTGCCCTCGATGCGCTGGAGCCCAACGCCAACCGCGCCCAGCTGATGGCGGATCTCGATCTGGTGCTGGATTGGGCAGGCTCACGCGCCCGCGACCGCGCCAGCGGCCAGGGCAACCTGTTCGATCTGTTCGCCGCCCCACCCGCCAATGGCGGCGGCAAATCAGGCGGCGGCGCTGATCACAGCATGGCGCCGAAAGCTGCCCCTGTGGCCGACTATCCGCCGAAGGAAAAGTTGCGGCTGGAGAAGGAACTGGTGGGCTTCTATCTCTCCGATCACCCGCTGCGGCAACTCGCGCAGCCGATCCGGCTGCTCTCACCGATCGGCCTGGCCACGCTCGAGGAGCAGGCCGACAAGGCGCGCGTGAGCGTGGTGGCGATGGTGCCGGAGATCCGAAATGTCACCACCCGCAAAGGTGATCGCATGGCGGTGCTGCAGATCGAAGACCTCACCGGCACCGCCGAAGCGGTGGTGTTTCCGAAAACCTTCGCCCGGCTCTGCGATCACCTGATGGTGGATGCACGGCTGCTGATCTGGGCGTCGGTGGATCGCCGCGACGACCGCGTGCAGCTGATCGTGGACGATTGCCGCGCCATCGATGATCTGCAGCTGCTGCTGGTGGAACTGGAGGCCGAGCAGGCCGCCGACATCGCCGTGCAGCATCAGCTGCGCGAATGCCTGGTGCGGCACCGGCCGGAGCAGGACGAAGCGGGGGTGCGGGTGCCGGTGGTGGCACTGGTGAAGCTGCACGACCAGACCCGCTACGTGCGCTTCGGCCACCAGTTCTGCGTCCGCGATGGCGCGGCCGCCGTGCACACCCTCCACGCCGCCGCCTTCACCGCCCGGCTGCACTCACCCCTGCAGCTGGCCTGAGGCCTGGCTGATGCCGATGGGCCCCTCTGGATTGCTCAGATGGAGCAGTGGCGCGGGCGCCATCAGAGCCCGTATCTGCGCAGCGTTTCCTGCCGGCAGGTGCGTTCAGCCGCCTTGAGATTGCTGTTGAAATCAAACTGCCTGAGAAAACATTGGCATGTGGATTGCGTCAAGCCTTCCGGCACGTTCTGACCCGAACGCCTCACTTCATCGCTCACGGCAAGCTGGCAGAAGTGCATGGCCAGATTGCGAGCATTGAGGCTCTGCGCCCTAACTGCCGCCGGCAGCGCCGGCACCACGACAGGCAAAGCCAATGCCAAGGCCAGCTGAAGCCTGAAGGGTGCAAGCAGATGGTTCATGGGGCCAGAAGCAATGGGATCCGCCTTGCAACAAGGGATCGGGGTGCGATCAGACCCTCGTCCGTTGAAGCAGCCGCAGCACAAGAATGACAACAGCCACAACGAGAAACAGATGAATCAGCCCACCCAGGGTGAACGAACTGACAAGACCCAGCAGCCACAACACAAGCAGCACGACGGCCACGGTTTCCAGCATGGGAGGTTCTCCTGAAGAACTCAATTGTCGTTAACGTCGATAAAAGCTGGCAACAACGAGCGAAAGGGAGGCATGTTCCTTGAATCCCTGAGCCTGGTCAGGCGGCGTGGAAGGACGCCTTGATCGGGCGGGCGGAAGAATAGACCCGGTGCTTCAACGCGCCACGCGAGAACCACTGTTCCAGGCAAAAGCCTCAGTGGAAGTGTTTCGCAGTGGCAGTGCTTCAAGGGAAACCCCGCACAACCATCAGGCGGAGCGGAGCACACCCTGCTTCAATCCTGCCGGGAGGCCACAGGGTGAATGCAGCCCATCAGCCTGGGAGCATCAGGACTGTGAGCGCTTGGTCCTGGTCAGTTGATCTTGTCGGCGGCCTTGGAGGTGGCATCGCTCACCTTGTTCGCGGTCGACTTCACGCCCTGTTTGATGTCGGAGCCGGCCTGCATCGCTGCAGCCTGCACCTGTTTGGCCTGCCCTTTGAGCTTTTCGCCGGTGTCTCCGGTGAGTTCGCCGTGGGCAGCTTCAAGCCGGCCTTCCGCTTGCTTGGCGGAGGCAGAGAGATCTTTGGACATGATTCTGGCGGCAAAGGGGGTGGTGGTCACGAAGCTGGTCGAGGCCATTGCAGGGGGCTGAAACACGCAAGAGGCGAACATCACGACCACGGCGAGAATCAGGGAAATCGGGAACCTCCGATCCATTCGTTTCATTGGCTAGGTCTGCATGGGCACCCCCAACAGCTAGCCAGCGCTCCCCCAAGCGGCCACGAACGCACCATGAACGGGCCAGCATGGATTCATTCCAGGGCAGATCTGCAGCACTTCCAGGAGCACCGCTGAAATGGCGGTGAGTCAGCCGGGCGCGTTGCTGCCCTGGCGCATCGCCCGGATGGAGGCACGCACGCGGCTGATATTCACACCGATCTGCTCGAAGCCCAGCAGGCTGCCGGCCGCGTCTTCCCAGCTGGCCGAGAGCACGCCATAGCTGAGGCCCAGCACACCCAGCAGGAACAGGCCACCGGACACCGCGAGGGTGAGCACCGGGGGGACGTCGTAGATGTTGCGGCTCACCAGCAGGTAGCTGACCACGAACGCGGACATGCCCAGCACGGAGGGAACCCCCGTGGCCAGGGCGATGCGGCGTGCCATGCGGTTGGCAACAGCAGGCGGAATCACTTTCGCCCCACTGGCCTTGGCGGCAGCGCCGCCGCCAGATTTGCCCGCTCCCGCCGTGGCAGAGGGGGCAAGACCGGAGGCCTTCGGGCGGGGCTTGCGCTTGGCCGCCATGGATCCGCTCAGCCCCGGATGCCGAGCTTGGCGATCAGCTGGGCGTAGCGATCTTCGCTCTGGGCGCGGAGATAGCCGAGCAGGCGCTTACGGCGCCCGATCATCTTCAGCAGACCCTGGCGGGAGGAGAAATCGTGCTTGTTCTGTTGCAGGTGACCGGTGAGCTGGGAGACCCGCTCGCTCAGCATCGCCACCTGCACCTCGACGGAACCGGTATCGGTGCCGTGGGTTTGGTGGCTGTTGATCAGTTCCTGTTTCTTGGTGGTGTCGAGCGGCATGCCGGCGTCGGGCCCTGACGGTGCAAACAGACAACTTACCGCCCCGTGGGCGCCCCCTTGGCCGGAGGGAGTCAGGCGGCCTGCTGGGCCAGCCAGCGCAGGCTTTCGCGCAGCCAGGCATCGGGGCCTTCGGCCGGCTCCAGGCCGCCGCGTCCCACGGCGTGCAGCGCCCGGTTGATCTCCAGCGGCGCGTAGCCGAGCGCCTCCAGCGTGAGCTGCACCTCGTCGCGGGTGGCCGCCAGGGGGGTGGTGCCGCCGTCAACGCTGGTGTCCTCGAGGCCGAAGGCCCCGCCAGCCAGCGCGGCCGCCCCGCCGTCGCTCTCGGCCAGCTTGCCGCGCAGCTCCACCGCCAGGCGCTCGGCGGTGCGCTTGCCCACGCCCGGCGCCTGACAGAGCTTGCGCAGATCCGCCTGCACGATCGCGCGCACCAGTTCCTCGGGCGGATGGGCGCCCAGCAGGGCCAGCGCCAGCTGGGGGCCCACGCCGCTGACCGCCACCAGCAAGCGGAACAGGTCCCGCTCCTGCCGCCCGCCGAAACCGAACAGGGTCCAGCCGTCTTCGCGGATCGACTGATGGATGTGCAGGGTGAGCACGGCGCCTTCACCCGGCAGCCGTTCCCAGTGGCGACGGGTGAGCTGCACCTCGTAGCCCACCCCCTGGCAGCAGAGCAGCAGGCCGCAGCGGTGTCCCTGCTGCCACCGTTCCGCCACAGCGCCCTGCAGCCAGCCGATCATGGGCACATCTTGAGGCGCCCCCATGCTGCCCGGTCCCCTTCTCTCCGCCAGTGGGCGGTCTGCGCTGCCACCGCTGGGCGCCTGCCTGATCGCCCTGGCGCTCGGGCTGCTGCTGGTGCTCAGCGGCTGCCAGGGGGTGGGCCAGCCGTCGCAGCAGGTGCTGCTCGATGCCCTGGAGCTGCAGATCGCCCTCACCCAGCGCTCGATCGCGTCGGCGCTCGCGCTCGATCCCCCCGGAGCGCCCCAGGTGAGCCGGGTGCGCGTCAGCCATCAGGAGAAGGTCCCCATCGGCGATCGCCAGGGGCTTCACCTCAGCGGCCAGTTCGACTGGCGGCTCGCCAACGATCCCTACCGGGTGGACAGCCCCTTCGAGCTGTACCTGCTGCGCGGTGAGAAGGGGCAGAGCTGGCGCCTGGCGCGGCCCAGCGCAGAGGGCGACCGCCTCGGCTGGGTGACCGATCCGTTGCCGCTGA
The DNA here is from genome assembly GCF_024345655.1 of Synechococcus sp. Lug-A. NCBI lineage: Bacteria > Bacillati > Cyanobacteriota > Cyanophyceae > Synechococcales > Synechococcaceae > Synechococcus > Synechococcus sp. Lug-A. The sequence goes on along the minus strand of NZ_JAGQBN010000023.1, from coordinate 22,176 downwards.
AGGGGTAAGCGCGCTGCCCAGGTCGAATGACTGACGGCCGGCCGCCAAGGGCGGTGATCGGGTGCGCCTTGCAACGCTGCCGCTACCTGGCGGACCTGTGAGACGTGCACCTCGCCATCGCCTGGGAACCGCTGATTGTGGAGTTCGAAGGCTCGGGAGTTTCCAGGCAGGGCAGTTTGTGATCTCCTCCATCATCAGCACGATGTGATGGAGATTGCCGGGCCGCCATAGGGAGCCTCCAGCCAAAGTGGCAATGAGCATCTCTGGACAATCGCCCAGGCAATCGCGTGGAAAGGCTGGATCACATCTAGTAGTTTGCAGACCAACAAGGCCACTTGAAGACCATTGGGATAAAATTGCAGGTTGCCAGAGGGAGGAGTGAAGCCTCCCAAGTTGTAGCGCATTGAACAGTGTTATACGGACCCGGTTAAGTCGCCAAGGGCCTGCAGGGGAACCAGAAAGACCAGTCCAAGAATGGAGTCTGGTCATGTTGCGCCAGGGGATTCCCCGCTTATGCTGCAAAAGAGGTCTGAAGGGCGTTTTATACGGATCCGCCCATTCGGCGTTAGCATTCACAAGGTGATCCATTCCTCATGACAAGCGTAACCGAGCTCTCCGTTAACGGAATTACCGTAGAGAGCCTATACAACAATTACGCTTCAAACAAGTACCGAATCAACCGACGCTATCAGCGAAAGCTGGTCTGGAACGTGGAGGATAAACAGCGCCTCGTGGAATCCATCTTCCGTTCATACCCCATTCCACTGCTACTCTTTGCGGATATCAAAACACCTCACGATCGGTACTTTGAAGTTATCGATGGGATGCAACGTATAAATGCAATTATATATTTCATTGAAAATAGGATTTCTTGCGGAGAGAGATTTTTCGACCTCGAGTCCCTCTCGGCAACGAAGCTATTGAAAGATGCTGGAACACTGGTTCAGCGGAAACCGATATTCTCCAGGGAAGAGTGTCTGCGGTTCACGCAGTACATTGTTCCCTCAAGCGTTTACGAGTTCGACACACCTCAGCAAGTCGATGAGGTATTCAAACGAATCAATAGTATGGGACGATACCTATCACGCCAAGAGCTCCGCGTCGCTGGCGCGAACGGAGAGTTCCCGACCTTGGTCAGGAAGATCTCGGCGAACATTCGGGGAGATTCAAGCCAATCAGACATCTTTTCTCTCGACAAGATGCCATTCATAAGCTTGGCTTTTAGTGATGAAGATCTAGGAATTAAGGTATCTGAGATTTTTTGGATTAAGCACGGAATTATTACCAAGGAAATGCTACGAGAGTCTCGCGATGAAGAGATCGTGTGCGATCTAATAGCTTCTACATCGCTCCATGAGATGCCGCCTTCAAGCTCAGAAATCTTCAACGAATTCTATGGATATCCTTCCTCTACTTCAAGGTCTTCTGAGATCAACGCCGCGATCGCTCGTGTGGGAGCGGAGCAGGTTGAAATGCAGATACTTGAAACTCTGGACGAATTCACGAAGATCTTTGACAGTTTGGGTTCAACCTTTGTTTCTCAGTGCTTTTCCGCACCACCCGCGCGTGCGCCACGATACTTTACGGCATTCTTCATTGCGCTTCTCAACTTGGCGTTTAAGAAGAACCGGCGGATCACGGATTTTGTAGGAGTAAAGAGGTCGCTTCAAAACGTCTGCGATTCATTGGATGTCGGCACCGGAGGTAACTGGTCTGCGGCCAATAGGGAGCGCTGTGTTAATTCACTGATAGGAATCCTCGATCCACATTGCGAAGACGTGGATGCCAATGACCCGTCTGTTACGAATTGGAATACCAGAATCGATAACATACTCAATCAATCACTGATTGAGCAGCAGCTCTATGACTTCAAGATCGGCGTAACGGATCTGAGCCCATCTGGCGCGTTCTCTAATCCCACGATCTCCAAGATTACTTCGACACTTATCGCGATGGCCAATGACGGCCCTAGTAGCATTGGATATGTTTTAGTTGGAATAGCTGACACCAAGGCCGATGCTGATCGAGTCAAGGATCTGTATTCTCACGAGTATGTAAGTAGGCACGGCAAGTGCATAACTGGGGTCGAGCATGATTGTGTTTGTCTTGGGCTCAGCGAAGACCAACTCTTCTCAAAGATCTGCTCTGCGATCGACAGGGAACCAATTGATAGCAATACCCTACGGGAAATCAAGGCAAACATCCGACCGGTTGCCTACCAAGGGAAGAGCTTGATTGTGGCGCATCTCAAGGGCTCCGCAGAGCCAAGGCTCTATAATGGCAAATACTTTGTAAGAGACGGAACATCCAATAAAGAGCTGGAGATGTCAGAGGTGCAATGGCTGTTCGCACGCTTTCGAAAGTGAATGCTAACAGCTCATTGAAGCCGGCGCCGCGTCTCGGCGCAACTTAATTCAAGCGTTAGGCGCCACAGGCGCGAGGGAACCCATAGAGATGGGAAGTGCAGCACACGACGTGCATCGCCTTGGCCTAGGAGACCCACGAGGCGTACCACGGCGTCCTCGCCTGTAAGCAGCTCTCCCGCGCTGTCTTGATTCATGATCATGACGCAGATACCCCACTCGTTCCAGCCCCCCGCAGCGCTCGTCGCGCCCGTGAAGACTCATGTCGTTTCTAGAGGGCTGCGCGCGCGGCTCGGTGCGCACCGCCACAGGAGCCGCAACCGGTCCATAATTGTGAACCTCGGCTCAAAGGAGAACAGCAGTGTCAAACCATTTCACTGGACTGAACCTCGGTCCGCCTCTCGGGGACCAACGACTCGACCTCTGTGACCTCTATGCGTTCCAGTCGCCCAAGGACCCGTCGAGGACCGTGATCATCCTCAATGCCAATCCGACGGCCGACGCGCTCCATCCCGATGCCATCTACCGCGTTAACATCGACAACGATGGCGATTGTCTGACGGACATCGCGATCAGCTACGTGTTCTCGCCGCCGAACGAAGGAAAGCAAACCGTAACCGTCTTCGTTGCAAAAGGCGAGGAATCCCGCTCCGTCGAAGCTGTTGGAACAAAGATCATCGCCGATGCTGAGGTCTCCTTCGGCGCCGAACCCAACATCGTCAAGTCCGGCGCCTATACGTTCTTCGCCGGTGCTCGCAGCGACGCTTTCTTTTTCGACTTCGACGGCATCAAGAATCTCTTCGATACCTCAGGCGGCAGAAACTTCACCGCCCCCCACCTGGGCGGCAAGTCTCCGTGGACCGGCGTGGATTCAAACACGGAAGCCAACATCTTTTCGATGGTGATCGAGCTACCCACGAGCGAGCTCGACGCCGAGCCGGAGATCCGCATCTGGGGGCGATGCAGCGTGCGTGAGGACGGCAAACTGCTTCATGTTGATCGCGCCGGCCACCCGAGTGTCAGCAGCTTCTTCAACACCGATGACACCAAGTTGGAATACAACGCCAGCGAGCCAGTTAACGATCGCAAGCGATGGACGGATCAGTTCGTCCACCTGATGGGGCATACGGGCAATTACACCCGAGAAGAAGCCATCGCCGCGATCGACGCCGACCGCATTTTGCCCGACATGCTGTGTTTCAATCCTTCTAAGCCTGCGACGTATCCCAACGGCCGCGTCTTTACCGACGACGTCATCAATCATCGCCTCGCCTTCCTTTCTAAGGGTGATATTCCCCCAACCGGCCTCAGCCCGCACACTGACATTCTCGAGGAGTTCCCGTACATCGGCACGCCCCATCGGAAGACAAGCTAACGCCAGGCCAACACGGCTGTATCCATGAGGCCTCAGCGGGCATGTGTTGTGCCCGAGAGCATCCGACACCGGGAGCGGGCCCCAATGGCGATCGGCAACGATGGCCGCTTCAACGTCTCGGCCTGCTACACCCACAACGACCGGGAGTTCCTGGGGGGCTTCAGCGACTGGGCAAAGAACCTCGCCGAAAGCCGCTCGGCCCGGGATGACGAGCGCAAGGCCTTCGTGCGCGAGGTGGTGCAACCGCTGCAGGAGAAGCTCGAAACGGTGACTGTGGTGCCGGGCTCGGATGCCGAGGCCCATGTGGCGAAACGGTTCCCCCACAAGACGGTGAAGCGGGTGCGCAGCAGCCTCACACCGATCTCGGTCGAGGGGTTCCGCAACGGGTTGTCGATGACCTTTCAGCCCGGGCAGGCCCGCAACCTCACCGCCACTGACCACTTCGCGTTCAGCGGCGCGGAGCCCTGCCGCGCAACCTGCTGCTGGCCCTGCTCACCGGCCGCATCCGCCTGCGGGGAAACCCACGGCTGCTGCTGCGGTTTGCGCGTTGCTTTGCGGTCTGAAGCCGGCGTCCCCCGTTGGTCTGGCCTGATCCCGCCGGATCAGAGCTGATCCGTGGACTGTGAATCCGACAATCCCATCCGGTAAGCGTTGGGCAGCGTGACCGCTGAATCAAAGGGGTCTGATTCAGACGTTTGTTCAACCACCCACACAAAAAGGAACTGCCATTACGCCCACGGGACCGTCTTCGGCAGCCCGTGACGTTTACGTTCGGCTCAATCCCCCCAAACGGAGGCCAATGGCATGGAGCAGCATTCCCAGCACCACGAGTCGATCGGCAGGCGTCAAGCTGGGGATCCATTTGCCCGATAGGCGCCTCGATTCTTCCAACACGGCACGTCGTTTTGCCCATGGGCTGAGCATCTTGCCATCATGGAACAAGGCGTGCGTGGATACTGGTAACAACCCTCAACCACAGATCTTTGACATGTGGCAACGAGCAGCCTTGGCCATTTCCACCCTTTCACTGGCAATCGCAGGCTGCACGCGCACCAGCCGTGAGCTGCCGAAGAATCTCAGTGACGTGGTCGTGACGATAGAGCTTGAACAGAACAGCAGTGCTCGAGTCTCCCGCGACACCATTCGTGCCGTGCTTGCCACCAGTGAAGGCACGGTGATTGAACGGGAAGATCTCCAGATCAAAGTCAATGGAACCAGGATGCAGTTCAAGGTCTGGCAAGGAAACTATTACGATCGCCACCCCTATTACTACATCGCCAATGATGCACACGAAGGCATCAGTATATTGCCACAGAAAGATTACAACTTTGTGCTGGTGATGCCCGATGGATCCAGTCACCAACTGACGACACTGAAAACCCCCATAGCAGTGTCCCTGGACCAATTCGGCTTTGTCAGAATCCCTTCATCCCCTCCAGCTGCGGCCTTCACCTGGAACGATCTTGCCGGCCCCATGCGTCTCTCCATTGCCCGTTCGGAGCAGATTCCTGATGCCGCCGGAGGTTGGGTGTCGATGTCCGGGCATCCCAGGAATGACGACGCGCTTCACCGCACGATTGGTCCAGGTTGGTTCCGTCCCCGGAGTGGCAAGTGGCTCCTGCCGCAACGCTTTCTGATCTCCAGCCCTAAGCGACAACTGGTGAGTCTGGAGGCATGGATCCAAACCGAAACAATGGCCCCAGTGGCCCAACCCTTTTCGAGGAAGAGCTCGGCAACAGCCAGCCGCAAGCTGGAACTGACCTTGGAGTGGCCCTAGGACTGAGGGAAGGGACAGCCCAACATCAATGACCTGACCCCCTTGATCGGTCAAGGGCTGATGAGAGTGGGTGGTTGTGGTCATGCGGCAGCTCCCTGTTGTGAGCGCGTAAACCCTCCTGCCACCAGATCGGCTTCTCCGTAGGGGTGGTGCATCAAAAACTGCTGGGTATTGGAATCCCAGCCCACCCCAACACTCCAAAGGCCGCCGCCTCCCGACACAACCATTCGTCAGCGCTGGACAAAGGCAACTTCCCCATCATTGCTTCCAGGATTACACTGTCATTCACAAAGCCAGAGGAGCTGACCATGCTTGATCTTGGACTTACCCACGTCGCCTTACCCGCTTCCGATATTGGACGCAGTGTTGAATTCTATGCTACCTATGCTGACATGCAAGTTGTGCATCGGCGCATTGACAAGGAAACAGGATCTGAAGTTGTCTGGTTGTCTGACCATACGCGACCGTTTGTGATTGTTTTGATTCAAGCCACCTTTGTGCAGCCAGTTCTCTCTCCCCTAGCCCATCTTGGAATTGGCTGTAAGAGCCGGGAAGCCGTGGACATGTTGTGCGACAAGGCTCGACAGGCTGGGCTATTGCTTGAAGAACCCAAGGATTCGGGCTATCCCATTGGCTATTGGGCATTTTTGCGAGATCCTGACGGTCATACGCTGGAACTGTCCTACGGCCAAGAGATTGGTCTAACCGTCACGCGGGAAAGCTAGATCGCGATTCATCTTTCTTCCCAGGCGGTTTCCACTCCACGAAGCAGCAGAAACACTGGCAGGGCCCTTTGCAAGCCCCCCGCCGGTTGGACGGGTCACTGGCACAACAACCCCGCCGCCAGATGGTGCTGTCCCTACTCAGAAGTCCCGGTCCACCAAGCCGTGAGTGCTCAGTCCACTGCATGCCTGCTGCTGCATCCGCCTCCGGCTCAAGCGCATCCAATAGCGCCGGGGAGCTTGGCCTGCATTGGCTCAACTACACAACCTGCCAACGACTCCATTGAGGTCCGCCGCGACCTGAACCGCGAGCTGGTGCTTCCCCTGGTGAGTACTGAGCCACTGGTCGTTGTGGGTGATGCCATGGGCGGGGTTGGTCTCTTCAACGGTGACCTGGTTCTGGTTGATCGGGCCAAGCTCCCCAGCTCAGGCCGTTGCATTGTCCTGGCCCCGGGCCAGCCTGGGTCGATGGACAATGCAACGCAGACGTACGCCTGAGCTAAGAGCAGCAGAGCGGTCGTGATCCGTACGCCTTGGGATCGGCGTTCCGGGGTCCATGTCACCTTCAGCCCCTCAAGACCGGTCGCGGCACCTCAGATCTGCCGCACAGCGACCACGCCTGAGTCGTGCGCATCATCATGAAGACAGGCTACGGGCTGGCGTTTGATCACTTCCCCCAGCCGCACTGGCTCAAGACGTGGAGCAACACCATCCCATGGGCCACGGCATCAACCCTGAAGCCAAGGATGGCTGAAGTCACTCGTCCAGGATTACACCGAAGCAATGGGATGTGTGCTGCCCCAAACCAAGGCAACATCGCCTCTACCCCATCGACGCACAACCAGATCTGAAGGTTGAGTTTCACGCATTAACGGAGCGAAGACACCATAGCTGCATACGCTTACACCCCCAGACAACCAGAGCCAATGACTTCCACAGAACTCACAAGCTCACTGCATTCTTCATGTGATTCTCATGAACTGACATACACAGACTGGAGTGTGAGCGAGCATCACTTCGATCCAGCAAAGATACGCTCCAGAGAAACAGTCTTTACGATCGGCAACGGGTACATGGGTACGCGGGGAAGCTTTGAAGAAGGGTATCTCAATGCGATGCCAGCCACACTGGTGCATGGTGTCTATGACGACATTCCTGGAGCGTATACCGAGCTCGCAAATTGTCCAGATTGGCTGGAACTGGCGATCGTGATCAACGGCGATCGATTCCGACTGGATCATGGCACCATCCTCCACTACGAACGAACGCTGGATCTACGCAACGGGATCCTTAGCCGTGCACTGCGCTGGCGGAGCCCAACGGGGAACACCGTGGATCTTCGCTTTGAGCGCTTTGCGAGCTTGGCAGATCATCCCGTTTTCGGACTGAACTGCCAGATCACTCCTGTTGATTTCACTGGAGCGATTGAAATTCAGACCAGCCTTCATGGCTTTGCCAACAACCAGGGCTTTGATCATTGGCAACAGCTCGACCGGGGAACGAATGATCAAGGGATCTGGCTGCATGTTCGCACCCGCAGTTCTCATGTTGAACTCGGCATGGCAGCCAGAATGACACCGATCAACAACAATCTACCAATACGTATAACGAGCTCGCTTGATTGCCCCACCATCGCGATCACCTTTCTCGCGGCCAAGGGAAGAACCGTAGGCGTAGAGAAAGTTGTCACCTTGATCACATCACAGGATGTGGACCATCCCGCCCAGGCGGCTGTGGCCAAACTGACCAACCTGCCGGCCTATCCCGTTCTGCTGAGGGCGCATCAGAACGCATGGAACGAGTTTTGGCAGCAAAGCGATATAGAGATTGAAGGAGATACCAACGCACAAGTGGCCGTGCGCTACAACATCTTCCAATTGTTTATTGGCGCTTGTTCGCACATCGCGGGTGAATGCGCAGACAGCAGCCGCGTCAGCGTTCCGGCCAGAACGTTATCGGGATTTGGGTATCGAGGACACGTGTTCTGGGATACGGATATTTTCATCTTGCCACTGTTCACCTTGACGCAGCCTGAGATTGCCAAGAGCCTACTGACCTACCGGTATCACACCCTGAGTGGTGCACGGCGAAAAGCTGCCCATAGTGGCTATCACGGTGCGATGTTTGCCTGGGAGAGTGCAGCCACGGGTGATGAGATGACGCCCCGATGGTCCATCCAGACCGACCCATACTCGAAAGCGATACGCATTTGGTGCCGTGATCGCGAAATTCATATCAGTGCCGATATTGCCTATGCGGCCTGGCACTACTGGCAGACAACTGGCGATGACATCTGGCTACGAGACTACGGAGCCGAAGTTATTCTGGACACTGCCATCTTCTGGATGAGTCGGCTGGAGTGGAAGCCGGAGCGGGAACGGTTTGAACTGGATGGAGTGATAGGCGCTGATGAATACCACGAACAGGTGAACAACAACGCCTATACCAATTGGATGGCGAAGTGGAATCTGGAGACAGCCGTCTCCGTTTACGGATGGCTGCAGCAGCAGTTTCCTGACCACGCCGCTGTGCTCGCTCAAAAGCTACAACTCAATGCAGACAGGCTGCGCCAGCTCCAAGCCGCCATCGCACAGCTGTACACCCCATACGATACAAAAACCGGGCTGATTGAACAGTTTGATCAGTTCTTCGACTTACGAGACATCCACCTGAATGACTACGAGCCCAGAAATCGCTCCATGCAGGACGTTCTGGGAATGGACATGACCAATCAGTCTCAGGTGCTGAAGCAACCTGACGTCCTGATGCTCCTCTATCTCATGCGAGACACCAACACATGCCTTTCCTACCCTGATGTTCTCGAAAAGAACTGGAACTACTACACTCCCCGCACAGACACCACGTACGGATCGTCGCTCTGCCCTGCCATTCTTTCGATCCTGGCCGCAAAGCTGGGCAAGGAAGAAGAAGCCTATCACTACTTCATGCAGGCAGCAACCGTTGATCTCGAAGATAGCCGCGGCAACACAGCAGATGGGATTCATGCGGCATCAGCAGGTGGCGTATGGCAAGCCGTGGTGTTCGGCTTCGCCGGTATTCACATGAAAGGAAACAGCCCAATGGCGATTCCCCATCTGCCGCCAACCTGGAAGCGGCTCAGATTCAAGCTGCAATGGCGCGGTACCTGGCACAGTTTTGATCTGTCACAGCCAGCACCACCTCCAGCGCAAGGTCCAGCTCAAGGTCCAACTCAATCTCAAGCTCCAGACATCAAGGGCTTCATCTTCGATGTGGATGGGGTGTTGACGAACACCTCCGAATCTCATTACCGCGCTTGGCAGAGATTAGCGGATGAGGAAAAGCTACCCTTCGATCGCAAGGCCAATGAGGCCCTGCGTGGTGTGTCCAGACGCGGATCGCTTCTGCAGATCATCGGCGACCGACATTACTCCGAATCTGCACTTCAGGACATGATGGAGCGCAAAAATCGCTACTACCTTGAAGACATCCAAACCATCACCCCCCAGGACATGCTTCCAGGGGCCATTGAGTTTTTGCAGGAGCTCAGACAAGCAAAGATGAAAATCGCGATTGGCTCCGCCAGCAAGAATGCACGCACTGTCATCGACAGGCTTGGGATCGGAGCTTTCATTGATGCAATCGCAGACGGCGACAGCGTTCAACGTCCCAAGCCAGCACCAGACATCTTTCAATGTGCTGCCGCTCAATTAAACCTTGCTCCTGCCAACTGTGTGGTGGTTGAAGATGCCGCCGTTGGCATTGAAGCAGCCATCGCTGCAGGGATGTGGTCGGTTGGCATCGGGCCTCAGGAGCGTGTTGGCGCCGCCAACATTGTGCTCCCAGATCTGGATGGTGTTCGCCTGAGCGATCTCGGCATGCAATGGTGATCGATCCACGCTCCTCATCACGAACGTGGTGCTGGTGAGGTGGGGATGGCCAACTGCACAAAGGAAGCCAAGAATGTGTTCATGATCTCGCCATCATCCTTGCGGACAACCGCAACCTGATCCCACCGTTCCAGGCGGCTATGGCGGCAACCACTACCCCCAGATCACGGTGATCTTGAGAATCTTTCGCTTCAGACCCCTGCCTTCTACTGATCAAGGCAATGCGCCAGACTTCCGCGCATCTCGCACAGATGTGCTGCACTTCTGCCACCGATTCGGTACATCCTTCAGCCGGCGCCTGTGAACGGCCTGGCTAGACAGGGGTCTGCCACGGGCTTACCAGCAAGGGGAACAGGATCGTCAGGGTCATTGAACGAACCCAACCCGGCTTGAACGCAAGGGAGAAGCGAGAACGGCTTTGTTTTCGGTGAATCAACTGCCATCCAGGTGTGACATCGATCAGACAAACAAGCTGGCCGCCCTGTTGACCATCGCCTGCCCCAATCTCCAGGCTGCTCAGGGATGGGCTTGGGTCGAGCTGATTCCAACCGCAGCCAGATCATGACCCGGCAGCATTGGCTTTTTGTGATCACGGCCCTTGCGGTGGCCGGTGCAGGGGCAGGCTGGCTCTGGCGCGCCAACCAGCCGAAGGGTTTGGCGCCGGGGTTCGCCAGCAGCAACGGCCGCATTGAGGCCGTAGAAATCGATGTGGCGGCCAAGTCAGCGGGCCGGCTCAAGCAAGTGCTGGGAAAGGAGGGGGACTTCGTTGTTCGCGGGCAGGTGCTGGCCCGCATGGACACCGATGTGCTTCACGCCCAACTCCGTGAAGCCCAGGCGGATCTGCGCAAGGCCAGCAACGCTGTGGAGACGGCGCAGAGCAGTGTGGCCCAGCGACGCAGTGAGCGAACGGCTGCGGAAGCCATCGTGCTGCAGCACAGCGCAGAGCGCGAAGACGCCCGCCGCCATCGCCGCCGCACGGAGCAGTTGTTCGTCAGTGGCGCCGTTTCAGCGGAGAGCCTCGACGATGCCCGCGCCGGTTTCTATGGCGCTGATGCTATCGTCGCCTCCGCGCAGGCCACCGTGGCGGCCAGCCGCGCCGCCATCACCACCGCAAGCTCGCTGGTGATCGAGGCGAAGGCCTCGGTGGCGGCCGCCCAGGCCCGGATCGAGGGGATCAAGGCGAACATCGCCGACAGCCAGCTCCAGGCCCCCAGGGATGGGCGGGTGCAGTACCGCGTGGCCCAGCCCGGCGAAGTATTGAGCGCCGGCGGAAAGGTGCTGAACATGGTCGACCTTTCCGACGTTTCGATGACGTTCTTTCTGCCCACGGCCCAGGCCGGCAAGGTGCGCATGGGGGCTGATGTGCACCTGGTGCTGGACGCCGCTCCTCAGCTGGTGATTCCGGCGCGGGTCACCTTCGTGGCCGATGTGGCCCAGTTCACCCCCAAAACGGTGGAGACGGCCGTGGAGCGCCAGAAACTGATGTTCCGGATCAAGGCCCGCATTGATCCCGCCCTGCTGAAACGCCACATCCGCAGCGTCAAGACCGGACTGCCGGGCATGGCCTACGTCCGACTCGACCCCAAGGCCGCCTGGCCGGCGGCGTTGACGGTGAGGGTTCCGGATTGACGCCAGCGGTCGTTCAGCTCCGGGATGTGCAGCTGCAGTTCGGCGCGACCCGGGCCCTCGCCGGCGTCAGCCTCGATGTGGTCGGCGGTGGCCTCACCGGTCTGGTCGGTCCGGATGGGGTGGGGAAATCCAGCCTGCTGGCCCTGGTCGCCGGGATCCGCCGCAGGCAGAAGGGCCGCGTGCAGGTGCTGGGGGGTGACATGGCCGATCCACGCCATCGCCGCGAGGTCTGCCCCCGCATCGCCTACATGCCCCAGGGCCTGGGCAACAACCTGTCGCCCACGCTCACGGTGATCGAGAACATCGACTTCTTCGCGCATCTGTTCGGCCAGGGCCGCGCCGAGCGCCGCAGCCGCCGCGCCGAGCTGCTGGAGCGCACCGGACTCGCAGCCTTCGGCGCTCGCCCGGCCGGCCAGCTCTCGGGGGGGATGAAGCAGAAGCTCGGCCTGTGCTGCGCCCTGATCCACGACCCCGGCCTGCTGATCCTCGATGAACCCACCACCGGGGTCGATCCCCTCTCGCGCCGCCAGTTCTGGGACCTGATCAGCAGCATCCGGCGCGAGCACCCAGCCATGACCGTGCTGGTGGCGACCGCCTCGATGGACGAGGCCGCCAGCTTCGACTGGCTGGTGGCCATGGATGGCGGCCGCGTGCTCAGCACCGGCAGCCCGGCGGAGCTGCGGCGGCGCACCGGCACCAGCACTGCGGAGGACGCCTTCATCGCCCTGCTGCCCGAGGCGAGGCGACGGGAACACCATCCGGTCACGATTCCAGCGCGCCCGCCGGGCGACGGCCAGGTGGCGATCGAGGCCATGGATCTGAGCAAACGGTTCGGCACGTTTCTGGCGGTCGATCGGGTCAACGTGCGCATCGAGCGCGGCGAGATCTTCGGCTTCCTCGGCTCCAACGGTTGCGGCAAGACCACCACGATGAAGATGCTGGCCGGGCTGCTGCCGGCCAGCTCCGGCCAGGTCCTCCTCTTCCACCAGCCCCTGGACGCCGATGACCTCAGCACCCGGCGGCGGGTGGGCTACATGTCGCAGGCGTTCTCGCTCTACAGCGAGCTGACGGTGCGGCAGAACCTGGTGCTGCACGCCCGCTTGTTTCAGATGCCGGAGGCGGAGATCGCCGGGCGTGTCGCGGATCTGGTGCAACAGTTCGGCTTGGCGGGTCTGGAGGAGGCCCTCCCCGCGGCCCTGCCGCTGGGGGTGCGCCAGCGGCTGTCACTGGCGGTGGCACTGGTGCATCGGCCCGACCTGCTCATCCTCGATGAGCCCACGTCGGGCGTCGATCCGATCGCGCGGGACACGTTCTGGCAGAACTTGATCGACCTGTCGCGCCAGGAACAGGTCACGATTTTCCTCTCGACCCATTTCATCAACGAAGCGCAGCGCTGCGACCGCCTCTCGCTGATGCATGCCGGCCGGGTGCTGGTCAGCGACACCCCCGCCGGCCTGGTGACGCGGCGCGGCGCGGCCTCGCTCGAGCAGGCGTTCATCGGCTACCTGGAGGAGGCGAGCGGCGACAGCGCCCCCACCCCCACAACCGCAGCGCTCCAGGCTCCCCCGGCAGCAGCGCCACCCAGGCAGGGATCAGCCCGGCAGGAGCAGGGGTTCAGCCTGCAACGGCTGGGGAGCTACACCCGGCGCGAGGCCCTGGAACTGAGCCGCGACCCGATCCGCATCAGCACGGCCGTGCTCGGCAGCCTGTTCCTGATGGTGGTGATGGCCTTCGGCATGAGCATGGATGTGGAGAATCTGCCCTATGCCGTGCTCGACCGCGACGGCACCACAACAAGCCGCGACTACGCCCTCAATCTGGCCGGGTCGCGCTATTTCATCGAACATCCGCCACTGGACGGCTATGACGCCCTCGATCGGCGCATGCGCTCGGGCGAGCTGAGCGTGGCGATCGAACTGCCACCAGGCTTCGGGCGTGATCTTGAGCGCGGCAACCCCGTGCAGATCGGCGCCTGGATCGACGGATCGATGCCGATGCGGGCCGAGACGGTGCGCGCCTATGTGCAGGGCCTGCATGGTCAGTGGCAGGAGGACAGGGCACGGCGCGTGTTGGGTCAAACCAGCCCGATCCCCCCCGCCAGCATCGAGACACGCTTCCGCTACAACCCCGACATCAGCAGCCTGGTGGCCATGGTGCCGGCCACGATTCCGATCCTGCTGCTGCTGATCCCGGCGATCCTGGCGGCGCTCTCGGTGGTGCGCGAAAAGGAACTGGGCACGATCGTCAACTTCTACGCCACCCCCGTGACCCGCCTGGAGTTCCTGCTGGGCAAGCAAGTGCCTTACGTGGCCCTGGCGATGGTGAACTATGTGCTGCTCACCCTGCTGGCGGTCACCCTGTTCGCCGTGCCTCTCACCGGCAGCGTGCTGGCCCAGGCCAGCGGCGCCCTGCTCTACGTGATCTGTGCCACCTCCCTGGGGTTGCTGATTTCCACCCTGGTGCGCACCCAGATCGCCGCCCTGTTCGGCACCGCCGTGCTGACGATCCTGCCGGCCACCTCCTTCTGCGGCTTGCTCGATCCGGTGTCGTCCCTGCAGGGCGCTGGAGCGGTGATCGGAGCGATCTATCCCACGGCCCATTACCTGACCATCTCCACCGGCACCTTCTCCAAGGGCCTGGGCTTCGCCGATCTATCCGGCGCCTTCGCCGCGCTGCTGCTGGCCGTGCCCGTCCTGCTCGGGTTGTCGGTTCTCTTCCTGAAGAAACAGGAGGGCTGAACCATGCGAGCCGCCAATGTTCTGCATCTGGGCCTCAAGGAGTTGTGGAGCCTGGCCCGTGACCCGATCATGCTGCTGCTGATCGTCTTCGTCTTCACGGTGTCGGTCTACACCGGTGCCACGGTGCTTCCCGAAACGCTGCACACGGCCCCGATCGCGATCGTGGATGAAGACCATTCGCTGCTCTCGGAGCGGATCATCGCCGCGTTCGAGCCTCCCTACTTCCAGCTGCCGGAGTTGATCCAGCAGGCCCGGATGGACCAACGCATGGATGCGGGGCTCGACACCTTCGCCCTGGTGATTCCCAGCGGCTTCCAGCGCGATGTGCTGGCCGGCCGTTCACCGGCTATTCAGCTCAACGTGGACGCCACCCGCGTCAGCCAGGCGCTCACGGGCAGCGGCTATGTCCAGTCGATCATCAGCACCGAGGTGCAGACCTTTGTGCAGAACAGCCAGGCAACTGCGGAGCCCGCGCTGCAGCTGGTGACGCGCATGCGCTTCAACCCCGAGCTCACCAAGACCTGGTTCGGTGCCGTGAACAAGGTGATCGACAACATCACCCTGCTTTCGATCGTGTTAACCGGCGCCGCGCTGATCCGGGAGCGGGAGCGGGGCACGATCGAGCACCTGCTGGTGATGCCGGTGACACCCTTCGAGATCATGGCCAGCAAGGTGTGGTCGATGGGTCTGGTGGTGCTTCTGTCCGGCCTGCTGTCCCTGATGTTCGTGGTGCAGGATCTGCTCAAGGTGCCCCTGGCCGGTTCGCTGCCGCTGTTCACCGCCGGGGCGACGCTCTACCTGTTCGCCTCCACCTCGCTGGGCATCTTCCTGGGCACCTTCGCCCGTTCGATGGCTCAGTTCGGCCTGTTGCTGATGATGGTGCTGCTGCCGCTGCAGATGCTCTCGGGTGGGGTCACCCCGCGCGAAAGCATGCCCGAGCTGGTGCGGACCGTGATGCTGGCGGCGCCGAACACCCACTTCGTGATGCTCGCCCAGGGCATCCTCTTCCGTGGGGCCACGCTCTCGGTGGTGTGGCCCCAGTTCCTGGCCCTGCTGCTGAT
This sequence comes from Synechococcus sp. Lug-A, assembly GCF_024345655.1. NCBI lineage: Bacteria > Bacillati > Cyanobacteriota > Cyanophyceae > Synechococcales > Synechococcaceae > Synechococcus > Synechococcus sp. Lug-A. Next base: position 6,642 of record NZ_JAGQBN010000023.1, on the reverse strand, counting down.
CGGTTCGGTGTTTTTCGGCGTGGCCCACGCCCGCTTCCGCAGCGCGATCACGGCGATGGCCTGATGGTGATGGCCTGAGCAAGGCCGCTGGCGTGACCCCTCAGCGACCCAGGCTCAAGAGGGTGGAGCCGAGCACGAGGCCGGCGGCGGTGAGGATGTCGGGGTCGAGGGTTTCGCCGAACCACAGCAGCCCCCAGAGGGCGGCGAGCGGCACCTGCACGTAGCTGAGTGCGGTGGCGCGGGCGGCCGGCATCGCCATCAGGCCGCGGGTCAGGGCCAGCTGGCCCAGCTGGGTGAACAACCCCACCCCCAGCAGCCAGCCCCACTCCGCCGTGGTGGGCATCACCGGATGCAGCAGCACCAGCGGCAGGCTGAGCGGCAGCGCCAGCAGCGGGAAATAGAACACCACCACCAGGGGGTGTTCGCTGCGGCGCAGGGCGCGCACGCTCACGTACGCCAGTGCCGACAGCAACGCGCCGGCCAGGGCGAACAGCAGCGGCAGGGTGGGCAGGGCCGCGCCAGCCGCCACACCAGCCGCCGTGCCTGGCGGGAGAACCAGCGCCAGGGCGCCGGGATCGGTGAGCAGCAGCACGCCCAGCCAGCCGAGGGCCACCGCCAGCCACACCCGGGCGCCGGGCCGTTCGCCCAGCAGCGGCCAGGCCAGCAGGGCCGTGAAGGTGGGATGGAGGTATTGCAGCACCGTGGCCACCGCCAGGGGCAGGCCGGCGATGGCCAGGAACACGCAGTAGAGGCCGGCCGTGCCGAGCACGCCACGGCTGACAAGCAACCCCTTGCGCTGCCCCCAGGGCGAGACACCCGCCCGCCTGAGCATCCACCAGCTGATCAGCAGGCTCACCACCGAGCGGGCCAGCACCACCTGCTCCACCGGCAGCCGCCCGCCCAGCGCCTTGACGCACACCCCCATCAGGCTGAAGGCCAGGGCGCTGAGCAGCATGTCCATGCCGGATCCCAGCCGAGCAGGCGCGACGCCCGCAATCGCTGACGCTAGACACTGCCCGGCCGGCGGGGCGGTGCCTGGCGTCGCCGGGATGGTGGCAACGGCAGCTCCCCACACCTGGTGGCCTCGGGCAGAATGGGAACAAGTCAGCCCCTACCGGTAGCGCCTTTCCTTGAGTCCCACGGCACCCCAGGCCCGCCTTCACCCCCGCACGATCGAGGCCGTCAAGGAACGCGCTGACATCGTCGATGTGGTGGGGGAGCACGTGGTGCTCAAGAAGAAGGGCCGCGAGTTCGTGGGCCTGTGCCCCTTCCACGACGACAAATCGCCGTCGATGACGGTGTCGCCCGCCAAGCAGTTCTACTACTGCTTCTCCTGCGGGGCCGGCGGCAACGCGATCAAGTTCCTGATGGAGCTGCAGCGCACCAGCTTCAGCGATGTGGTGCTGGACCTGGCGCGCAAATACCAGCTGCCGGTGGAAACGGTGGAGGGGCCGCAGCAGGAACGGCTGCGGCAGCAGCTCTCGCGCCGCGAAGCGCTGCTGCGGGCGCTGGCGCTGGCCTCCGGCTGGTTCCGCAGCCAGCTGCGCAGCCCCGCCGGCGCCGCTGCCCTGGCCTACCTCAAGCAGCAGCGGGGCCTGAGCGAAACCACGCTGGAGAGCTTTGAGCTCGGCTATGCGCCCGAGGGGTGGGATGGGCTGCTGAAGCACCTGCAGCAGGTGGAGGGGCTGGCGCCCGAGCTGCTGGAGGCCGCCGGTCTGGTGGTGCCGCGCAAGGGCGGCGACGGCTTCTACGACCGCTTCCGCCACCGGGTGATGGTGCCGATCCGCGACCGGCAGGGGCGGGTGATCGGCTTCGGCGGCCGCAGCCTCGATGGCTGCGAACCCAAATACCTCAATTCCCCCGAAACGGAGGTGTTCGAGAAGGGCAAGCACCTGTTCGGCCTCGACCGCGCCACCAACGCCATCCGCAAGGACGACCAGGCGGTGGTGGTGGAGGGCTACTTCGACGTGATCGCCCTGCACGCCGCCGGCATCACCAATGCGGTGGCGTCGCTCGGCACGGCGCTCAGCAGCCAGCAGATCACCCAGCTGTGCCGCTGCTGCGACAGCCGCCGCCTCGTGCTCAACTTCGACACGGACGGTGCCGGTGTGCGGGCGGCGCAGCGGGCGATCGGCGAGGTGGAGCAGCTGGCGCTGCAGGGGCAGGTGGAGCTGCGGGTGCTGCACCTGCCCGCCGGCAAAGACCCCGACGAGTTCCTCAAGGAGCACGGGGCCGGCGAGTACCGCGCCCTGCTGGAGCAGGCGCCGCTCTGGCTCGACTGGCAGATCGAGCAGGCACTGGAAGGGAAAGACCTGGCCCGCGCCGATCAGTTCCAGCAGGCGGTGTCGGCCCTGGTGGCCCTGCTGGGCAAGCTGCCGCAGAGCGCCGTGCGCAGCCACTACCTGCAGCAGGTGGCCGAGCGCCTCTCCGGCGGCCAGGCGCGCCTTGCCCAGAAGCTGGAGGAAGACCTGCGCCTGCAGGTGAAGGGCGAGCGCTGGCACGGCCGCGCCAGCCGCTGGGACAAGCCCGGCGAGGTCGGCCTGCGCGAGCGGGCGGAGGCGGAGCTGCTGCGGCTCTACCTGCATGCGCCCATCCATCGCGGCGCGATCCGGCGGGAGCTGCGGCTGCGCGAACTGGATGATTTCGCCCTGCAGCACCACCGGCTGCTGTGGGCGGCGATCAGCCAGCTGGAGGAAGACAACCTCGGCGCCGGCCGACTGGAGGCGGTGAACCGCGGCACTGATCCCGGCGAGGATCTGGGGGATCTCGACCTGCCCCGCCTGCTGGCCGACCAGCTGCTGATGGACCAGAGCGAACTGCTCAACCGGCTCACCCCCCTGCTGGAGCCCAACGAGCTGCAACGCATGGTGCTGGCCCAGCCCCTGCTGCAGCTGCGCGGCACCACGGCCGTGCTGGAGCGTCAGCGCAGCCTCAAGCGCTGCCGCCACCTGCTCGATTCCTGGCGCGGCCAGAACCTGGAAACCCTGGAGCGCTGCATCGCCCGGCTGCTGGCCGAAGAGAACGGCAACGGCTCAGCGGCGCCAGGAAGCAGCGCGGCGGCGGCCCCACCCGGCAGCCCCAGCGCGGCAACACCTGCCCTGCTCGACATGGAAAGCAGGATCGGGGCGCTGTTCGTTGAACTGAACCGCGATGCGCTCCATTTCCAGGAGCTGTATTACAGCGAGCGGCTGCACATCGGCCATCTCGATCAACAGCGCTGCGCCGGCTGGGAGGAAACGCTGCAGGCCCCGGCGGCCTGAGGCAGGCCACACGGCGGCCGGCGGTGGGAGGCGGCTTTCGGTGCTGCGCCACGGCGCTCAGCGCCCCAGCAACGCCATCACCTGGGTGAAGAAATCGACGACCTGATCGTTCTCGATGAGGTCGTCGAGCACGCGGATCGGTTTGCTGTAAAGCTCATCCTGCTTCAGGATCTCAGGCCAATCGATCGCAGCAGAGGCCGGGGCGGAGCCATTGGCCTGGAAGGCCTTGAGAAACTCCCAGGCGATGATCCCCTGGCCGATCACGGTGGGGTGGATTCCATCCAGGCTGAAGATGCCGCCCTCCAGCAGTTTCCCCTCTTTGCTGGCTTTGTAGAACTTGGTATTGAGCGGCGGATACAGCCACTGGAATTCTTCGGGATACACATAATTGGGCATGCCGCTGTTGCGCTTCCAGGCCATGCGGGAGAGCACATCGCCAATGTCCACCAGCACGAACGGGCTGTGGGAATAGCGCTGATTGAATTCAGCCAGCAACTGCTTGATGATCGTGTTGTAGCGAAGAATCACCGTGTCGATGAACTGGGCATCACGAAAGGTGAGGTGGTTCTGCCGCCGTGAAAGCGCTGTGGCATCGCTGACGCCATAGCGCTTGTAGTACTGGTAATAGCGGAAGGTGCCGGCGGCGTTGCCCGGCGGTACGCGCGGATCCTTCACCACCCGTTCCTCCCCGAAGCCGTCGATGATCGGCGCGATCGTCACCAGCGGCACCGTTCCCACGTAGGCCTTCCAGCTGGCGTTGCGGTTGCTGGCCATCGCCTGACAGATCTTCTCGAGCAACTGCCGGTAGTCGCGCTCGAAATCGTTCGGATGCCAGAGGTTGAAGGGATCGGGCTTGGTGGGGTCTTCGCTGCGGGCGGTGAAGGTTTTGCCATTCCCTGGTGTGAGGCGAACGTCAAGGGAAAAGAGGGTGCCGAGAGCATTGTTCGCCCCCAGGAACACGATCAGATTGTCGACACCTTCACTGGCCGCCACAACCTCCAGCCAGCGGATCGGGGAGTGGGCGTCAAACGTGTCCTTCGCCTGGGGATTGAGCACGCGGTAGGCGGCCCGATAGAAGGGTTGGTTGGCGCAGGCAAGGCCGAAGTTGTTGTCGAGGCCACGGCTGTCGCGCTGGATTCGATGCTTGCAGAGCGCCGGGGTGATCTCCCAGGCATCGCTCACCCGCATCCCTTCCACGGCGGTGTTGTCGGTGAACGGTGAGCTGAAGGACGGCACGGGCTTGCCGATGGCTCCCGGCCCTCGCTCGAAATAGGTTTCAGCGCGATCCAGCTCGCCCATGATCTGCAGCAAGGCCCGCGGCCATTCCCCCCAATCCACGTCCACACCGAAACGGCCCTCCAGCCTGCGAAACAGTGCTTCGAGGTCGAACTTGAGCTTTTCCTCTTCCCACAGCACCAGCCGGTAGTCGCTGGGCGCGATCCCCAGGGCTCTGGCCAGATGGGTGCTGTAGGCATGTTCCGTGAAGGCGGTGCAGCCACTACGAAAGCCCTGCGAGACGCTGTCGCCGATCGTGAAGAGCCTGCCCATCCAGCCGCTCGGTTCCGGTGCTGCTCACCACTCTGTCCAGGATCAGAGCACTGCCACAACTCCGAGACATCTCTTCCAGTTCCGCGTCACGCTTCCTGAAGGCGGCAGGTGTGGGGTGAGGACGCTGCTGCCTGCCTTCCCTGTAGCAAGTCCATGGGGAGGCCCGCTCGAGCCGCTGTTCTATTGGGCAGACCCCTGCGGCAGTCTGCGCGGTGATCGCTCACTCTGCGATCTCGACATCTGTGACAGCGAAATCTGTGGCAGCGAAATCTGTACCCATGACCTCAGCAACTGCATGATCTTTATCGATGATTTTCAGACCTGTGATCTCTATACTTGTGATCTCTGCATCCGTGAAGTCAACAGCAGTGATTGCTGCCATTGTGAATTCAGCAGCCAGGATATCTGTAACTGTAAAATCTGCAGCCGGGACCACAGCTGGTTGACGCTGGGGGGCATCAGGAGCTGCAGGCGAGAGTTGGAAGGGTGGATTGAAGGGCCGTCTGGTCAGTTCTTGTGCGCCGAATCCCGTCCGGCGCCACAGCCGTGCCGCAACAAGTCCGTCAGACAACCTGCGGAACTGGCTCGGCCCCCAGGATCGCTCTGCCATCCGGCCGCACCGCGGCCACCCCGGCAGCCCTGCCAGATTCGACCCCCCAGGTTGTGCTCCGTTGACACCCGCCGCTGCCGCCGACTCCGCCAGCCCTACGACCGTGGCCACCGACGCCCTGCCGGCCGCGGGGTCGATCTGGCGGCGCAGCTGGTATCCCGTGGCCTATCTCAAGGACCTGGACCCGGCGCGGCCCACCCCGTTCACCCTGCTGGGCGACGACCTGGTGCTCTGGTACGACCGGGAGCCCGGCCAGTGGCGCGCGTTTGCGGATGTGTGCCCGCACCGGCTCGTGCCGCTCTCCCAAGGCCGGCTGAACGGGGCGGGCGAGCTGGAATGTCCGTACCACGGCTGGACCTTCAACGGCGACGGGCACTGCACCGCCATTCCCCAGGCGGAGGGCGACACGGCCGCCGCCTCGCCCCGCAGCCACTGCCGCGCCTATGCCACCGCCACGGGGCAGGGGCTGCTGTTCGTGTTCGCCGGGGAGGCGGAGGCGGCTGCCGCCGTGCCGCTGCCGCTGCTACCGATGCTCGCGGCGGAACCGGAGCGCTGGAGCGTGCAGGACACCTTCCGCGACCTGCCCTACGACGCCCTCACCCTGTTGGAGAACGTGCTCGATGTGAGCCATGTGCCGTTCACCCATCACGCCACGGTGGGCAAACGCGAGACGGCAGGTCCGGTGAACCTGGAGCTGACCAGCAGCGGACCGGACGGCTTCACCGGCGTGTGGCCCGAGGGGCCGCGCCGGGGCACGCTCGGCACCCAGCACACCAGCTTTCAGGCCCCCTGCCTGATGTGGCACGACCTCACCGCCAAGGGTTTTGCCCGCATCCTCACCGTGGTGTACGCCACACCGATCCGGCCGGGGGAGTGCCGCCTGTTCGCCCGCTTCCCCTTCCGCTTCGAATCGGCCCTGCCGGCGCGGCTGCTGAAGCTGCGGCCCGAATGGCTGCAGCACCTGGCCAACCACGTGGTGCTGGAAGACGACCAGGCCTTCCTGCACTGGCAGGAGCGGGTGCTGCAGCAGCGGGGCGGCAGCGACGCGCTGGTGCGTTCCTGCTACCTGGCCACCCCGTCCGATCGCTACGTGCGCGCCCTGCACGACTGGGTCAGCGGCGGCGCCGGTAAACCCTTCGGTGAGGCGCCGCTGCCCGAGCGGCTGGGGGAAACGCCGCTGCTCGAGCGCTACGAGAGCCACACCCGCCACTGCCGCAGCTGCTC
>NZ_JAGQBN010000022.1:0-37842 GCF_024345655.1 Synechococcus sp. Lug-A | reverse complement strand
GGGCTGCTGGCGGCCGCCAGCGCCAGCAACAGCAGGGCCAGCCACGGGGCCGCGGCCGCCCAGGGCGCCAGCCAGGGGACCAACGACTGCCGCAACGGGCGGCGGCGGGCGCGGGCGGCGACGGCCTCAACGCGGGGGTTGCTCATCGCTCGGTCCCCCCCAGCCAGCGCAGAAACGGCAGCACGAAGCTGACCAGCGGACGCCGCTCCAGTTCAACCCGGGCCAGGGCCGGCGTGCCGTTCTCAAGCTCAAGATCGGGGCCGTTGCCACCGCTCCAGCGCAGGCCGCTGGGGGTGGCCGCCGGCTCCAGATCCACCAGCACCAGCATCACCGGCGCGGTGACCTTGTTGCCCAGGGTGGCGAGCGGATCGCCGCCTTCCCCGAAGGCCTCCTGGCGGCTGCGAGCCGCCAGGCTGGCCGCCAGATCGCTGTCGCCCAGCACATGGGTGAGCGCTTCGGCATCCAGGGAGATCGGTGACAACGAACGGATGCGGCCCGTCAGCGCGCCGTAGCGCTGCGCGGTGCCGCCGTAGCGGTCACGGCTCTGAAGCTGGGGTTCCACCTGGACCCGGGCTCCGGGCCGCAGGCGGCTGGTGTCGGCCTCGGTGAACAGGGTGATGGCGGTGCGGTGGCGTGACACCGCCTGCGGAGGGGCTCCGACTACCGCGATCCGCTGGCCCGGAACCACCGCCTGCCCCGGGGCCACCAGCAGCGACAACAGCGTGCCGGCGCGGGGGGAGAACACCTGCTGGCTGACCAGCTGGGCCTGCAGTTCGGCGCGGCCGGCCTCCAGCTGGGCGATCTGACCTTCCAGGGCACGGATCTGGCTCCGGTTGCGCAGGTAGAGGTCCTGAGCGCCCACCCAGAGCGGGCTGTAGCGCGGAATCACCTCGTCGCGCCGCAGCGATTCGAGGGCGGCGAGCTGTTGGCCGATCGGCTGATTGCTTGTGCGCAGGGTGTCGATCTGGCTGCGCATCGCCTGCTGCTGGAGATCGATCGCCTGGTTCTGGCGCCGGATCGCCTCAGGGTTGGCCGCCACCCAGCCGCCCCCCGGTGCCGCCTGATCAACCCGATTGATCGTGGCCAGCAGCTGGCCCTGACGCAGCGGCGCCCCCACCTCCGCCGCCAGGCGCTGAATCTGGCCGGCGGAGCGGGCATAGACGCCGGCGCGGCTGTCCGGCTCCATCAGCAGGGCGCCGCCATGCACCAGCACAGGCACCCCGGGGGCGAAGGCCCAGGTCAGCGCCAGGGCACTCACGGCCGCGATCGGCAGCAGTCGGGGCAACAGCGGCGCTGGCGCCGTGGTGGTGCTGGCCGGCGCTTCGGGCATTCGCCACAGGCCCGAAGGGCACCACCGAAAGGAGCACGTAGGGTACGCGCCACGTCCGGTGGTGTCGATTGGTTGGCCGCAGCTGCCGAGGCCAGAGCGCCTGGTGGGCCATCGCCTGGCCGCTGCTGACGGCCACCGTGGCCATGCCAGCCACAGCGGCCACACCAGGCCCGCCTCCGGCCGTGCTGCGCCTCAGCCTCGAGCAGGCGCTGGCCCTGGGGCTGGAGCGTTCGCTGCCGCTGCAGAGCGCCGCGGTGGCCATCGAGCAGAACCGCTCGCTCGTGGCACTGGCCAGCAGCGCCTTCCTGCCGAAGCTGGATCTGCTGGGCCTGGGCACCTACGCCCAGGTGGGCACCGACATCAACTTCATCAGCAATGTCTCCACCATCGGCGACCTCAACCTCAACCTGGGCAGCCAGGGGTATGCGGTGGTGCAGAACGCCTTCGGCAATCTCGGTCTGGCGCTCAGTTATCCGCTGATCGATTTTCGCCGTGGCCCGCTCAGGGATGCCGCCAGGGCCAACCTGGCGGCCGCACGGTCGCAGCAAATGGAGCAGCAGCGGATCAGTCGCTTCGCCATCACCGCCGCCTACCTCCATCTGCAGCTCGCCGATGCATTGATCCCGGTGTGGCAGCGGTCGCTGGACGTGTCCACGCGGCTGCGCCGGGACGTGAACGCCATCCGGGCCCGCGGCCTGGCCAGCCGCAGCGACAGCGCCCAGGCCGAGGCCTTGCTCGAGAACGACCGGCGCGGCCTGGCAGAGGCCGAAGCCCAGGTGGAAATCAGCCGCAGCGGGCTGGCGCGGCTGCTTGCCCTACCCGCGGCTCAGGCCGTGGCCGCCACAGATCGCCTGCAGCCCGGACCGGCCTGGGCACAGGATCTGCCCGCCACGATCCGCCGCTCACTGCTGGATCGCCCCAGCCTCGCCGCGCTGGAGCAGCAGCGCCAGGCCCAGCTGGCCCAGGTGCAGCTGGCCAGGGCCGCGCGGCTGCCGTCGGTGGGGCTGTTGCTCGGGGGCGGCATCAATGCCAACCGGATCAACCTGCCGGTGCTGTCGACCAGCACCACCGTGGGGCTTTCCTCGGGCCCCAGCGCCGCCTTGCCGCAACAGAGCGCCGGCGCCAGCCAGTCGGGCAGCTTCTACGACTGGGGCGCCCTGATCAGCCTGCGCCAGCCCCTGTTCGACGGCGGCAGCGCCCGGGCCGCCACCGCCGTGGCGCAACGGCAGGTGGAGCAGCAGCAAATCGCCATCGCCAGCGCCGAGCAGGCAATCATTCAAAACGTGGAAACCTGGTGGCAGACCCACCGCGCCACCGCCGCTCAGATCACCGCTGCCGCCGCCGCCGCCCGTGCCGGTGAGCTGGCGGTTCGCGATGCCGAGTTGCGCTATCGCGCCGGCATCAGCCCGATCCTGGAGGTGATGATCACCCAGCGGGATCTGCAGCTGGCCCGCACTGCCCTGGCGGTGTCCGTCCACCGCTGGAACCTCAGCCGCGCCGGCCTGGAGCTGGAAACCGGCGCCGCAGCGCCCCAGCCCAGCTCCGCAATGCCAGCGCCCAGCCCCACAGCGCCCTGACACCGCCGGCTCAGCCGAACGGCGACTCCTGGAACGGCCACACCCGCGGCAGCTGGGGCGGCGCCAGCCCCCGTTCAGCGCGAATGCGCGCCCAGAGGCGCGTGAACCAGTAGCGGGCCGCCTGGGTGGAAGGGCCCCGGTAGCGGGCCACCAGGCCCTGATCGAGGCGGCCGCAGGCCATCTCCCCCACCAGACCCTGGCGGTCGTCGCGGCAGCGCAGCAGCAGCTCCTCGCTCACCGGCGCCGGCGCCGCCCACACGAGGCTGCCGAAGACCGGAGCACCGCCCAGCCCGTGGGCGTGATCGAGGCTCCCGCCGCCCAGCTCCAGCCGATCGACCACGCTCCAGCGCCCTTCGCGGCGGATCGCCAACGAGGAGCGCCAGCGACCGGCGCCGAGGGATTCACCATCGGCGCTGCGGCCGAGCCGCACCACTTCGGCGCCCAGCCAGCTGGCTCCAGCCGCCAGCTCCACCCGGCTGTCCTGCTCGTAGAGCGCGCCGGCGTACAGCACCAGCTCCTGGGGCAGCCATTCGAGATCGGCGCCGTCTTCCAGGCGGAACGCCAGCAACTGCCGCGCCCACTGGCCCTCAGGCGCCAGGCGGGAGCGGCCGATCGAGCCATAGACCTTCTGCGCCGCCACGCTGGTGACGAGGGCCCGGCTGCCGGCCTCCAGCCGGGTGTCGATCGCCAGCTGATCGCCGCCCACCAGGCCGCCGGCGGTGTGCAGCAAGGGCAACTCACAGCGGCCATCGGCGCGGCTGAAGGCGCGTTGGATCTTCAGCGGCGAGGTGGCTCCCCCCTGGTGCAGGGTGAGCGGCGCCGAGGGCGAGAGGGCGAAGCGAAGACTGGCCTCACCACGCCAGCTGCTGGTGGATGGGGGCGGATCCGCAACGGTGACGTGGGCCAGGAGGGGAAGGGGCGGTGGGGCGATGCTGAGAGCGAAGCGGCGGTCATCAGGTAGCGGTCGTCACATTTCTCGCCCCTGCCCATGGCCATGGTGGCGCGCATGATCGTCCTTGACCGGCGCCTGAGCGCCCCGCCCGACGCCCCCTCCAGCCTGCGGCTGCCGCTCAGCGCCCAGCAGCGCGAGGGGCTGCGCGGCCATCGCCGCACCACCTGCGGCCAGGATCTGCTGCTGCAGCTGCCGCGCGGTGAAGCGCTCGAACCCGGCGAGTGGCTGAACAGCAGTGAGAGCGGCGTGGTGGTGCAGGTGGAAGCGGCTCCGGAGCCGTTGCTGCTGGCCCGCAGCGCCGACTCCCTCCAGCTGCTGCAGGCCGCTTATCACCTCGGCAACCGCCACGTGGCGCTGGAACTGCACCCGGGCGAGCTGCGCCTGCTGGAAGATCCGGTGCTGGAGGAACTGCTGCGCCACCGCGGCTTGGCCGTTCTCCACCTCGACGCACCGTTCCGGCCGGAACCGGGCGCCTATGCCGGCAAGGGCGGGCATGCGCACTGAGCCCCCAGCCCAGACCGGCGCGGCGCCGACCCGGTTGCTGTTGTTCCAGCTGATCAGTCCGGCGCTGCCGGTGGGGGCGTTCAGCTATTCGGAGGGTCTGGAAGTGCTGGTGCAGCAAGGCCGGATCAACTCCGCCGAGGCGCTGCACGGCTGGCTGGCGGCGGAACTGCAGCGGGGGACGCTGGGCGTGGAGGCAGCGGCCCTGGCGCCGCTGCTGCAGGCCATGGCGGCAGGGCAATGGAGCGCCGTGCACGATCTCGACGGCTGGCTGCTGGCCCTGCGGGAAGCCCCGGAGGTGCGCGCCCAGCAGCGCCAGATGGGCCGTTCCCTCATCCAGTTGCTGGGCGAACTGGGTTGGCGGCTACCGGCCGACGCGGGCCAGGGGGCGGCCACCACCTCTGCGGCATCCGCATCGGCGCAGGGGCTGGCCTGGCCGGCGGCCTGGGCCTGGGCCGGCCACTGCCTGGGTGTTCCCAGCACCGACCTGGTGGAGGCCTACCTCTATGCCTGGGTGGCCAGTCAGATCAGCGCGGCGGTGCGGCTGGTGCCGATCGGCCCCACCCAGGGGCAGGGGCTGCAGCTGCGCCTGGCACCGCTGCTGGCGCAGCGGGCCGCAGAGCTGGCCCACACCGACCCGCACACGTTGTGGTCAGGCGGTGTGGGCGCGGGGCTGGCCCAACTGGGGCACGCCGAGCTCTACTCACGGCTGTTCAGAAGTTGAGGGGAGGCGTAGCTGGGCACCGGTGGCAGGATTGCGCCCACTCGTCTGAAGCAACGCCATGAGCAAGCTGCGTGTCGGCGTGGCCGGACCGGTGGGCTCGGGCAAGACAGCCCTGGTGGAAGCCCTGTGCCGGCGGCTGCGCGAACGGCTGCAGTTGGCCGTGGTGACCAACGACATCTATACCCAGGAAGACGCCCAGTTCCTGACCCGTGCCGGTGCGCTCGAGCCGGAACGGATCCGCGGGGTGGAAACCGGTGGCTGCCCCCACACCGCCATCCGCGAAGACTGCTCGATCAACCGGGCGGCGGTGGAAGACCTGGAGGAGAGGTTTCCGGATCTCGACCTGGTGCTGGTGGAGAGCGGTGGCGACAATCTGGCGGCCAGCTTCAGCCCTGAACTGGTGGACCTCTGCATCTATGTGATCGATGTGGCGGCCGGCGACAAGATCCCCCGCAAAGGCGGGCCGGGCATCACCCGTTCTGATCTGCTCGTGATCAACAAGATCGACCTGGCGCCGATGGTGGGAGCGAGCCTCGAAGTGATGGAGGCGGACACCCGCCGCATGCGCGGTGATCGCCCCTGGTGCTTCACAAATCTGCGCAGTGGCGAAGGCCTTGATGCGGTGGAACGTTTTCTTTGCCGGCAACTTCCCGCTCCCGGGTCTTCGCTCTGATCGTTGCCATCGGAGCCGGCACTCGGCAGCGGCTGCGGCGTGTACAGACATGAGACGGCGAACCGCCCCTGGAGGCTGAACAGGGAATCAACACAGTGGCGGCGGCAAAGGGGGAAGCAATACCCAAAAAGCCCGTGCACAGGGGCTCTTCAGCCGTTTCTGTGCCTTTGGCGACAGGACTGACAAGACCGGCTCCGTATGTTCCGCAATGCCGTCAGCACTGCGGCAATTTCTTCACCTTGAACAGGCCCAATGGTTCCGTATTTCTCGAGGCGGCTGGTTGCCGGTCTTGCTGCAACTGCGATCACGGTATCCCTCGTCGCCTGCGGGGGCGGTGGCGGTGGGGATAGCGCTGGTTCTTTCGACGGAGAAGTGAAGGTTGGCATTCTTCACTCTCTGAGTGGAACGATGGCAATTTCTGAGACGACCCTGAAAGAGGTCGAAGAAATGGCTATCAAGGAAATCAATGATGCTGGCGGCGTCAAAGTTGGCGGCAAGTCCTACAAGATCGTTCCCGTCATTGAAGACGGTGCATCTGACTGGCCCACCTTCGCTGAGAAGTCGCAGAAGCTGATCGACTCCGACAACGTGGCCGTGGTGTTCGGCGGCTGGACCTCCGCCAGCCGCAAAGCCATGCTGCCGGTGTATGAGTCCAAGAACCACATGCTCTTCTACCCCATTCAGTATGAGGGTCAGGAGTGCTCCCGCAACATCTTCTACACCGGCGCCGTTCCCAACCAGCAGGCCGAGCCTGCGGTGGATTGGCTGATGAAGGAGTACGGCGAAAAGCTGGGCAAGAAGGTCTACCTGGTCGGTTCTGACTACGTCTACCCCCGCACCGCCAACACCATCATCAAGGAGCAGATGAAGGCGCTCGGCGGCGAAGTCGTCGGTGAGGATTACATCCCCCTCGGCAACACCGAGGTGGCGCCGATCATTGCCAAGATCAAGAAAGCCTTCCCTGATGGTGGCATCATCATCAACACCTTGAACGGTGACTCCAACGTCGCCCTGTTCAAGCAGTTCAAGGCTGCAGGCATCGATCCGGCCAAGTACCCGATCATGTCCTTCTCGATCGCAGAAGAGGAAATCCGCCAGATCGGCCCTGAGTACACCACCGGCACCTTCGCCGCGTGGAACTACTTCATGAGCCTGGATACACCGGCTTCGAAGAAGTTCGTTGCCGACTTCCAAGCGGCCTATGGGGCTGACCGTGTGGTGGGTGACCCTGCAGAGTCCGCCTACAACATGGTGTACCTGTGGAAGAACGCCGTTGAGAAGGCTGGCACCTTCGAAGATCTCGACAAGGTTCGGAAGACCATGATCGGCATCACCTTTGATGCCCCTCAAGGTGAGATCAAGATGTTCCCGAACCATCACACCTCTGAGCGTGTGATGATCGGCGAAGCCCTGCCCGATGGCCAGTTCAAGATCCTCTCTGACAGCGAGAAGGCCATTCCGCCCATCCCCTGGAACCAGTTCGTTCCTGAAACCAAGGGCTACACCTGCGACTGGACGCAGGACCGCCCGGATGCCGGCAAGTTCAAGATGTGATCGTGCCTGGGTGGCTTCTTCGGAAGCCACCCTTTCCTTTCACTTCTCCATTTCCTGTCTGGCCTGAGATTATCTTCGGCATTGAAGCCTGCCTATCACTTTCGATAGCTCCTTCGATCGCCCCAGCCCTCAGGACATCATGTTCACGAGACTTGCAGACAACACCAGAGAGATCAGCCAGTAACGGATTGTTCTCTCTGGATTTATCATTTTTCAGACGATTCCAGCCATTGCTTCGCGTATTGAAGCGGCCTACACGGAGGTGGCACCATCTTGGCGTCTGCCCATGCACCGGCTGATGGGCTCAGGCCAATCTGTCACTGCGCCCCTGACGCTCTGCAGAGAGGCCCCGATCAAGCTTCACGCACAAAAACAGTTCGCAATATCACTTGATACAGCCGCAAGGCTCCTGTTGATCCAAGGTTAATCCCACTCGCACGGAACAGCCCCCCAGTGGAACTTTTCTTCTCGCAGATTCTTGATGGCTTGAGCATCGGCTCGGTGCTGCTGCTCGCCGCCACGGGTCTCGCCATCGTGTTTGGCCTCATGGGGGTCATCAACCTGGCTCATGGTGAGTTCATGATGCTGGGTGCCTATATCACCTTTGTGGTCCAGAACCTGTTTCGGCCCATGGGCGGTGTGGTGTTTGAGCTCTACTACCCCGTGGCACTCGTGGCCGCTTTCTTCATCACCGCCATCTTCGGCGTGGTGCTGGAGCGAACCCTGATCCGCAAGCTCTACGGAAGACCACTGGAAACGCTGCTGGCCACCTGGGGGGTGAGCCTGATCCTGATCCAGCTGATTCGAAGCATCTCCACCTCCATGGTGATCGGCATCGCCGCAGCTGTGGTCATCGGCTTCTTCGGTGGGAAGTTTCTCGGCAAAAAGATCGGTGATCGTCCCGCGTTCCCTTACCTCAACGGCGTGCTTTGGGCCGTGGCTGTGGCCATCGGCCTGGTGGTTGTGAATTCCTTCTCCTCTGTGCGGGCCATCGCCAGCCCCTGGTTCGGGCCGCGCAACATTGACGTGACAGCACCCAAGTGGCTGCAAGGCAGCTGGGGCGAGATCGGCGGAATTGAACTGCCTGGCCTGAGGATTTTCATCATTCTGTTGTCCGCAGTGCTGCTGCTGTTCGTGATGTGGTTCCTCACCAAGAGCGTGTGGGGCCTCCGCATCCGGGCTGTCACCCAGAACCGGCAGATGAGCAACTGCCTGGGCATTCCCACCGACAGCGTCGACAGCATCACGTTCGGACTCGGTTCAGGTCTGGCAGGAGTCGCCGGCTGCGCCATCACCTTGCTGGGATCCGTGGGCCCGAACCTGGGAGCGGCCTACATCGTGTCCTGCTTCATGGTGATCGTGCTGGGGGGCGTGGGAAACCTGCTGGGCACGGTGCTGGCTTCTCTGATCCTCGGCATCATTCAATCGGTGGTGGGTTCCGGATCGCTGTTGATCGTGTTCCCGGATATGCCGCCTGCGGCCAAAGGGGTGGTGGAATTCTTCGCCACAACAAGCATGTCGCTGGTGCTTGTATTCATCTTCATCATTGCCTTCCTGCAGTTCCGCCCCAACGGCATGTTCCCTCAGAAGGGGAGATCGGTAGATGCTTGATGCGCCGCTGCCAACAACCAAGCTCCTTCCATCTGCTCCGTCTCCACTGAGGTCCCAGCCATGAAACTTCTCAAGCGACTCGTTCCCTGGATTCTCCTCGCCATCGCGCTGTTCATCCTTCCAGCGGTCCTCAGTGATTTCCGCATCAACCTGTTTGGCCGCTATTTCTCACTGGCGATCACAGCGCTTGCTATCGACCTGATCTGGGGCTACACGGGGCTTCTGAGCCTTGGGCAAGGCATCTTCTTCGCCCTGGGTGGCTATGGGGTAGCGATGTACCTCACTCTCAACACCCCCAGTGAAGCGGGCGGTAATGGCATCCCCAAGTTCTTTGAGAACTACGGCGTGGAACAGCTGCCCTTCTTCTGGCAGCCCTTCTGGTCGCCCGCCTTCACGCTGATCGCACTTTGGGTGTTGCCCGCGATCGTGGCAGGCCTGGTGGGCTACCTGATCTTCAGAAACCGGATCAAGGGGGTCTACTTCTCGATCATCACCCAGGCGGCGTTGATGGTCTTCTTCCACTTCTTTAACGGCCAGCAGAAGCTGATCAATGGCACCAACGGCCTGAAAACCAGCACCACCGAGCTGTTCGGCATGCTGGTGGGCTCCAGCGAGATGCAGATCTGGCTCTACCGCCTCACGGTTGTTCTCATACCTGTAGCCTTTCTGATCTGCCGCTATTTCACTTCCGGCCGCTTCGGCGATGCCTTGATTGCCATCCGAGATGATGAGCAGCGCTTCCGTTTCGCTGGCTTCAATCCCGTTCCCTTCAAAACGATCGTCTTCCTCGTTGCCGGCGCCCTCTGCGGCATCTCAGGCGCTCTTTACACCGTTCAGAGCGGTATTGTCTCCCCGCAATACATGTCGATCTCCTTTTCGATCGAGATGGTGATCTGGGTGGCTGTGGGGGGACGCGGCACCCTGGTGGGCCCGATCATCGGCGCCGTTCTGGTCAACTATCTGCGCAGCCTGGTGAGCGAAGCGCTTCCCGAGTTCTGGCTGTTCGTGCAGGGGGCACTGTTCATCTTCGTGGTGGTGCTGATGCCGGATGGCATCTACGGCTGGGTATCCAAAGGAGGCCTGCGCACCTTGCTGGCCGCCTTCGGCATCGCTCCTAAAGCTCGTACCTACCCCCAGATCGACCAGGAGGGCCCTGGTATGGAAATGAAGAGCCCCGCCCCCACCGATTCCTCGGCCTGAGGCCTAGGCCGCTGGCTGGCCGGAGGAAGCCCGACGACATCAAGGCCAGACATCAAGGCAGAAAGTCAATGATCCTGGGCTACCACCCTCACGGCTCCATCAGATCCATCCACTCCATCCTCATCCCATCGGGCCCTTCAGCTCACACGTCCACCAGGCAAACCCGCTGCCCAGCCCCCCTTCCACAGACCCCCTGAAACACCCTGGCGATCATGTCTGAAACACTCCTTGAACTTCACGACGTCAGCGTCAGCTTTGATGGTTTCTTCGCCCTGACCGATCTTTCACTCACCCTGCAGAAAGGCGAACTGAAGTCGATCATCGGGCCCAATGGCGCCGGCAAGACCACCTTCCTTGATGTGATCACAGGCAAGGTGCGCCCCACCAAGGGAACTGTCACCTTCAAAGGAAAGTCGTTGGTGGGGCTCTCCGAGCAGAAGATCTCAAGGCAGGGAATCGGCAGGAAGTTCCAGACCCCACGGGTGTTTGACAACCTCACAGTGCTGCGCAACCTGGAACTGGCCGCCTCGCCGAACAAGAACCCCCTCAGCCTTCTCTCCGACAAGCTGCCGAAGGCCGCCAAGGATGAGGTGCATCGTCTGATGAGCTACGTGGGCCTCACCCCCTTCGCCACCACTCAGGCGGGTTCACTCTCCCACGGGCAGAAGCAATGGCTGGCGATTGCTTCCCTCGTGGCTCAGTCGCCGGAGGTGCTGCTGCTCGACGAGCCCGTGGCCGGGCTCACCGATGAAGAAACGGTTCGTACCGCTGAATTGATCAAGTCACTGGCGGGCGATCACACCGTTGTGGTGATCGAACACGACATGGAATTCATCCGGGACCTCAATGCCCCCGTCACCGTGCTGCACCAAGGGCAACTGCTCACCCAGGGCCTGCTGGAGGATGTGAAGAAAGATCCCCGGGTGATTGAGGTCTACCTGGGCCCAGCCGAGGAATAAGCGGTTTCCACCACTCGCCTGACACCAACCCACAGCTGCCATGACAACCGACAACCTCCTTTCCGTCTCTAACCTCAACGTTTACTACGGCGAAAGCCACATTCTTCGCAATGTGGATCTCTCCATCCCTAAAGGGCAGATGGTGTGCCTGATCGGTCGCAACGGCGTGGGCAAAACCACGTTCCTCAAAACGATCATCGGTCTGCTCAAGCAACGCTCCGGCAGCGTCCAGTACGACGACCAGGCCCTGAGCGATCAGCCCCCCTACCAACGGGCCCGCTCCGGCATCGGCTATGTGTCCCAGGGGCGTGACATCATTCCGCAGGTGACGGTGAAGGAAAACCTTCTGCTGGGAATGGAAGCGCTCCCTGGTGGCATGGCGAAGAACCGCCACATCGACCCGATCGTGTTTGATCTGTTTCCAATTCTCGAGAAGTTTTTGTCCCGAAAAGGCGGTGATCTCAGCGGCGGACAACAGCAACAGCTAGCCATCGCTCGCGCTCTGCTGGGCAAGCCGAAATTGCTGCTGCTGGATGAGCCCACCGAAGGCATTCAGCCGTCCATCATCCACGACATCGAAGTGGCGGTGAAACGGATCATGAAGGAAACCGGAATCAGCGTGCTGCTGGTGGAGCAACACCTTCACTTCGTGCGCCAGTCCAACTACTACTACGCCATGCAACGCGGCGGCATCGTTTCTAGTGGCCCCACCGAGAGCCTCTCCGATGATGTGGTCCAGGAATTCCTCACGGTGTGAGGGCACTCCAAGGGAGCGCCCTTTTGCATACAGGCTGTTTGTTGCATCCGGCCCATTGCATACTGCCTGTTGCATACGGCCATCCGAATGCAACGCGATACAGCCTGGATGACACATCTTTGCAGTCAACTGTGTCATCACAGGTGTCAACTCTCCCGTGCAGCTGTTTGGATGCCAGCCGTTTACGTGCAACCCGTTTACGTGCCAGCTTCTTTCCGATCAGCTCCTTGCAGGCGGTGGTCTCAGCCGCCAGAGTTGGAGGCCATGACCGACCATGGTGCGAGCTGTATGAGCTGCAGCCTTTCTGCCTGCTGACTCCTGTGACTCCTGCCTCCTGACTGCTGCCCGCGGCTCAGCAACCGCGGGTGACCATCCAGGGGCGAGCCGCACTTTCCCTGAGCCGGGGCTTGGGGCTTTCTTCGCGCACTTCCTTGCGGACCAGCCGGGGCTCACTGGCTTCCTGCTTGAGGCGGAAGCCACCGGACAGTGTCAATGGCGGGCTGAACACTCTGTTACCGGGATTGCCACAACTCGGACAGTCCGTATCGTTCTGGCGGGCGTCGATGCTGCGCCACACCTCGTAGTTGTCGCAGCCGGAGGTGCAGCTGAATTCGTAGACAGGCATGGAGAAGAGGAGAAAAACAGGGAGCACCAGCTGGCGGGTCGTTTTCAAAGAACCGAGTGATTCCCGCAACAACCCTGCTGCGCTGATGGGAGTTGGAGCCGACAGCGACAGGGGAGGCGGCGGCCCGCAGGGATGGCCGT
Organism: Synechococcus sp. Lug-A; assembly: GCF_024345655.1. Taxonomy (NCBI): domain Bacteria; kingdom Bacillati; phylum Cyanobacteriota; class Cyanophyceae; order Synechococcales; family Synechococcaceae; genus Synechococcus; species Synechococcus sp. Lug-A. Next base: position 25,239 of record NZ_JAGQBN010000022.1, on the reverse strand, counting down.
AGCCGTCACCAACAACGTTGGCGACAACCACGGCCAGCAGAGGGGGAGGGAGCCATGACGTGGAGCCGGCGTGGAGCCACCGAACACCCACCTTGCCGAGGCAGAGGCGGCGGTGGCCCCTTGCGGGCCATCAACAGGGAAGAATGTCCTGGTCGAAGATGGAGGTGGGAATCGCCAGGGTGCAGCAGGCATTGGGAATGTCCACGATGCCGCTGATCCTGCCCTCCACCGGCGCACAGCTCAGCAGCAGGTAGGCCTGCTCACCGGTGTAGCCGAAGCGCTTGAGATACTCAATGGCGTTCAGGCAGGCGCGTCGGTAGGCGATGTGCACGTCCATGTAGTGCTGCTTGCCTTCGAATTCATCCACGGAGATGCCTTCGAACACCAGATAGTCGGTGAAGTGGGGCTCCACCGGGCTGGTCTTGAACATGGGATTGACCATCCCATACTTTTCGACGCCACCTTTGATGATCTCCACATGCAGATCGAGGTAGCCCGACATTTCAATCGCGCCACAGAAGGAGATTTCCCCATCGCCCTGGGAGAAGTGGATATCGCCCATCGAGAGCTTGGCGCCTTCCACATACACGGGGAAGTAAATGCGGGTGCCCTTGGTGAGGTTCTTGATGTCGCAGTTGCCGCCGTGCTCACGGGGCGGCACGGTGCGGGCCGCTTCGTTGGCCACACGCTCGAAATCGGCGCTGGGCAGCGTGCCGAGGATGGCGCTGTTGGGGTTGGGCAGGGCCGCCAGCACGGGCTCGCTGCCGGAGAGGCCGGCGCCATAGGTGCGCCGATCCGGGGCCGTGTTCACCAGCTCGGTTTCGCGGCGGTTCCATTCGCGCAGCAGCTCGTGGGAGGGCGCACAACCGATCAGGCCGGGGTGGGTGATGCCGGCGAAACGCACACCGGGGATATGGCGCGATGAGGTGTAGATGCCTTCGAAATCCCAGATCGCTTTGGCTGCCTTGGGGAAGTGATCGGTGAGGAAGCCGCCGCCATTCTCTTTGGCAAAAATCCCGGTGAAGCCCCACTCATCTCCCTGCAGCGCACCCACATCAAGGATGTCAACCACAAGAATATCGCCAGGTTGAGCTCCATTCACCCAGATCGGGCCGCTGAGCACGTGCACCACTTCCAGGTTCACATCAGCGATATCCTGGGGGTCGTCATTGTCCTTGATCTGGCCATCCGTCCAGTCCTTGCATTCGATCCGGAAAACCTCACCGGGGTTGACAGAAACGACGGCGGGGATATCGGGATGCCAGCGGTTGTGGCCCGGCATGTCCTGTTGATCCATCGGCTTGGTGAGATCAACCTTGAACAGCGTTTTTGGCATCGCAAACGAGGCGTGGTTTCATCTCCATCGAAATCCACAGGTGGATTCGCGGAAGTGTCATCGGCTACCAGACCCACCCAGTTTGGCTGCGGCAACACAGGCGTGCATGCCGCAGCAGCACAGCACACAGCGGCGGCAGGATCTGCAGAGCCGATCCGTTATGTCGCTGGCCGCGCCGTGCTGTCGTTGAAGGTGCCGCGGCGGCAGAGATTGTCCTTGAGGCGATCGGTCCAGGCTTGACGCGAGAGCACTCCCGTGCTGTCAACACCACCATCGAAATGATAAAGAATCTGCCAACGCGTAGCGGTGGAAAACTTTCCAGCGTCGGCGAGATCGTTCAGTTGATTGCCATAAATGTTGTCATACGTGGGCCAGTTCGGCTCGTTCTCGAGGCTGCAGACCGCATTGACCTGATACAGCCTGGCGCTGCTGTCTGGCTGCCCCTCCGTCTGCACGCGCACCACGCCTTTGTAGAGGCCGTTGGGCAGCCCTGGCACGAAGGCCTTGGCCAGGGTCACATTGGCGGTGCCCGCCCGCACCAGCAGATCGCCGATCTCGGCCTGCTGAGCGGGTGTTTCGAGGGGAGCCGTGCGGCAGGCACTCAGGCTCAAAGCCGCCACCACCATCGCTGCCGCTGCGCTCCAGGCCCGTCCGGACGCCAACCCCATCACCCAGCTCTGCACCGTGAAGCCTCAGAACATAGGCTCGCCGCCCATGGCGGCGGTGGCCGGCGGCGGCGAAGGTCACCCAGCTGCCAGCAGCCGGCGCCAGAACGCTTCCGGCTCCGGCTCCAGCGGCTGCGGGGAACCGTTCACACTCAAGGCCGGACGGCAGCCGAGGCTGTTGATCAGCAGCACGGCACTGCCTGGGCCCAGAGGACAGGGACCTTCGCGGACCAGGCCCAGCGCCAGGGCGCGGCCCCGCATCACCCCCGGCAGGCAGCCGCTGGCCAGGGGCGGTGTGAACCACTGGCCGTCACGCCGCACCAGCAGGTTGGCCGTGGTAGCGCAGCAGAGGCCGCCGGCCGTGCTCTCCAGCAGGGCATCGGCGGCGCCGGCGGCCCGGGCCTCACGCCGCGCCTCGATGGCGGGCCCGTAGGCGAAGGTTTTGCAGCGGCTCAGCAGGCTGGAGGCGTTGCGCCGCTCCCTGCGGCTGACAATCACCGGCACGGGGTCGAACTGCGGCGCCGCGGCCGTGAGCTGCAGCCAGAAGCGGGGCTGCAGTGATGGGGCACCGGGTGCCGGCAGCTCCACACCCCGCGGCCCCGTCGCCCCACCAGCGCCAGCCTCCACCGCCGGCGCGCCGCGGCTCCAGTTCAGGCGCAGCGCGCCGGTGTGGATGCCGCTGCGGGACACCGCCTCCGCCAGCAGGGCGCGCACCCGCTCATCGCCGGGGGGTGGCTCCATGCCCAGCAGGGCGGCGCTCTGCGACCAGCGCTGCAGGTGGGCACTCAGCAGCAGCGGCTGCCCCGCTTCCACCAGCAGGGTTTCGAACAGGCCGTCGGCCAGTTGCAGGCCCCGATCGGCCAGGGGCAGGGCCAGCTCGGCCGGTGCTCCCCAGAGCCCCGCCGCCCCCGGAGCGCCGCTGGGCTCAATCCAGGCGATCGCCTGCATCAGCACCCTCCAGCTGCGGGGCCTGGCGCGACGGCCGCCAGCAGCGGGCCCAGCTTCCAGAGCAGCTCCTCGGCCTCCGCCGCCGGGTCGGAGTCGGCCACGATGCCGCAGCCGGCATGGGCGCGCAGGCGCCGCCCCCGCAGCATCAGGCTGCGGATCAGGATGTTGCTGTCGAAGCTGCCATCGGCGCCGAAGCGGAACAGGGCGCCGCAGTAGGGGCCTCGGGGCACGGGCTCCCGTTCGCTCAGGCGCTGGCAGGCCCGCACCTTGGGGGCGCCGCTGATCGAGCCACCAGGCCAGGAGGCGCGCAGCAGCTCCACCACGCTGCAGTCGGCGCGCAGCTGCCCCTCCACCACCGAGGTGAGGTGGTGCACGTGCGGGTAGCTTTCCAGCCCCACCAACTGGGGCACCTGAATCGAGCCCGGCACGCACACCCGGCCGAGATCGTTGCGGAGCAGATCCACGATCATCACGTTCTCGGCGCGGTCCTTGGGGCTGGTGATCAGCTCGGCGGCGGCGGCGGCATCGGCTTCCGGATCGCCATGGCGCGGGCGGGTGCCCTTGATCGGCCGGGTTTCCACCCAGCCGGTGGCGCTCACCCGCAGAAAGCGTTCCGGGGACGCCGAGAGCACCGCCTCGTCGCCAGCCACCAGGAGGCCGGCAAAGGGCGCCGGGCAGGAGCGGCGCAGCCGGCCGTACAGGGCCAGCGGGTCGGGGGGCGCAGCCAGGCTGGCCTCACAGCAGGCGGTGAGGTTGGCCTGGAACAGATCACCGGCGGCGATCCAGCGGCGCAGATCCGTCACCTGGCGGGCGAAGGTGGCGGGATCGGTGTGCCAGTGCCAGTGTTCTGCGGCCACACCGGCCCCGCTGCCGGGCGCAGGGCCTTCAGCCGGGTCAGCAGCTGAGCCAGCAGGCGTGTCGGCCGCCGGCACCAGAGCCGCGAGCCGCTCTGCCATTGCCGTCAGCCGGGCGGGATCCAACCCTTCCAGCTCCAGTCGACGCTCCTGCAGATCGAAGCGCAGCACGGGGTCGTAGCGGCCTGCCCAGAGCAGGGCCGTATCGGGCGAGCGCCAGTGGGCGGCAGGCTCCACCCACGCCCCGGCCTCGTAGGCGAGCCAGCCGAACCAGCTGCCTGGCCGTTCCCGCAGGCGCGCGAGGGCCACGAACGGATCGGCGGCTTCCGGCTCACCCGGCAGCCCCCGGCACACCACCTGCTCCAGAGGAGCCACGCCCAGGAAGCCCCAACGCCCCAGCGCACTGCCATCGCCATCGAGCCAGGCGAGGCCATCGCCGCTGCCCGCGGCGGCCAGGGCGAGGGCCACCTCCCAGGGGTCGCGCCACGGCAGTGAGCGGCGCAGCAGCGGCGGCTGCGCCCCGGAACCCGGCGTCATGCCGACGGCCCGCCCCAGCTGCCGCCTCCATCGCTGGCCAGGTCCGGGCGGCCCGCCTCCCGCAGGGCGGCATCGCGGATGCGGCAGCTGTCGCAGCGCCCGCAGGGCCGGGCGCCGCCGGCGTAGCAACTCCAGGTGCGGGCGATCGGCACGCCCAGACGCAGCGCCTCCTGCACGATCCGGGTCTTGCTCCACGTCACCAGGGGCGCCCACAACCGGGCGCCGTGGCCCTCGCGGCCGCTCTTGCTGGCCAGATCAGCCAGCTGCTGGAAGGCGGCGAGGTAATCGGGGCGGCAATCGGGATAGCCGGAGTAGTCGATGGCGTTCACCCCCAGCACCAGCCGCTCGGCCCCGCGCGCTTCAGCCAGGCTCAGGCCGAGGGCGATGAACACGGTGTTGCGGCCCGGCACGTAGGTGGTGGGAATCACCCCCTCCTCCACACCGGCCACCGGCAGCGCCATGGAGGCATCGGTGAGGGCTGAGCCGCCCCAGGCCGCCAGGTTCACCGCCAGGGTGTGGTGCTCCGCCAGGGCCAGGTCGGTCGCCAGGGCGGCGGCCGCGGCCAGCTCCTGACGGTGACGCTGGCCGTAGTCGAGCGACAGGCCGATCACGTGGTAGCCCGCTTCGATCGCCAGGGCCGCAGCGGTGGCCGAATCGAGGCCGCCGGAGAGCAGGGCGACCGCGACGGGTGGGGGGGCGGAGCTCACGGCGAAGCAGGCGTGTCAGGCGTCACGGGCGGCGGCGTCGTGGGTGCGGAGGGCGCCACAGGGGGCTGGGTTGGGATGGCGGGTGGCGTCACCGGCTCAGCGGGCGGCGGCGCCGTGGTGTCGCCGGGGTCGGTGGGCGGCGGCTGGGGCGGCTCCGGCGGCGGCGCATCGGCGCGCAACGACAGGGTGATCATCGCCGGGGCCACACCGTCGTTGGTGACCAGCAGCTGCACTTCGGTGCCCGGCACCGGCGGCAGGGTCACCACCCGCAGCGGGCCCTTCGGCTCCAGCAGGCTGCCGGCAGCGTTGTAGACGCTCATCTGCATCAACGGCGAGCCGTTGACACCGAGCACCAGCCGGTACCCCGCCGGCAGCCGGATCGGGAACAACCGCGCCCCACCGGCGCCGAGCGAAGCGGAAAGGGCCTTCACCTCGCCCGCTGTGGCCTGGATCGGTTCGATCTGCAGGGTTTCCAGCGTCTGCTCGCCGGCGGCATACCAGAGCTGGCGGAAGGGCTCGGCGGGGATGTCGGCGCCGGCACGACCGGGCAGCAACGCCTGGGCATTGCCGGAAATCAGTTGGCGCAGCACCGGCGAACTCACCCCCTGGGCGGCGAGCTGACGCTGGCGGGCCTCCCAGTCGGCGGTGGAAAAAGAGCCCAACCTGCGGCGGAGCGGCGGCGGCAGCTGCTCCACCCGGGCCAGCCATTCCTCCGCCAGGGCGTTCCACACCTTGCGCAGGGGGGCGTCCTCGATCGAGTCGTTGGGCAGACGGCCGCCACGCTCGGGGAACTGGGCCAGCAGGTTGGCGTCCACCAACCGCAGGAACCAGCTGCGGTTGATCTGCAGCGCCCGCAGGCGGTTCAGCAACTGCTGGCGCTGATCGACCTCACCGGGGGGGAGGCTGGCGGTGAGCTCGCGGGGCTGTTCAGCCGGGCGATTGGCGGGGGCATCACCGCGGCCCAGCAGCCACCAGCCCGCGGTGATGCCCACCACAGCCGACACCACCAGGGCCACCACCACCGGCCAGAGCCGCCCTTCCACCGCCTCCTCCTTCTGCTGCTGCCGGCTGAGCGGCGGCATGGGCGGTGGCGGTGGCCGCCGCTCCACGACCCGGGGCTCGGGAGCCGGTGCTGCAGCCGCAGGGACCGGCGCGGCCGTGAGCGGGGCGGCTGCAGAGTTGGTGGTGGAGGCCGCGGCCTGCTCGGCAGGCGCAGGGTCCGCAGCGTCGATGCCGGCCAGTCCCGGCGAAACGGCGGCGGGGGGCACGAGCATCAGGGTGCGATCGGCGCGGGCCACCGGGCCCGTGCTTTCCGGCATCGGCAGCGCCTGGAAGGCAACGAGGGCCTGCGGCGTGCTGGCAAAGCGGGCGGTGGGATCGGCACTGATCAGCCGCTCCAGGGCGGCGCGGAACGGTGGGTCGAGGCTGAGGCCGTCGGGCCAGCGCCAGGCCAGGCTCACCGGATCGAGCAGGGCGGCGGGATCCTCACCGCTGAGCAGCACCAGCGCCACCACCCCCAGGCCGTGCAGGTCCATCCAGGGCAGCAGCGGAGCGCCGGCCACCTGCTCCGGCGGCGCATAGCCCGGGGTGGCGCCGGCGGCGGCCTGGCCTGGGCCGGTCCAGCCGATGTCGAGCAGTACCGGCAGACCGTCGCGGTCACGGCGCAGCAGGTTGGCGGGGGTGAGATCGCCGTGGCAGATCTCCTGGCCGTGCAGCACCGCCAGCACCGGCAGCAGCTGGCGCAGCAGCAGCAGCACCTCACCGGGGCCGAACACCAGCTGGCGACCCCGCCGCGCCTCCAGCAGCTCCTGGTAGGTGCGCCCGTCCTGCCACTCGCGCACCAGCCAGAGCTGGCCGTCCCGCTGGATCGTTTCCCCGAAGCGGGGCACCTGGGGGTGGAGCAGGGCCTGCAGGCGGCTCCAGCCCGCCCGCGCCCCGGCCTGATCGAAGCCGGGCCCCAGCTGCCGCAGGGCCACGGGCGCCTCGCCGGCCAGCAGATCACTGGCGCGCCACAGCACCCCCTGAGGACCGCTGGCCACCTCCATCTCCAGGCGGTAGCGATCGGCGATCACCGCACCGGCGGCCGCCCCGGGCTGGTCAGCCATGGGTGGGCCGGTCCTGCGGGACGCCATCCAGCAAGCCCCGTTCGGGCTGGCGCAGGCCGCGGCCGGCCAGCCAGTCGGCGTCGTAGAGGCGGGAGCGGTAGCGGTCGCCGCCGTCGCAGAGCACGGTCACGATCGTGTGGCCCGGACCGAGGCGCCGGGCGGTCTCCACCGCCGCGGCCACGTTGATGCCCACCGAGCCGCCCATGAACAGACCTTCGCGCCAGAGCAGCTGGTAGATGGTGTCGAGCGCGGCCTGGTCGTCGATGCGCACGGCGTCATCGATCGGGGCACCCTCCAGATTGGCGGTGACGCGGCTGTTGCCGATCCCCTCGGTGATGGAGGTGCCTTCGGCCTGCAGCGCCCCGGCGGTGGCCCAGCTGTAGAGGGCACTGCCGTGGGGATCGGCCAGCACGCAGCGCACCTGGGAGGAGCGCTCCTTGAGGAAGAGGGCCACGCCGGCGTAGGTGCCGCCGGTGCCCGTGGCCGACACCCAGGCGTCGATGCGGCCGCCCGTCTGCTCCCAGATCTCCGGACCGGTGCTGGCGTAGTGGGCGCGGCGGTTGGCCAGGTTGTCGAACTGATTGGCCCAGACGGCACCGGGCGTTTCGGCGGCGATGCGTCCCGAGAGCTTCACGTAGTTGTTGGGATCGCGGTACGGCACCGCCGGCACCGTGCGCACCTCGGCGCCGAGGCTGCGCAGCAGGCCGATCTTCTCGGCCGACTGGGTGTCCGGGATGACGATCAGAGCCTTGTAGCCGCGGGCATTGCAGAGGTGGGTGAGGCCGATGCCGGTGTTGCCGGCGGTGCCCTCCACTACGGTGCCGCCCGGGTCGAGGGCGCCGCTGGCTTCCGCCTCCAGCAGGATGCCCAGGGCAGCGCGGTCCTTCACCGATCCGCCGGGGTTCATGAACTCGGCCTTGCCGAGGATCTCGCAGCCGGTGAGCTCGCTGAGCAGCCCCAGCCGGATCAGCGGGGTGTTGCCCACCGCACCGACGAAGCCCTGGGTGGTTCCCGCCCGGGCGACGGCCATGGCCCTGCCGCTGCTGATCGAACCGGCGGTGCTGCCCATCGCGCCTGTGAGAGAAGAAATCGCTCTGGAGATGATCGTAGGGGCGGCAGCCCTGACGGCCGATTCCTTCTAGCCTCAGGCGAGCAGCCCTCTGGCCATGGCCTCCGCCGCCCCCACCGAGGCCCTGCTGCGGCGGCTTCATGCCGTGCGCGCCCACAGCGAGGCGCTGATCGCGGAGCTGGAGCCGGAAGATCTGTGCCTGCAGGGCATGGCGGACGCCAGCCCGCCCAAGTGGCACCTGGGGCACACCACCTGGTTCTTCGACACCTTCCTGCTCACGCCCCACCTGCCGGGTCATGAGCCGGCGGAGAGCCGCTGGAGCTTCCTGTTCAATTCCTATTACGACGCGATCGGGGCGCGCCACCCCCGGCCGCAGCGGGGACTGCTGAGCCGGCCACCCCTGGCGGCGGTGCTCGCCTGGCGGCGGCGGGTCGATGCGGGGCTGGAGGCCCTGGTGGAGCAGCTGAGCGCCGGGCCCGCCACGGCGGCGGCGCCGCTGTGGGAGCTGCTGGAGCTGGGTCTGCAGCACGAGCAGCAGCACCAGGAGCTGCTGCTGATGGATCTGCTCGACGGCTTCAGCCGCAACCCGCTGGAGCCGGCGGTGGAGCCCTCGGGCCGGGGTGCCGAAGCCACCTACGAAACGCTGGTGGCCGCCGCTGACGCCGCCCCCGGCAGCACCCCCAACCCGCCCGCGTCCGCCTGGCTGCACTGGCCGGGAGGGCTGGTGGAGATCGGTCACGCCGAGGCTGGCGCCGGCCCCGAGGGCCCGTCCGGCGCCTTCCATTTCGACAACGAAAGCCCCCGTCACCGCCAGTGGCTCGAGCCCTTCGCGCTGGCCCCCCGGCTGGTGTCGAACGGGGAGTACGCCGCCTTCATCGCCGCGGGCGGCTACCGCCGGCCGGAGCTGTGGATGAGCGAGGGCTGGCAGGTCTGTCAGCAGCGCGGCTGGCAGGCGCCCCGCTACTGGCGCGGCAGCGGCGCCCCCGAGGGCTGGTCGTGGGAGTTCACGCTGGCGGGACGGCGCCCCCTGCACCCGGCCGCACCCGTGCGGCACCTCAGCTGGTTCGAAGCCGACGCGTATGCCCGCTGGGCCGAGGCCCGCCTGCCGAGCGAAGCGGAGTGGGAAGTGGCCGCCGCCACGCCACCCCCGGCGGGCGGCAGCGGCGGGCTGGAAGCCCTGCAGGGGGTGCTGTGGCAGTGGACGTCCAGCCCCTACCGTCCGTATCCGGGCTTCCGGCCCGCCGCCGGAGCGGTGGGCGAATACAACGGCAAATTCATGAGTTCCCAGATGGTCCTGCGCGGCAGCAGTTTCCTCACACCGCCGGGCCACGGCCGCCTCACTTACCGCAACTTCTTTCCGCCCGCGAGCCGCTGGCTGGCCGGCGGCCTGCGCCTCGCCCGGGACGGCCGATGAGCGCCCCCTCCGCTGCCCTGCAGCGCGGGCCGGCCGCCGTCGACCTGCTCGACCTGCATCCCGTCGCCGCCGACATGCGGCGGCTGGTGGTGGAGGGCCTGTCGCGCAGCCCCCGCCAGCTGCCCGCCTGGTTCCTCTACGACGCCGAGGGCTCGCGTCTGTTCGACCGCATCTGCGAGCAGCCGGAATACGCACTCACCGCCACCGAAACCGCCCTGCTGGAGCGGGAGGCGCCGGCGATGGCGGCGGCGCTCGGCGCCGGCGTGCCGGTGGAATTCGGCGCCGGCAGCGCCCGCAAGGTGTCGCCGCTGCTGGAGGCCCTGGCACCCCCGGCCTATGTGGCGCTCGACATCAGCTCCGAGCACCTCGCCGGTGCCTGCCGGGCACTGCAGGCCCGCCATCCGGCCATTCCCGTGCTCGGCATCTGCTGCGATTACAGCCAGCTGCTCACCCTGCCGGCCCACCCCCTGCTCGATGGCCAGCGGCTGCTGGGCTTCTACCCGGGCAGCTCGCTCGGCAACTTCGCCCCCAGCGAGGCGGTGGCCCTGCTGCGTCAGTTCGCCCGGCTGCTGGGGCCCGAGGGTCGTCTGTTGATCGGCATCGACCAACCCCGGGCCGCGGCCCAGCTGGAGGCCGCCTACGACGATGCCGCGGGCTGGTCGGCCGCCTTTGCCCGCAACCTGCTGGTGCGGCTCAACCGGGAGCTGGGGGGCAACTTCGCGCCGGAGCGCTTCCGCTACCGCGCCCGCTGGCAGCCGCAGCAGAGCCGCATCGAGATGGCGCTGGTGAGCACCTGCCACCAGGTGGTGGACGTGGCGGGCCGGCGCTGGCCGTTCGCCGCCGGCGAGGCGCTGGTCACCGAGCACAGCCACAAGTACGACCCCGCGGCCTTCACGGCCCTGGCGGCCGCGGCCGGCTGGCGGGCCCAGGCGCGCTGGGCCGATCCCGGCGAGAGCTTCAGCCTGCACCTGCTCGCTCCGCAGGCGCCAGGCAGACTTGAACCAGTCGAGGCCAGCCGATGAGCCGGGAAGACCAACGCAAGGCGATGCGCACCACGCGCGAGCAATTGATCGCCGAGCTCGAGGAGCTCTACCGCCAGGCCTTCGATCGCATCGGCAGCGAAGACCTGGGCGAAGGGGCGATCGCCCGCCTCACGCAGCTGCTGCTGCGCTCCCGCGATGGCGCGATCACGCCGCTGCAGGAAGAGATCGAGGCGCCGCTGATCACGCGGGCACCGGAATGAAGGGTGGGTCGTGGCGGGGGCAGCGGCCATGAGCGGCAGCTGGTTCGAGCAGCTGGAGGCGCAGCTGGAGCAACAACTGGAGGCGTTCCTCAGCAGCCGCCCCGAGCAGCGGCAGCTGCTGGTGGAGGAGGAGCAGCGGGAACGGCAGCAGCGGCTGAAGCGGCGGCAGCTGGAGGTGCAGGCGGAGGCGGAACGGCTGCGGCGCGCTCTGCTGGAGCTGGCCACCGAGATCACCCAGTGGCAGGGGCGGGTGGAGCGGGCCCGGGCCGCCGGCGCCAGCGCGCTGGCCGACCAGGCCGAAGCCCGGCTGCGGCAGCTGATGGCTCTTGGCCGCGACCGCTGGCAGGCCCTCAGCAGCCTGGGCGATGAGTTCCGCCGCCTGGACGCCGACCTGGCGGCCCTGCAACGGGAGCAGGAGCAACAGGCGGCTACCCCCGCAGCCTCAGGCGCGCCTGCGCAAGCTGGGTCGGGGGAACGCGGGCCGGGCCCAGCTGGAGCGACCCAGGGCAGCCAGGCAGAGGCGGCAGGAGCAGCAGCGGCGGCAGCTTCCTCCCCCGCCACGCCGCTCGATCCGATCGAGCTGGAAGCCGCCTGGTCGGCGTTTGAGGCGCAGCAGGAACTGGAGGAGCTGCGCCGCCGCCACGGCACCCCGCCGGTCTGAGCCGGCCGCTATGGGATTCCTTCTCTCCAAGCTGCTGCCGCTGCTGCTCTACCCGCTGGGGCTGGCCATCGGCCTGCAGGCGATCGCCCTGGCGGGGCGTCGCCGCCGCTGGAGCCCCTGGCTGAGTGGCGGCAGCCTGGCGTTGCTGTGGATCAGTGCCCTGCCGTTCACGGCCCGGCAGCTGGTCTGGGGCCTGGAGGAGCGCAGCGCCGCCCTCACCCCCAGCCCGCTTCCCACCGCCGACGCCGTGATCGTGCTGGGCGGCGGCCTGCAGCCCCAGCTGGCGCCCCGCACCAGCGTGGAGGTGAACGAGGCGGGCGACCGCCTGCTCACCGGCGTGCGGCTGCTGCAGGCCGGCAAGGCGCCGCTGCTGCTGCTGAGCGGCGGCAGGGTGACCTTCCGCAGCGCCAACCCGGCGCCGGCGGAGGCTGAAACGGCGCGGCGGCTGGCACTGGAGCTCGGCGTGCCGGAGGGGCGCCTGCTGCTCAGCGATCAGGCCCGCACCACCGCGGAAGAGGCCCTGGCGCTGCGTGCGATCGGCCGGGCCCGGGGCTGGCGTTCAGTGCTGCTGGTCACCAGCGCGATGCACATGCCCCGCTCGCTGGCCACGTTTCAGCGCCGCTCAGGGCTCCAGGTGGTGCCGGTGGCCTGCGACTACCTGCTGCCGGCCCGCAGCGCAACCGGAAGCCCGACGGCCGCCTCGCTGCTGATCGAGCTGCTGCCCGAAGTGGGCGCCCTGCAGCTCACCACCCAGGCGCTCAAGGAGCACCTGGGGCTGCTGGTGTACCGGCTGCGGGGCTGGAGTTGATGGCCGGGATGGGGCGCAGACGGGCTTGCGGCGGCGCACCCTGCTGCCAGCAGCGCATCCGGACCGGATGCAACAAACCGGGCAGCAGCTACTTCTTTGGCGCCGGTGGCACCAGGCTCACACCTTCGGGCGGCGGCGTGGGATCGGGATCGGCGATCAGCATGTGCTGGAGCACGATCTCGGGACGTTCACTGTCGCGCCAACGGATCCTGTAAGCCGGCATCTTGGTGCCGCGGCTGGTGGTCTGCTCCACCGGCTCCATCACCCAACCGCGACGGGAGCGGCCCTGAGGGTTGCGCTTGACCACCGCATCTGCGTGCTTGAAGCGGAATCCAACGCGCTCACCGCTCATGGGCCAAGGTCAGTGCCAACGTGACCCCATTATCCACTTTGCCCTTCAAGCTCCAGTGGAACCGGCCTCTGGACGCAAGAGCGGGAAGGCGATCACATCACGGATGCTGGGGCTGTCGGTGAGCAGCATGGCCAACCGGTCGATGCCGATGCCCAGCCCGCCGGTGGGGGGCATGCCCACCTCAAGAGCTTGGAGGAAATCCTCATCCACCCCCTGCGCCTCCAGGTCGCCGGCGAGGCGACGCTCCTGCTGGGCCTCCAGGCGCCGGCGCTGATCGACGGGATCGATCAGCTCGCTGAAGGCGTTGGCGGTTTCACGGCCCACGATGAACAGCTCGAAACGCTCCACCAGGCCGGGCTTGCTGCGGTGCGTGCGCGCCAACGGTGAGATCTCCACCGGGTAATCGAGCACGAAGGTGGGCTGGATCAGGCTGGCTTCCACCCGCTGTTCGAAGGCCTCGTTGAGCAGACGGCCCACGCTGTCAGCGGCGGCGGGCACCTCCAGCCCAGCGGCGGCCATGGCGGCAGCGGCCTGCTCACGGCTGGCGAAGCCGTTGAAATCGAGCCCGGTGGCCTGCTCCACCAGCTCGTGCATGGTGGCCCGGCGCCAGGGGGGCGTGAGATCGATCGCCACGCCCTGATACGTGAGGGCGGTGGTGCCGCACACCTGCACGGTGACGTCCGCGATCATCTGCTCGGTGAGCGCCATCATGTCGGTGTAATCGGCATAGGCCTGATACACCTCCACCGAGGTGAATTCGGGGTTGTGGCGTGTGCTGATGCCTTCGTTGCGGAAGATGCGGCCCAGCTCGTAGACCCGCTCGAAGCCCCCCACCACCAGCCGCTTGAGGTGCAGTTCGGTGGCGATGCGCAGGAACAGCGGCAGATCGAGGGCGTTGTGGTGGGTGCAAAAGGGGCGGGCGTCGGCGCCACCGGCCTCCAGATTCAGCACCGGCGTCTCGATCTCGAGGAAGTCGCGGGCATCGAGCCAGCGGCGGATGCCGCTCACCAGACGGGCACGGCGGCGGAAGGTTTCGCGGGTGTGCGGCGAAACGATCAGATCGAGGTAGCGCTGGCGGTAGCGCTTCTCCACATCCGCCAGGCCATGCCATTTATCGGGCAGGGGCTGCAACGACTTGCAGAGCATGTCCCAGGCCGTCACCTTCACCGACAGCTCACCCCGGTCGGTGCGCCGCAGTGTGCCGTGCACACCGATCAGATCGCCGGCATCCACCAGCGAGGTGATCTGAGCAAAGGCCTCGGGCTGCTCGGGCAAGGCCGCCAGCAGGTGGGCCTTCTCGATGAACAGCTGAATCGGGCCGCTTTCATCCACCAAGGTGAAGAAGGCGAGCTTGCCCATCACCCGGCGGGTCATCACCCGGCCGGCCACGGCCACGGCCACGGCACGCTCCTCGCCGTTGGGCAGGTCGGCGTGCTCCTGCTGCAGGGCGGCAGTGCGGTGGCTGGGCTCGAAGCGCAGGGCATAGGGGCCCTGACCGAGGGCCGCCAGGGCCTGGCCCTTCTCGAAGCGCGCCTGCTCCAGGCGGTTGACGGGGTGCTCCGGCAAGGCGACGAACAGGGGACGGAAGGAACCATCCTGCAGGAGCGCAGGCGGTGGGCCTAAGCGGTGACGGCGACCAGGGGATCGATCATCCGTTGCGAGGCGTAGCCGGTGCCGCGCACGGTGAGGATCAGCTCGGGGTTGCGGGGGTCGGGTTCGAGCTTGCCGCGCAGGCGGGCCACATACACATCCACGACGCGCAGATCCGCGGCGCGGCGCGGCGGGTAGCCCCACAGCTGCTCAAGGATCTCGGCGCGCGGCACCACCCGGCCGGGCTCGCGGAACAGCAGCTCCAGCAAGCTGAATTCGGTGTAGGTGAGGCCGATGCGCTCACCGGCGCGGGTCACCTGACGGCGGTTGGTGTCCACCACCAGGTCTCCGATGCGCATCACACCCTGGCCGGCGGGGATGTCGCGGGGTTCGCTGTTGGCGGATCCACGCCCCACCCGCCGCAGGATCGTGGAGATGCGGGTTTCGAGTTCCTTGGGGCTGAACGGCTTGGGCAGGTAGTCGTCGGCACCGAGATCAAGGCCGGCCACCCGCTCGGCGATCGCATCAAGAGCCGAGAGGAAGATGATCGGCACGCAGGATTCGGCCCGCAGGCGCCGGCATACCGCAAAGCCGTCCAGCTTCGGCAGCATCACGTCAAGCACGACGAGGTCGGGCTGCTCCTGATGGAACAGGGTAAGGGCCTCCTCCCCGTCCTCGGCGCAGAGGACGCGGTAGCCCGCGAGCTGCAGGCGCATCACCAGCACGCGGCGCACGGCGGCCTCGTCGTCGACGACGAGCAGGGTGGCCTTGGGTGCTGTCCGCGTGTCCTGAACCACCGCCTCCGCCTTGGCTTGCCGAGGCTGCGTGTCCAGTGGCATCACAGGAACAGTCGTGAAGAAAAATCACCCTACCTGTCAGCTTGTACGCATGGAGAGCAGAAGGCGCACGTCAGGGAGTAGCAGCGCCAAGACTTAATGATTTTTCAATAGTTGCAGCGGTGCCGGCAGCCACCGGTCAGCACCATTCTCACCAAGCCCATCGGTGGCCTCGCCGTGCGGCGCGGTCGCCACGCCGCACGGCGAGGCCAGGGCTCAGGGCCAGCGACCTTCCGCGTAGAGGTTCCATTCCCGCTCCGCCGCCAGCACGGCCGCATCGCTGCTGATCTGGCCAAGCATGGCGCGCTGGAGCTGGCGGTAGATGATCGCCTGCAGCCGCTTCACGCCGGGGTTGGCCGGCACCAGCACCCGTGCCCGCCCCAGCGTTTCAGCCGATTCCAGGCGTGCCGCATGCACCAGCGCCTGCTGGGGATCGGCAGGCGTGTCCCGCCGCAGCTGTTGCTCGATCGTGGTGAGCGCCTGCCGGGCCGAGGGGAGCACCCGCGCCTGCTCAGCGAAGCGGGCCTGATTGCTGGCGTTGGTCAGGAACAGGGCAAAGCTCACCGCTTCCTTGGGCATGGCGCTCTGGCGCGGCACCGCCAGGTTCATGACCGCCACGTTGGCGGTGCCGTCGGGGCCGGTGAGCGGCGGGTGGGGTTCGGTGACGGCAGCGATCCCCGGGGCGTTGGTCTGGATGCTGCGCAGGAACTCGGCGCCGCTGGCCAGCATCGCCAGCTCACCGCCCTGGTAGAGCTCGATCGCACGCCGGTAGCCCTGGCTCACCACTTCACGCGGCAGCAGGCCACGGCGGTAGAGATCGGTCCAGAAGGCGAAGGCCCGCCGGCCCGCCGGGCTGTTGAAGGCGGCCCGTTGGCGGTCATCGGTGAGGGTCACACCCATCTGCACCATCGACTCCAGCAGCTCGGCCGAGTCATCCGGCACCACCGTGACGAACAGCGCATGGCGGCCGGTGCGCCGTTTCACCGCTTCAGCGAAAGCCGGCACCTCCTCCCAGCGGCGCGGTGGGTCGGCGTATCCGGCCCGCTTCAGCAGGTCGCGGTTGGCGAGCGTGATGCGCGCCGTGAGATACCAGGGGATCGCGAACTGTCCATCCGCGTTGCGGCTGGCTGCCCAGATGCGCTGCAGATAGATCTCTGAGGCCCCAGGCGGCAGCAGTGGATCGAGGTCGAGCAGCCCCCCCTTGCTGGCCAGGTTGGCGGCGAACAGCGGGTTGAGGTTCACCACGTCGGGGGCGGTGCGGGCGTAGACCGCCGCCAGCAGCTTGCGCTCCACCGATCCCCAGGGGATGTCGGTCCAGCGCACCGTGATGCCCGGGTTCTCCTTCTCCCAGGCGGCGATCACCTCGGTGAGGTAGGCGTCGAACTTGGGGGAGAGATCGAGCGTCCAGACGTTCAGCTGGCGCCCCTGGCTGCGCGGACCGCCGCAGCCCGCCAGCACCGCCGCCAGCAGGGTCAGCACGGCACGCCGCCGCCAGCGCCCCCGGATCCCCTCGGTCAGCCCCCGCATCGCTTCAGCCCCTCGATGGTGCGTTCTGCTGCCGCCAGAGCAACAGCAGCAGCGAACAGATCATCGGCGCCAGCAGACCGGTGAGCAGGGTCTGGGTCAGCAGGGTGCGCAGGCTGCCGGCGAGAGGCAGCTGGGGGGGTAGGCCCAGCCGCTGCAGGATCAAGCTGAGCCCCAGCAGAAAGGTGCCGATCAGGGCCAGCAGCCCGAGGCTGAAGCTGCGCTCGAGCGGCGGTCCCTTGCGGCCGAGCCTCCCCCACCACCAGCCCAGCAGCACCAGCGCCGGAATCTGGGTGGCGCCATCGAGGGTGAGGGCATCGAGCAACAGCCCCAGCCCCAGCCCGGCCAGGGCACCGGAGACCGGCCCATCGCTGATCGCCCAGGGCAGAAGCCACAGCACCGCCCAGCTGGGTGGTGCCCCCGAGAGGCGCAGCAGCGCGGGAGAGGCCAGCGTGAGCCAGGGCACGAGCAGAGCGCTGGCCACAAACCACGGGTGGCGGTGCAGCTTGCCCACCATTCAGGGCGCCGCCTGCCGGGGCTGCACCAGCACCTGCACCCAGTCGATCGCTTCCACCGGCGCACTGAGCTGCACCACCGCCGTGGGCGCCGGCACGGCCTTTTCATCCACCGACTGGATCACGCCGACGCTCATCCCCGGCGGCACCAGCGTGCTGGCCGGCGAGGTGACCACGACATCCCCTGGGCGCACCTGCGGATCCTTCACCAGAAAACGCAGCTCGGGCCGGCTGCCGTTCACGCCGGTGAGCAGGCCCATGCTCTGGGTGCGCCCCACCCACACGCCGATGCGGCTGGAGGAATCGGTAAGCAGGGCCACCCGCGCGGTGGTGGGGGTGACGCTGGCCACCCGGCCCACCAGGCCGCCCGGGCCCACCACCGCATCGCCGCGGCGAATCCCCTGAAGCTCACCGGCGCCGAGCACCAACTGCTTCCACCAGCCCTCGGGTTCGCGCGAGATCACCGCCGCCGTGACCTCCTGGGGGTTGGCCCGCTGCAGACCCAGCAGGGTGCGCAGGCGCCGGTTGTCCTGCTCCAACTGGGCCAGTCGGCTGCGCTGGTCGAGCTGCTGGGCTGACTGCAACCACTCGCGCTGGGCCGTGCCGGGCCAGAACGGACGGCTGACCAGCGCGTAGGCATCCGTGAGGAAGGCCCCCTTGCTGAGGCGGACCCCCACCAGCGCCAGCAGCAGCAGCCACCAGGGCCAGGCCTGGATCACCCGTTGCAGCGAGGGGACGCGCGGCAGGCGCCCGAACGGCATGGATTTCAGGAGGACAGACGGGAGAAGTCAGGCGTGTCGAGCACGCGCTCCAGGCGCTTGTAGTCCTCCAGCACCTGGCCGCAGCCACTGACCACGCACAGGAGCGGGTCCTGGGCCACGTGGGTGAGGATCCCGGTTTCGTGGCTGATCAGCTCGCTGATGCCGCGCACCAGGGCGCCACCGCCGGCCAGCATGATGCCGCGATCGACGATGTCGGCGGCGAGCTCGGGCGGGGTGCGCTCAAGGGTGCGCTTCACCGCCTCCACGATCACGTTGAGCGGTTCGGCCATCGCTTCACGGATGTCACCGGAGCGCACGTTGATGGTGCGGGGCAGGCCGGAGAGCAGGTGCAGCCCGCGCACGTCCATCGAGGTCTCGTCGTGGGCGTCGTCGGGGAAAGCGGAGCCGATGCGGATCTTGATGTCTTCGGCGGTGCGCTCGCCCACCACCAGGTTGTGGACCTTCTTGAGGTACACGCCGATGGCCTCGCTGATCTCATCGCCGGCCACCCGCACCGACTCGCTGAGCACGGTGCCACCGAGACTGAGCACCGCCACCTCGGTGGTGCCGCCCCCGATGTCGACGATCATGGTGCCCACCGGCTCCGTGACCGGCAGGCCGGCGCCGATCGCGGCCGCCACCGGCTCATCGATCAGGTGCACTTCGCGGGCACCGGCCAGGCCGGCCTCACGCACCGCGCGGCGTTCCACGCCGGTGACGCCGCTGGGAATGCCGATCACCAGACGGGGCGCCACGATGCCGCGGCCCTCGTTCCCCTTCTGGATGAAGGTCTTGATCATCTGCTCGGCGGCGTCGAAGTCGGCGATGACTCCGTCGCGCAGGGGGCGCACGGCGCGGATGTTGCCCGGGGTGCGGCCGAGCATGAGCTTCGCTTCATCCCCCACGGCCAGGGGCACACCCCGCTCAAGATCGAGCGCCACCACGGAAGGCTCCTGAAGCACGATGCCCTTGCCGGACACGTACATCAGAGTGTTGGCCGTTCCCAGGTCGATGCCGATGTCGCGTGAGAGCTGGAAACGTCGAAAGAACACGTAGGAGCACCTGAGCGGTTGCGATCATAGGAGCGGGATCTGGCAGCACCCCCCCCGACGGTGGCGGTGGTACATCCGGGTGAAACGGGGGAACCTTCAGGGAGAAGCGGCCTGCGGCACCTTGAGGCAACGGGGCGCATCATTGATTCAACAACTCCACTTTTTTCAACGACAGGACAATCCATGGGTGTGAATTCCGTGACGCTGGTGGGCCGTGCCGGCCGTGATCCCGAGGTGCGCTACTTCGAGTCCGGCAGCGTGGTCGCCAACCTGACCCTCGCGGTCAACCGCCGCAGCCGCGACGACGAACCGGACTGGTTCAACCTCGAGATCTGGGGCAAGCAGGCCCAGGTGGCCGCCGACTACGTCAAGAAGGGGTCGTTGCTGGGGATCATCGGCAGCTTCAAGCTCGACCGCTGGACCGACCGCACCACCGGTGAGGAGCGCACCAAGCCGGTGGTGCGGGTCGACCGACTCGAACTGCTGGGCTCCAAACGTGACGCCGACCAGGGCGCCTACGACGACGGCGGCGGCGCTGGCGGCGGTTTCGGGGGCGGCGGCTATGGCGGCGGCTTCGGTGGTGGCGAGCCGAGCAGCGAGGAAGTTCCGTTCTGAGCCGCCTGCAAGGGCGTTGCCTTCAGCCGGAAGGTGGTCTTGGGCGGCTGGGCGC
The DNA here is from genome assembly GCF_024345655.1 of Synechococcus sp. Lug-A. Lineage (NCBI taxonomy): Bacteria > Bacillati > Cyanobacteriota > Cyanophyceae > Synechococcales > Synechococcaceae > Synechococcus > Synechococcus sp. Lug-A. Next base: position 5,592 of record NZ_JAGQBN010000022.1, on the reverse strand, counting down.
CTGCGTGGCTTCCCCAGGGACTGAGCCTCAGTGGCTGTCCTGGCGCTTCTTCCAGATGCGCAGCCCCAGCCAGGCGCCGGCGGCCAGCACGGCGAGCACCAGCACCACCTTGATCACCCGGGCCACCGGTTCGATCCACAGCTCCACGTTGCTGTAGCCCTCGCCCAGCAGCATGCCCGCCACTGTCAGCAGCAGGGTCCAGATCAGGCTGCCGGCCGTGGTCCAGATCAGGAAGGGCACCATCGGCATCATCTCGATGCCGGCGGGCACGGAGATCAAGGTGCGGATGCCGGGCACCAGCCGGCCCCAGAACACCAGGGCGGTGCCATGGCGGCTGAACCAGGTGCGGCTGCGGTGCAGCTCCTGCGGGCTGATGCCGATCCAGCGCCCATGGCGCGAGAGCCAGTGCTCGATGCGTTCCTCGTTCACCAGCCGCCCCACCCCATACCAGGGCAGGGCGCCGAGCACGGTGCCGAGCAATCCGGCCAGCACCACCGGAATCAGGCTGAGCTGCCCCTGCTGCACATAGAAGCCCCCCAGGGGCATGATCAGCTCGGAGGGGATCGGCGGAAAGAGGTTCTCGAGGAACATCGCCGCAAAGATCGCCGCATAGCCGGCCATCGGGTTGGCCTCCACCGCCGAGCCGATCAGCTCGGGCAGTTGCTGAACCAGTTCGATGGCCATGCCGGCGGGCTCGTGATCGGGAAAGTCTTCCACGCTGACGTGAAGGTTGCCCGATGCTCAGGGAAGCGGCTTGCCGGCGAGGCCATCAGGCCTGCCGGCGAAGCAGCAACGCTGGGCGCGGAACTGTGGGGCGCGGGATCAGTAGCGGTAGTGGTCGGACTTGTAGGGGCCTTCCAGCGGCACGTTGATGTAGGCGGCCTGCTCGGGGGTGAGCTCGGTGAGTCGGGCGCCGATCTTGTCGAGGTGGAGGCGGGCCACCATCTCGTCGAGGTGCTTGGGCAGCACGTACACCTCCTTGCCGTACTCGTCCCCTTTGGTGAAAAGCTCGATCTGAGCCAGCACCTGGTTGGTGAAGGAGTTGCTCATCACGAAGCTGGGGTGGCCGGTGGCGCAGCCCAGATTCACCAGCCGGCCTTCCGCCAGCAGGATGATCTTGTTGCCGCTGGGCAGCAGCACGTGATCCACCTGGGGCTTGATGTTGTCCCAGGGGTACTGCTTCAGGGAAGCCACGTCGATCTCGTTGTCGAAGTGGCCGATGTTGCACACGATCGCCTGATCCCGCATCTGGATCAGGTGGTCGTGGGTGATCACGCGGAAGTTGCCGGTGGCCGTCACGAAGATGTCCACATCCCCCACCACGTCGTCGAGACGGACGACCCGGTAGCCCTCCATCGCCGCCTGCAGCGCGCAGATCGGATCAACTTCGGCGATCATCACGCTGGCACCGAGGCCACGCAGCGACTGGGCGGAACCCTTGCCCACATCGCCATAGCCGATCACCAGGGCCACCTTGCCGGCCACCATCACATCGGTGGCGCGCTTGATGCTGTCGACCAGGGATTCGCGGCAGCCATAGAGGTTGTCGAACTTGCTCTTGGTGACGGAGTCGTTCACGTTGATGGCAGGGAACGGCAGTTCACCGCTCTTCTGCATCTGATAGAGACGCGCCACACCCGTGGTGGTTTCCTCGGTGACGCCCTGGATCTGGGCGTGGATGCGCGAATAGAAGCCGGGCTGGGCGGCCAGGCGTTGACGGATCGACTGGAACAGGGCGATCTCCTCTTCGCTGCCGGGGTTGTCCAGCACCGAGGGGTCCTGCTCCGCCTTGGTGCCGAGCACCACCAGGCCGGTGGCATCGCCACCGTCGTCGAGGATCATGTTGGGCGTGCCGCCGTCGGCCCACTCCAGGATCCGGTGGGTGAAGGCCCAGTATTCATCAAGGGTTTCGCCCTTGAAGGCGAACACCGGGATGCCGGCTTCCGCCATCGCGGCGGCAGCGTGATCCTGGGTGGAGAAGATGTTGCAGGAGGCCCAGCGCACTTCAGCGCCGAGAGCCACCAGGGTTTCGATCAGAACGGCTGTCTGGATCGTCATATGCAGGCTGCCGGCAATGCGGGCACCCTTAAGCGGTTGCTGGCTGCCGTACTTCTCACGCAGCGCCATCAGACCGGGCATCTCGGTTTCAGCGATCGCGATCTCCTTGCGGCCCCAGGCGGCAAGGCCGAGATCGGCGATCACATACGACGACGGGGTGGACAGTCCGGTTGCGGCGGCAGCCGAAACGGACGTGGCAGCTGAAGGCGTGGCCAGCATGGGGAAGCTCCGAAGGGAGAAGGATTGGGGATGTGGAAATATCTGCAGAGACGCCGAGGCTTCGGGCTCGCTTAACGGGAATCTACAGGGATGGAACAGTCTGCTGAGATCCGGGTGTGCCATCTGGCCGATGCGGCAGCCACGGCGGCGCTCGGGCGGGAGCTGGCGTCGCTGCTGTTGAACGGCGGCGGCCCCGGCGGCGGTGCAGCCCCTCCCACTTTGCTGCTGCAGGGGGAACTGGGGGCCGGCAAGACCTGCCTGGTGCAGGGTCTGGCCCTGGCGCTGGGAATCGACGAACCGATCACGAGCCCCACCTTCGCCCTGGCCCAGCACTACAGCGGCCGGGGCGCTGACGGCGAGCCCCATGCCCTCGTCCATCTGGATCTCTACCGGCTGGAGCAGCCGGCCGCCGCCGCTGAACTGTTCGCCCAGGAGGAGGAGGAAGCCGGCGCCCTGGGGGCGGTGCTGGCGGTGGAGTGGCCCGAACGGCTGCCGTGGCTGCCCGATGGCGCCTGGCGGCTGGAGCTTCAGCACGACGGGGACAGGCGCCGGGCAGTGCTGCGACCGCCGCACTCAGCCGCCTGAAGGCCTCAACTCCTTGAACAACCGGACCGTAGGCGACCTCCAGCTCCGCCCCGGGCCGTTTCCAGGATGCGCTGCAGCCGATCGGGATTGACCGGCTCGACATACCCGGGGGGGGGTGCTCATAGGGCGCCGGTGCCCGCTGCACTCTCACCCAGAACGGCCAGAACCTGCTGCTCGCTCGGCTGGGGATCAATGGCGCCGGCACCCTGGCAAACCAGTGCACCGCAGGCGGCTGCAAAGCGCAGAACCTGCTCCACGGCGCTGACGACCACCGGCTCTTGCAACAGCCCCGGCCGGCCCACCAACTGGTGCAGCAGGCCCGCCAGGAAGGCATCACCAGCACCGGTGGTGTCGATGGCAGCCACGGGCAGGGAAGGCAGCCGGCCACCGCACGCTCCCACCGCCCAGTCGATCGGCTCGGGGCCATCGGTGATCAGCACGGCGGGCCGCTGCGGCAGGGCCCGGCGCACGACTGTGGCGTTGGCGCTGCCGAACAGCCAGAGGGCCTCCTCACGGCTGCACTTGAGCAGGGCCGCCTGCGTCAGCAAGGGCTCAAGCCGCTGCCGCACCGCCGGCGGCGGGCCCTGCTCAGCGCCGAGCCCCCAGAAGGTGGGCCGCCAGTTGACGTCAAGCGCCAGCGGCAAGCCATGCGCCCCGGCAGCCAGCAGCAGCTCCTGCAGCGCCGCTGCCGCCGCAGCGGAAGCCAGCGGAATCGTGCCGCAAAGGAGCCAGCGGGCCTGGGCCAGCAGCGGCGCCAACGCCCCGGCCAGCGCCGCGGCATCGATCGCCTGATCAGCGAAGCCCTCCCCCCGGTCGCCGGCGAAGCCGCCGAAGTGGCGCTCACCTGCGGCATCGCGCCGCACCAGCACCGTGCGGCTCGGGCGCAGCGGATCGCACTGCAGCGCACGGGTGTCCACCCCCCGCTCCAGCAACAGAGCGCGGAAGGCGGCGCCGATGCGGTCGTCGCCCAGGCGGCCGATCAGCGCGGCGCCGGTGCCGAGCCGCGCCAGAGCGCAGGCCACATTGGCCGGGGCACCGCCGAGCCTGTCGTCGACCGGGGTGTCGCGGGCCGGATCGCCGCCGGGCGGGCCGAGCCGATCAACGAGCGCTTCGCCGAAGCAGAGCACCCGGGCAGGGGAAGGCACCGTCACGGCAGGCTCGCGCTCAGTTCTCTCCACACTCGCCGGTGGGCCCGGAGGCCGCCACGGGCGCCGCGCCGGCCAGCCGCTCCAGCAGCGCCGCGATGATGCGCGCATTGGCGGCAGGAAAGGGGAAGGCCGCCAGCCCCTCCGGCTCCACCCAACGCACCTGCTGACTGGCCAGGGGCTGCGGATCGCCCGCCAGCCAGCGGCAGAGATGCACCACGAAGCGGAGACGCTTATGGCTGTAGCTGTGCTCCAGGGTGATCAGCTCCTCGCCCACCTCCGCCTCGATCGCCAGCTCCTCGCGCAGTTCGCGGGCAATGGTGGCCGCGATCGCTTCGCCCGGCTCCTGCTTGCCGCCGGGGAATTCCCACAGCCCCCCCAACAGCCCCTCCGGCAGGCGCTGATCGATCAGCACCCGGCCGCGCCCATCGAGCACCACCCCCACGCCGATCACTTGAAAGGGCAGCGGCCGGGGGGCGTCCTTCACGGGGTAGCGGGCGGGGTCGCCGGCAGCGTAAGCAGCGCATGAGTTCCGCCAGGGGCAGCGGCCGCAGTCGGGAGAACGGGGGGTGCAGACCGTGGCGCCCAGGTCCATCAGAGCCTGATTGAAGGCCCGGGGCCGCTGCCGGTCGAGCAGCAGCTCGCTCAGCCGCCAGAACCCGGCGAGCTCCCGTTTCGGCGGGCGGGGAGCGGCGATCAGGCGCGCCAGCACCCGCGCCGCGTTGCCGTCAAGGATCGCGAAGGGTTGATCGAAGGCCGAGGACAGAATGCTGCCGGCGGTGCTGCGGCCGACGCCGCTCAGCGCCAGCCAGCCAGGCAGGTCACGGGGCCAGGGGTCGGCGCCGGGGGCGCTGGCATCAAGCAACTGCCGCGCCCCCTGCTGCAGGCGACGCGCCCGCCCGTAGTAGCCCAGGCCCTGCCAGAGCAGCAGCACCTGCTGGGGGTCGGCGGCGGCCAGGGCCGGCAGGTCCGGGAAGGCCGACATCCAGCGCTGCCAGTAGGGCAGGGCCACAGCCAGCTGGGTCTGCTGGAGCATCACCTCCGCCACCCACACCTTCAACGGATCAAGGGCTTCTCCATCCACCGGCGGGCGGCCATCGGGCCGCAGCTTCCAGGGCAGGTTGTGGCGCCCGTACCGCTCCCCCCAGGCCAGAAGGGCTGCACGCAGCTGCTGCAGGGGTAAGTGCTCCTGCCTGTCCGCCCAGCCAGCGCCACGCCGTCCTGCCATCAGCAATCGGTATCCGCCGCGCCCCGCTGGCGAGCCAGGGCCGCGGCGCTGAACACCAGGGCCATGAGCAGGTACCCGAGCGCCCAGCGTCCGCCCGTGCCCCAGCCCATCTGCAGCACGGTGTCGCTGGCGGTGAAACGCCAGGCGTGAATCAGCCCGAACCAGGAGGCCAGCGCCGCCAGGCCGGCAGCGATCGCCGCCGCCACGAACCGCTGCTCAATCACGTAAACCACCATGGCCGCCAGCAACATCGCGGCCACGATCTGCCCCTGTTCCAGAGCGAAGGCGCCGGCCGCCCACACATCAGCCTGCTGCAGCGGCACCAGCAGGGCCGGACCGAAGGGCTCGGCGGCGCTG
>NZ_JAGQBN010000021.1:0-52715 GCF_024345655.1 Synechococcus sp. Lug-A | reverse complement strand
GGCCCCGCTCGCTGGCCGAAGCGCTGGAGCAGGTCGCGATGGGCGGCACCGCCCCCGCCGAGCCCCCGCCCCCCGCTCGGCCCCCGGCCGGCACCGGTGCCGGTGCAGCGAACGGCACCGGCACTGGCACCAACGCGGGTACCACCAGCGCCGACCAGACGACTGAGCGGCCCAGCTTCCGCGCCCTGCGCGCCCAGGAGGCGGAACGCCGCAAGGCGATCGCCGCCCTCACCGATCAACGCATCAGCGATGTGCAGGTGCGCGCCGGCCTGGCCTCCGAACGCCGCTTCGGCGTTCCAGGTGGCGGCAACGCCAATACCGATGACGGGGATAACACCAACAACGACTTCGGGCCCGCCAGGCCGCCCCAGGTGCGGCAGCTGGAGAGCAACCGCAACCCGAAACTGGTCGACGGCACCCTCACCCGGCTGCGCTTTCAAGCCGCCCGCGCCGTGCTCACCGCCGAAGGCTGGCGGGCCGATCGGGCCAGCTTCACCAACGATCCATTCACGCCCGCCCAGTCGTGGATGGATGCCGACGACGTGCTGGCCGTGCAGGACAAGAACGGCGACACGGTGATCACCTCCCGTCGCAACCGGCTGATCCTGGAAGATCGCCTGCCGATCAATGTCACCAGCCGCACCCGCATCCGCAAGGAGCAGGAGGTGCAGAACCGCTGGGTGCTGGGCGTCGACAACGAAGACCGCGACGGCTTCTACGTGGGCCGCCGCCTCAAGCCGATCGGCATCGGCCAGCGCGGCACCCTGCAACTCGAGCCCCAGTTCCTGCTGCAGCGGGCCTACGAGGGCACCACCAGCAGCTATCCACTGCCCGGACAATCCGCCGGAGCGGATCCTCAGTCGCAACCGAGCACCCTCGGCGATCTGTTCGGCCTTGAAGCGCGCCTGCAGGCGCCGCTGTTCGGCTTCGACGCCGACCTCAACCTCGACATCTCCACCTTCGAACCCGCCAACTTCGCCAACGGCACCCGGAGCTGGGGCGAACTGGTGCGCCCGCTCAAGTTGCCGCTGCTGGGCACTGTGAAGTCGCGCATCTTCGGCGCCTATCGCTTCCGCATCTGGAACGGAACGCTCGGCGAGCAGGACGTCTATTCCGCCTACGGCACCTCGATCGAACAGCGTGGCGAGCTGCCGCCTGTTGGCAACTTCAGCAACAGCTACTTCTGGCGTCTGGGTATTGGCAACTATCAGAGCAACGAGTTCTTCGAGAACGGCGGCGAATCGCAGAACTTTGCCCAGCTGTGGCGCGGGAATGCCTTCGGCGCCATCAACAGCTCCCTCACCCTCTGGCGAGGCAAGCCGTTGCCCTCCACCCCGGAAGGGGCACTGCGCTATTCGCCGGTGCCGATCGTGCCGGGGCTCACCTTCAACACCAACATCTCTGCCAGCCTGGCCTACTTCGGAGATGGCACCCGCCAGAACGTGTTCTCGCTCTCCGGCGGGCCCACGCTCACCCTGGGCCACTTCAGCAGGTCCTTCCTCGATTACACCCAGCTCACCATCACCGGTGGCATCAGCTTGCGTGATGGCCTCAGCCCGTTTGCCTTCGATGCCGCCGTGGATCTGGGCACCGTGGGCATCGGCCTCACCCAGCAGCTGGTGGGCCCCCTGGTGCTCAATGGCGGCATCGGCCTGAACGTGGATGCCAGCTCACCCAACTACGGCGAGATCACCGGTTCGTACGTGGAGCTGCGCTGGCAGCGCCGCTCCTACGCCTTCAGCGTCTACTACAGCCCCTATGAAGGGATCGGTGGCGTGCGCGTGCGGCTGAACGATTTCGGCTTCAAGGGCACCGGCGTGCCCTTCGTGCCGTATGAGCAGCGCATGCGCGGACAGACCGGCGATGGCCTGTTCTGAGCGAGCAGGCGCCCCTGCTGCTCAGAACCCGTTCAGGTAAGGCAGACGGGCAACAGTGGCCACCAGCGCGTCGTCGTTGGCGAGCAGCTGGCCGGTGGCGTCCCACTGGCCGGTGGTGAGCATCTGCCGCGGCCCGGGCGCCAGCTCAAGGGCCCACACCTGATCGCCGCAACGCAGCTCGGCGGCCTGCACATCCAGCAGGAAGGAGGCGGAAGGGTGGGCGCTGGCATGGGCCTGGATGGCCAGCATCTGCTCGTGGCCGCTGGTGAGACAAGGCAAACCGAGCGCCAGGCCATTGCCGTGGAAGATCTCAGCGAAGCTCTCGCCGATCACCGCCCGGATGCCCCAGCGCATCAGCGCCTGCGGCGCATGCTCCCGGCTCGACCCGCAGCCGAAGTTGCGGTTCACCAGCAGCAGCCGGGCACCGCTGTGCTCGGGGCGGTCGAAGGGATGGCTGCCGCCCAGCTCACTGCGGTCGTCAGCGAACACCTGTTCCCCCAGGCCTTCGAAGGTGACGCACTTGAGGAAGCGGGCCGGGATGATCCGGTCGGTGTCGATGTCGTCGCCGGCGAGCACCAACGCACGGCCTTCGACTCTGGGGATCGGGCCGATCGGGAAGCTGCTGGCGCTCACCGCATCGGTGAGGGGGGGCAGGGAAGGGGAAGCGATCACGGCGTCAGGCGGTGAGAGAAGGCTGGCGGGAGGCGGTGGTGGTGCTGGGGCCGGCTTCGGCGAGCAGTTCGCGCACATCGGTGACGTGGCCGCGGACGGCGGCGGCGGCCACCATCGCCGGGCTCATCAGCAGGGTGCGGCCACTGGCGGACCCCTGCCGGCCCTTGAAGTTGCGGTTGCTGGAACTGGCGCTGATCTGGCGCCCTTCCAGGCGGTCGGGGTTCATCGCCAGGCACATTGAGCAGCCGGGTTCGCGCCACTCGAACCCAGCCGCGCGGAACAGCTGGTCGAGGCCTTCAGCTTCGGCGGCGCGGGCCACCTGCTCGGAACCCGGCACCACGAACGCCCGGATGCCATCGGCCACGTGGCGGCCACGGGCCACCAGGGCGGCGGCACGCAGGTCGCTGAGCCGGCCGTTGGTGCAGCTGCCGATGAAGCAGACATCCACCGGCAGACCGGCGATCGCTGCGCCGGGGCTGAGGTTCATGTAGCGGTAGGCCTCCTCGGCGATGGGCCGCTCCTGTGGATCGAGCTGCTCAGGGGTGGGCACCGCTTCATCCACGCCGATGCCCTGGGCCGGGGTGATGCCCCAGGTGACCGTGGGCGACAGCGTGGAGGCATCGAAGCGCACCTCATCGTCGTAGCTGGCGTCGGCATCGCTGGCCAGGCTCGACCACCAGGCCACCGCCCGCTCCCAGGCAGCGCCAGAGGGGGCCATCGGCCGCCCCTCCAGGTAGGCGAAGGTGGTGGCATCGGGATTGACGTAGCCGCAGCGGGCGCCGCCCTCGATCGCCATGTTGCAGAGGGTCATGCGCTCCTCCATCGACAGAGCCGCCACGGCGGGGCCGGCGAACTCATAGGCATGACCGACGCCTCCCTTGACCCCCAGCACCCGGATCACGTGCAGGATCAGATCCTTGGCATAAACGCCGGAGGGAAGGGCTCCATCCACCCAGATGCGGCGCACCCGCAGCTTGTTCAACGCCAGGCTCTGGGTGGCGAGCACGTCGCGCACCTGGCTGGTGCCGATGCCGAAGGCGATCGCCCCGAAGGCGCCGTGGGTGGAGGTGTGGGAATCGCCGCAGGCCACGGTCATGCCGGGCTGGGTGAGGCCAAGCTCAGGGGCGATCACGTGCACGATTCCCTGCCGGCCGCTGCCGATCCCGTGCAGGGGAATGCCGTGGGCGGCGCAGTTGCGCTCCAGATTCACCAGCATCTCCTCGGCCAGGGGATCGGCGAAGGGGCGGGCCTGGGAGGTGGTGGGCACGATGTGGTCCACCGTGGCGACGGTGCGCTCCGGGTGGCGCACCCCCAGGCCGAGATCCCTCAGGGCGGCGAACGCCTGCGGGCTGGTGACCTCATGGATCAGATGAAGGCCGATGAACAACTGGGTGGAGCCACCCGGCAGTTCCGCCACGCGGTGGAGATCCCACACTTTGTCGTAGAGGGTGCCGGCGCTCACCGTTTGTCCCCAGGGGTCTGACGACACCCTAAAACCGAGCCGTGCGGGCGGTCGGAATCAGGCGGGCGCGATGAGCTGCAGCCGCAGGCGGTTGAGCGCCTCCCCGGCGGTGACGGCCTGGATCCAGGCGCGGCCCCGGGAGCTGCCGAAACGCACCGCCTCACTGCGGCTGCCCTGCGGGCCCGCCAGGCCGATGTGCACCAGGCCCACCGGCTTCTCGTCGCTGCCACCGCCCGGGCCGGCGATGCCGGTCACCGACACCGCCCAGGTGGCGCCGGTGCTGCGGCGCACCCCTTCCGCCATGGCCAGGGCCACCGGATCGCTCACCGCGCCATGGCGCTCAAGGGCGGCGGCGGTCACCCCGAGCAGCTGCTCCTTGATCGTGTTGGCGTAAGCGATCACCCCACCGAGGAACACGTCGGAGGCGCCGGGCACGGCCGCCAGAGCAGCGCCGATGCCGCCGCCGGTGCAGCTCTCCGCCACCGCCAGGGTTTCCCCGCGGGCCCGCAGCAACGCCAGCACCACAGAAGCCAGCGATTCCTCGTCGGCGCCGAAGCAGAGAGTGCCGGTGCGGGCGCGCAGCTCCGCCTCCAGCGGCGCGAGCAACGCCGCCGCCTCGGCGGTGCTGGCGGCCCGGGCCGTGAGGCGCAGCTTCACCTCACCGGTGCCGGCATAGGGGGCCACAGTCGGGTTCTCGAGGGCCAGCAGGTCGGCCACCTGCTCGGCCAGTGTGGATTCGCCGATGCCCCAGAAACGCAGCAGCCGGCTCTGGAAACAGGCCCCCGCCAACCCCTGCTCCCGCAGCCAGGGCACGGCGCTCTGCTGCCACATCGGCCTCAGTTCGCTCGGCACCCCCGGGAAGGTGAGCACGGTGAAACCCGGCTGGATGTGGCCGTCTGGCAGGGAGGTGGCCGGCGGACTCCAGAGCATCCCCGGCGCGGTGCCGGTGGGGTTCGGCACCACGCGGGCGCCCTCGGGCAGCAGCGCCTGGCGGCGGTTGCTGGCGGCCAGCGGCCGACCCCGGCCGGCCAGCTTGGCCTGGATGTCTTCCCACACCTGCGGCACCTCCACCAGCGGCGTGCCGAAAGCGGCGGCGATCGCCTCGGTGGTGAGGTCGTCGGGGGTGGGGCCGAGGCCACCGGTGCAGATCAGCAGACGGCTGCGGGCCGCGGCCTCCCTCACCACCTCGATCAGCCGCTCGCGGTTGTCCCCCACCACGGTCTGGCGGAAATGCGGAAGGCCGAGGGCAGCGAACTCTTCGGCCAGCCAGCGGGCGTTGCTGTTGAGGATGTTGCCGAGCAGCAGCTCGGTGCCGATGCAGAGCACCTCGGCCGCGGCCCTGTCACCTTCGCCCATCTGCGCACCGCCCACTGGCTGAGAGCTCATCGGTTCAGCATCATCCCGGCCAACCCAGGCTGGCGGCGCCGGCGCTCAGCTGGGTCGGTTGCCGCCGCCGTCGCAGGGGGGAGCGGGCAGCTGGGTCGCGAGGTGGCTGCGCGACCCCATCACGGCGCCGATCAGGATGGCGGTGGCGATCGCCAGCCAGAGGAAGCGCATCTCCACGTTGGCGGCCACCAGCGCCAGGGTGGCCAGCCATTGGGTGAAGGCATAGATCAGCAGCACCGTGCGGCGATGGCTGAAGCCGGCCCGCAGCAAGCGGTGGTGCAGGTGGCGCCGGTCGGGATAGAAGGGGGAATGGCCCTCGCTGAGCCGGCCCATGATCACCGCCGACATGTCCGCCAGGGGCAGCGACAGGATCAGCAGCGGAAACAGCAGGCTCACGGTGGTGAGCCCCTTGGCCGGCCCCACGATGCTGATCGCCGCCAGAGCGAAGCCGAGGAAGTAGGAGCCGCCATCGCCCATGAAGATGCGGGCGGGGTTGAAGTTGTGGCGCAGAAAACCGAAGCAGGCCCCCGCCAGCGCGGCGGCCAGCAGCCCGGCGGCGCTCTGCTGCAGGCTGAAACTCACCGACAGCAGACCGATCGCGGCAATGCCGCCCACGCCCGCGGCCAGCCCGTCGAGGCCGTCGATCCAGTTGATCGCATTGGTGATGCCCACCAGCCAGATCAGCGTGGCCAGCAGGCTCAGCGCATCGGGAAGCACGAGGCTCGCCGGCGGCTGGCCGAACAGGCCGAACGGCAGATCGATCGCGCCGATGCGCACGCCCTGGCTCCAGACCACCATGGCCACGGCCACCTGACCCGCCAGCCGGGGCAGGGGCGGCAGGGCGAACAGGTCGTCTGCCAGGCCGATCACGAAGAAACAGAGCGAGCCCGCCAGCGTCGTCCAGATCAGCTGGTCTTTCGCGGGCGAGAGGGTGCCGAAGCCCCCCAGCGCCCAGATGCAGGTGAGCGCCAGCGAGAACCCGAGCACCATGCCCACCCCGCCCAGCCGCACCATCGGGATGCTGTGCTGCTTGCGTGAATCGGGCGGGTCGAACAGACCCAGCCGCAACCCGAGCCGTCGCACCAGCGGCACCACCAACGCCGTAAGCAGGGACGCGACACCGAAGGTGACGAAGGCCGCGATGACCGGGTTGCGGAGAAGACTCACGACTGCGAAAGGCTTCTCAGCTGAAGGCTCAGGGCGTGGCTGGGGGGATGGAACGCCGACAGCGCACAGGCCAAGGCGGGATGGTTCATCACAGGGTGAGCCATGGGCCTGGTTGTCCTGGCGAGCAGCTTAGGGAGGAGGGGCAGCTCAGACCGGCTGGGCCACGCGGACCGGGCCGTACAGGGGGAAACGCGAGCACAGCGCCCGGACCCGCTCGCGGCAGCGCAGTTCCACCACGGCGTCCTCGGGATGGAGCAGGCGATCCGCGATCACATCGGCCACTTCCACGAACGCCTCGGCATCGAAGCCACGGGTGGTGAGCGCGGCGCTGCCAACGCGCAGGCCGCTGGTGACGAAAGGCGATTCGGGGTCGAACGGCACCGTGTTCTTGTTGGCGGTGATGTTCACATCGCTCACCAGCAGGTCGGCGACCTTGCCGGTGAGGCCCACCGAGCGCAGATCGAGCAGCACCAGGTGGTTGTCGGTGCCTCCCGACACCACCCGGATGCCGCGTTCCATCAACCGGGCCGCCATCGCCTTGGCATTGACCACCACCTGCTGGCTGTAGGCGCGGAAGGCCGGCTGGAGGGCTTCGCCGAAGGCCACGGCCTTGGCGGCCACCACATGCTCCAGGGGGCCGCCCTGGCTGCCGGGGAACACGGCCTTGTCGAACTGCCGACCGAAGGCGGCATCACCGGTGAGGATCAGGCCACCGCGAGGACCGCGCAGGGTCTTGTGGGTGGTGGTGGTGACCACATGGCAGTGGGGGACAGGGCTGGGGTGCACACCTGCGGCCACCAGACCGGCGATGTGGGCCATGTCGGCCAGCAGATAGGCGCCCACCTCATCGGCGATGGCGCGGAAAGCGGCGAAATCGATCGTGCGGGGGTAAGCGGAATAACCGCAGATGATGAGCTTGGGCCGGTGCTCGAGCGCCAGCTCGCGGATGTGGGCGAAATCGAGCTGTTCGGTGTCGGGGGAAACGCCGTAGTGCACGGCCTTGAACCACTTGCCCGACACGTTCACGGGAGAGCCGTGGGTGAGGTGGCCGCCGTGGGAGAGGTCCATGCCCAGGATCGTGTCGCCCGGCTGCAGCAGAGCCAGGAACACGGCGAAGTTGGCCTGGGCGCCGCTGTGCGGCTGCACGTTCGCCCAGTCGGCGCCGAACAGCTGACGGGCGCGTGCGATGGCCAGCTCCTCGATCGCATCAACGTGCTCGCAGCCGCCGTAGTAGCGCTTGTGGGGCAGGCCCTCGGCGTACTTGTTGGTCAGCACCGAGCCCTGGGCTTCCATCACGGCCCGGGACGTGAAGTTCTCGCTGGCGATCAGCTCGAGATGGTGCTGCTGACGCTCCTGCTCCTTGCCGATCAGGGCGGCGATGGCGGGATCGCCGCTCGCCAGGGAATGGTTGAGGGCCTCGCCGCTGGAGTCCGTCATTGATCGGTACGTCGCCTGATGGAACGGATCGTAGGAAATCGACCCACCCGCAGGGCTGCTGGCAGGGATGCGCAAAAAAAACCGCCCGGGTGGGCGGTGAGAGGAAACGAAAACGGGAAACGGTGAAAGCGCGCCTGGAGAGATTCGAACTCCCGACCCTCTGATCCGTAGTCAGATGCTCTAATCCGCTGAGCTACAAGCGCTTGCCCACACATTCTCACCGCACGGAGGGCCCTTCCGTCAACAGGCCCAGGCCCTGGGGCCACAATCGAGGCAGCTTCCTGCGGCGGCTCACCGCGCAACAACCATGCCGATCCGCTGGTACGGCCCCGCCGATCCCACCGACCCCACCTACCGCCACTTCGAGCGGATCGTGAACCTCACCCTGCACGGCATGGCCTTCGCCGCCATCAACAGCGGGCTCTGGGTGGTGCAGGGTCTGCGCCACCCCTGGAACCATCTGGGCTGGCTGAGCCTGGGCTGGGGCGGGCTGTGGCTGGTACATCTGTGCGTGGTGCTGAGCCGGCGACCGCCCGCTTCCGATGGGGCTACACCATGAGCAGTTCCCCTTGCCCCCTGCGGCCATGAGGCTCTCGGCCACCGAGATCGAAGACCTCCGCCAGGCCCTCGCCGAGCGGCTCTACCTGCAGATCGCCGGCTGGCACCTCTATCTGGGCGATGCGGGCCTCGATGGCCCGTTGGCGATCGAATGTGCCGCCCGGCTGGACCAGGGGGCCGGTGTGTGCGCCCGCCAGGCGCTGGAGGCGGTGCAGGTGCCGATCGGTGGCGGCTCCAGCCGCCTGCCGCTGGCGCGGCTGATCCCCCCTGGGCAACTGCGCGACCTCGAAGATGTGCTCGACGGCTTCAGCCACTGAAGTTCGGCGACAAGCCGGGCGCAAAGGCAAGGCTGCGCATAAGGTTGCTGCCACCGCAGGCGCCGGATGCTGGTCATCGAGGTCACCAACGCCCGCGAGGTGGTCCGTCAGCGCATCGGCCGTCTGGGTGGGCGGCTGATCGGCAAGGTGGTCGACGCCGAAGCCCAGGTGGAGAAGGCCTTGATCCAGGAGCTGGAAACCGCCTTCCGCGAGTTCGGCATCGAAGCCCGCATCTTCTCGATCGACGGGCCCACGATGGTGGGCCGCAGCCACATCGAGGTGCCCGTTCACGTGCGGGAGGAACGGCAGGTGCGGCTCAAGAGCGGCGCCTGAGGCGCTGCAGCACCTGCTGGCTGAGCTGGCGCGCTTCCGGCACCCCGGCCGAGGTGGCCAGCAGCCCGTAGACCCCGAAGGCCAGGGAAGCACTGAGCCCGCACTCCAGCAACTGGCCGATCAGGCCGGCCGGCCAGGGCACGCCGATCGAGAGCAGCCAGGCAACAAGACCGGCCCCCACTGCCGCCAGCAGCAACAGCAGGCTGTCGCGGCCCCACTGACGCAGGGGCAGCTGGCCGAGGCGATTCTGGAGGGCGAGCAGCAACCCCAGGCAGGTGAGCACGTTGACAGCGACGGTGGCCATCACCAGCCCAGCAGCGCCGAAGTTGATCGCCGGCAACTGCAGGCCCCAGGGAGTGGGCCCTCCGACGAACAACCAGCAGAAGACCACGTTGAAGCCGATCCCGGCCAGGGAGAAACGGAACGGTGTGGTGCCATCACCAAGGGCATAGAAGACGCGCACGATCACGTCGCGGCCGAGGTAAGCGGGCATGCCCACCCCATAGGCGATCAGCAGGCTGGTCACCAGCTGGGCCGCCTCCACGTCGAAGGCTCCCCGCTTGTAGATCAGGGCCACGATCGGGCCGGCCAAGCCCACCATCAAGGCCCCCAAGGGCAACATGCTGGCGTTGGAGAGCATCAACCCCTGACGGATGCGTCCCACCAGGGCTGGCCGGTCGGCCGGTTCTGTGAGCCTGGAGAGCACGGGCAGCAACGGCACCAGCAAGGCGTTCGAGATCAAGCCCAGCGGTGTCTGTACCAGGAGGTTGGCGTAGCCCAGACCGGCCGCCGCACCCACCATCCCCGAAGCGAAGAACAGGCTGGTGAACACATTGATCTGCAGCATCCCGGAGGAGAGCGTGGCCGGCGCCATCACCTGCAACACCTCCTGCACACCGGGGTGGTGCCAGTCCCACACAAGCTGGAAGCGATGCAGCCCCTGCTTCGCCAGGGCCGGCAGCTGGATCAGCCACTGCAGTACGGCTCCGAGTGTGGTGGTGCCCGCCAGCACCACCCCACCGAGCACGGCCGTGGCCGGCAGGCCGATCTCCGGGCCTACCAGCCACCAGAGCGCGCCGATGCCGCCGATCATCGCCACGCTGGAAACAAGTGGGCTCACCGAGGGCAGCCAGAAGACATCGGCGGCGTTGAGAGCCCCGAAACCCAGGCCAATCAAGCCAGCGAACAGAGCCATCGGCGCCATCCAGCGCAACTGGAGCACGGCGATCGCGTGGCGCTCACCCTCCAGGCCCGGGCCCACCAGGCTGATCAGCGGATCGGCAGCCAGCACCAGCAGCACGGTCACGCCCAGCAGACCCACTCCCACGAGCGTGTTGATCGCCGCCAGCACGTGGGCCCCCTCCTGGCGCGGCCGCCGGGCCAGCACGCTCACCATGGCGCTGTGAAATGGCCCGTTGATCCCTCCCAGCAGGATCAGCAGAAATCCCGGCAACACGTAGGCGTAGTTGTAGGCGTCGTAGGCGGCCCCCACGCCGAAGGCGGCGGCGATCACCAGCTGGCGCAGCAGACCTGCCACCTTGCTCAACGCGGTGGCAAGGCCCACGATCAAGGCGATGCGCCGCAGCGATTTCACCATCCGGTATCGACCGCAGGCCCATTCGTTCGGCTGATTCTCCACCGCGTCCCCCCACCCCATGCCACCAGCCCCCAGAGACGCGGCATCCGCCCCCCAAGCGGCCGCCACCGTGCTGCGCTTCGAGCCCTTGGTGGAGGGGCTGCTGCTACGGCGCTACAAGCGCTTCCTGGCCGATGTGGAGCTCAGTGATGGCGCGGTGGTGACGGCCCACTGCGCCAACACCGGCCCGATGACCGGGGTGCTGATTCCCGGCGGCCGCGTGCGGCTGCGCCACGATCCCCGGCCCGAGCGCAAGCTGGCCTGGACGTGGGAGCAGGCGGAAGTGCCCAGCGCCGACGGCTCCCTCTGCTGGGTGGGCATCAACACCGCCTTGCCGAACCGGCTGGTGCGCGCCACGATTGAAGCTGGTCTGCTGGAGCCCTGGCTGGGGCCGATCGGGGCCATCCGCGCGGAGGTTCCCTATGGCCGCGGGCGGCGCAGCCGCATCGATCTGCTGCTCACGCCCGCCGAGGGAGCGGCCGATCCCCGCCAGATTTATGTGGAAATCAAGAACACCACCTGGAGCCGCGGCTCCCTGGCGCTCTTTCCCGACACGGTCACCGAACGGGGCCAGAAGCACCTGGAGGAACTCACCGACCTGCTGCCCGAGGCCCGTGCGGTGCTGGTTCCCTGCCTGAGCCGTGGAGACGTGGACCGCTTCGCACCAGGCGACTCCGCCGATCCCCGCTATGGGGAACTCTTCCGCACGGCAGTGGCAGCCGGGGTGGAGGTGCTGCCCTGCCGCTACGACTTCCGGGAGGACACGGTCACATGGCAGGGCACCACACCGGTGTTGACGCATGAAGTCTTAGACGGCACATCCTCTTCTCTTTGATCGGTTTGTAGCCGTCGACACCACAGGAACACGCATCAGAAAGGAAGTTTGGCGGCCAGGGACGCGCTTCCGGGCGTCATCCACTTCCGACAACCCTCCTGGTCTTTTCTTACATGACCATTGCAACCCAACCCCCTCGACAACGGCGCCCCAAGCGCCTGTCGGAGGCGAGCCTGCTCGAAGCTCCCCCACTGCTGCTGCGTCGCATCAGTGGCATGAGCAGTTCCCGCACCCTCACCTGGATGGCCTGCGTTCCGCTGGCGCTCTTCGGTCTTGGTGTGTTCAACCTTTCGGCTCACGCCGCTGAGCTGCCTGAGCTCACCCCTGCCTTCCTGATCAACAACCTCTGGCTGCTGATCGCCTCGATCCTGGTGATCTTCATGAACGCCGGTTTCGCCATGGTGGAAGCCGGGCTTTGCCGCCAGAAGAACGCCACCAACATCCTGGCCAAGAACCTGATCGTGTTCGCCCTGGCGGCGAGTGCCTACTGGCTGATCGGGTATTCGCTGATGTACGGCTCGGCCGTGGTGCCCGGCTGGCTCTTCTATGGCAAGGGAGGTCCGCTCGGCCTGTTCTTTGATCCCGCCGTCACCCCGGCGATGGTCACGGATGGCGCTCTGGTTCCCAGTGTTGACTTCCTCTTCCAGGTGGCCTTTGCCGGCACCTCCGCCACGATCGTTTCCGGCCTGGTGGCTGAGCGCATCAAGTTCTTCGAATTCGTGATCTTCTCGCTGGTGCTGGTGGGTTTCATCTACCCGATCGCCGGAAGCTGGAAGTGGAACGCCGAAGGCTGGCTCAACAAACTCGGTTTCATCGACTTCGCCGGCTCCACCCTCGTCCACACGGTTGGTGCTTGTGCTGGTCTGACCGGGGCGATCATCCTCGGCCCCAGGATCGGCAAGTTCGTTGATGGCAAGGTCAAGGCCATTCCTGGCCACAACCTGGCCATCGCCACCCTCGGTTGCCTGATTCTCTGGATCGGCTGGTACGGCTTCAACCCCGGCTCCGTCCTTTCCATGACCGAAGCCGTTCCCTACATCGCTGTCACCACCACCCTTGGTGCCGCAGGCGGAGGCATCGCCGGCACGGTGGTTTCCCAGCTGCAGTCGGGTAAGCCTGACCTCACCATGACCATCAACGGCATTCTTGCCGGCCTGGTGGGGATCACCGCGGGTTGCGACGGCTTCGGCATGGCCGGGGCCTGGATCGTCGGCTTCATTGCCGGCGCGATTGTTGTTTACTCGGTAGGCATCATTGACGGCCTCGGCATCGACGATCCCGTGGGCGCCTGGTCCGTTCACGGCACCTGCGGCATCTGGGGCACCCTCGCCGTTGGCCTGTTCAACAAAGACGCAGGTCTCTTCTTCGGCGGTGGCTTCGGGCTCCTCGGCCTGCAGATCCTGGGCTCGGTCTGCTACGTGATCTTCGCCCTCGTCACCTCCTGGATTGTCTGGTCCGTGCTTGGCGGTATCAGCGGTGGCATCCGCGTCACGGAAGCTGAGGAAGTCGAAGGCCTTGACATCAGCGAGCACGGCATGGAGGCCTATCCCGATTTCGCCTCCACGGCCAGCTGAACTCCGGTTCACCAAAGCGCGGCCTTTTGCTTCCGCGCCCCTGCCCACGGCTCACCCCGTGGGTTTTTTGTCGTCAATCGCCCGGGCCCGCCCATAGAGTCGTCTGCGATGTGGGGCGATGCCGTGGACACCCGTGCCTTCAAGCGCTCGCTGCACCATTCGGAGCGCTACAACCGCCGCGGCTTCGGCCGGGCCGAAGAGGTGGCCGGCAGCCTCGAGCAGGCCTATCAGAGCGCGTTGATCGCCACGATCCGCGAGCAGGGCTATGAGCTGCGCCATGGGCGCCTCACGATCAAGCTGGCCGAGGCCTTCGGTTTCTGCTGGGGCGTGGAGCGGGCGGTGGCGATGGCCTACGAAACGCGGCGTCACTACCCGAGCGAGCGGATCTGGATCACCAACGAGATCATCCACAACCCGTCGGTGAACGACCACCTGCGCCAGATGAACGTGCAGTTCATTCAGGTGGAGGAAGGCGTCAAGGATTTCTCCGAGGTGGGCACCGGCGATGTGGTGATCCTGCCGGCCTTCGGCGCCACGGTGCAGGAGATGCAGCTGCTCAATGAGCGGGGCTGCCACATCGTCGACACCACCTGCCCCTGGGTGTCGAAGGTCTGGAACACGGTGGAGAAGCACAAGAAGCAGGCCTTCACCTCGATCATTCACGGCAAGGTGAAGCACGAGGAAACCCTTGCCACCAGCTCCTTCGCCGGCACCTACCTGGTGGTGCTCGACACCGCCGAAGCCCAGATGGTCTGCGACTACATCCTCGGCCGCGGCGATCGCGAGGCCTTCATGGAACGGTTCGCCAAGGCCTGCTCGCCTGGCTTCGACCCCGACCGCGACCTCGATCGGGTGGGGGTGGCCAACCAGACCACCATGCTCAAGAGCGAAACCGAGGACATCGGACGCATGTTTGAGCGCACGATGCTGACCCGCTACGGCCCCACCGCCCTCAACGATCACTTCCTGGCCTTCAACACGATCTGCGACGCCACCCAGGAGCGGCAGGACGCCATGTTCTCGCTGGTGGACGAACCACTGGATCTGCTGGTGGTGATCGGCGGCTACAACTCCTCGAACACCACCCACCTGCAGGAGATCGCCATCAGCCGCGGCATCCGCTCCTTCCACATCGACACGCCCGAGCGGATCGGCCCCGGCAATCAGATTGAGCACAAGCCCCTGGGCGGCGAACTGGAGAGCGTGTCCCCCTTCCTGCCGGAGGGGCCGCTGAAAGTGGGAATCACCTCCGGAGCCTCCACTCCCGACCGGGTGGTGGAGGATGTGATCCGTCACCTGATGGAGCTGTGCGAGCCCTGAGCACCCTTGACGGCCTCCCTGCCGCCTTGCACCGTGCCACCCGCACCCGTGCCAGCGGCGTCAGCGCCAGGAACGGCAGCACCCAGGAACGTGCCCTTCTGCATGACACGGAGGCATCCCAGCTTGCTGTCACATCGGCTGCGTATCAGTCGGACGCTGCGATTTACGGTTGCCTGTGACAACCAGAAACAGTTCATCCACTCCGGCCTCCGGTAGGTCCAATCCTTTGACCTTCACCCAGCCCCGCCATCTGTCCGACGCTGTCGCGCCCGTTTCCCAGTTACGCAACGGGGACGATGCACGCATCCGGTGCTACACGAGCGTCTTCGCCGACCTGATGGAAATGCGTGCGGAGCCACGCACCGTTGCCACCTACCTCGACCATCACGACGGCTGGTTCCGCCGCTGCGCGGCTCCGATGCAGGTGTTGCCGCTCGGGCACAACGGCTATGCGCTCACCCTGGGCCGCTTCGGCAACTTCGGCTTTGAAGTGGAGCCCACGATCGGGCTGGAGCTGCTGCCACAGAGCGAAGGGGTCTACCGGATCGTGACGATCCCTCTGCCGGAAGGCGACCCCGCCCTGCAGCAGATCTACGACGTGGCCTTCAACGCCTCGCTGCAGCTTGAGCGCGGCGAAGGCGATCAGGCGCTCGCCACCATGGTTCGCTGGACCCTGGATCTGAGCGTGTGGATTCGGCTGCCCGCCGTGATCGGCCTGCTGCCTGAAGGGCTGGTGCAATCCAGCGGCGATCACCTGTTGCGCCAGATCGTGCGGCAGATCTCACGCAAGCTCACCTGGAAGGTGCAGGAGGATTTCCACGCCACCCATGAGCTCACCTGCCCGCCACGGCGTCAGGCGCGTTTCTGAGCGCCTGGCATTGCGGCCGGAGAGGCCCTGAGTGGCCCATAGGGGCTCAGGGCTCAGAATCCGTGCGCTCTCAGCGGCTCGTCCAGATCTTGTTAACGATCTGCATGCCGCTGACCGCCTGCCACAGGAACAGCGACATCACGGTCATGTTCAGGCCCACATGCGCCTTACGGGCGAGCATGTTGCCCTTCTGCATGGCGGGAGCGAAGGCGGCGGCCACGGCGATCAGGCTCACCATGGAGATGCCCGCCAGCAGGTGCGGCCCCACGAACAGCTTGCCGTTGTTGATGTAGGTGACGGCCATGCCGCCGAAGCTGCCGAGCACCATCAGGGCCAGCACCAGGCTGCCGATCTGGAAGTGGCGCTGGGCGAACTTGCCCTTGATCAACTCCTTGCGCTGTTCCGGTTCAGCGGTGCGGGTCTTCTTGGCCTTCACCCCCAGATAGAGGGCGTAGCCGAAGAGTGCCAGCAGCGCCCACATCAGCAGGGGATGCAGGAAGTTGAGATTGAAAGCCAGGGCGTCCGGCATCGCAGTGAGAACGGTGACGTTGCGAAGCTACAACTCACGGTGTCGTCCCGTCCGTTCAGTGGAGGAAGTGGCGACGTCCGGTGGTGACCATCGCCAGACCGAGCTCCTCGCAGGCCCGGATCGAATCGCCATCGCGCAGGCTGCCGCCCGGCTGGATCACCGCCGTGATGCCGTGGCGGGCAGCCAGGCGCACGGTGTCGTCGAAGGGGAAGAAGCCATCGCTGGCCAGCACCGCCCCCCGGGCCGCCTCTGCCGCCGCCTCCAGCGCGAGACGCGCCGATCCCACCCGATTCATCTGGCCCGCACCGATGCCGAGGCTGGCCCCATCGCTGGCCACCACAATCGCGTTGGAACGCACATGACGCACCAACCGCCAGGCGAAGCGCAGATCGTCCAGTTCAGCCACCGTCGGCGCCCTGCCCGTCACCACCTGCCACTCGGCTTCGTCCACCGCTTGATCGTCGAGGTCCTGCTGGAGCAGCCCACCCAGCACGCTGCGCCACTGGTGGCGAGGGGCCCGGGCGATCGCGGCTGCATCGAGCTCCAACAGGCGCAGATTGGCCTTGGCGCCCAGCTGCTCGCGGGCCTCGGAGCTGTAGCCCGGTGCCACCACACACTCCAGGAACAGGCCAGTGAGCAGCTCGGCGGCCGCCTGATCGACCGGTGTGTTGAGCGCCACGATGCCGCCGAAGGCCGAGGTGCGGTCAGCGTCGAGGGCCCGCCGCAGGGCCATCGCCCCATCGGTGGCGACCGCCACGCCGCAGGGGTTGGTGTGCTTCACCACCACGGCGGCCGGCGTCTCAGCGGCCGTGCCCTGGGCCAGGTCGGTGTAGCCGAACTCCCGCACGGTGGCGAGGGCGGCTTCGAGATCCAGCAGGTTGTTCATGCTCAGCTCCTTGCCCTGCAGCTGGCGGGCCGCGCCCCAGCCGGCGGCGGGGGCGGAGAACCAGGACGCCTGCTGATGGGGGTTCTCCCCGTAACGCAGGGTCTGCTGGAGGGGCAGCTCGATGGCCAGCGGCCGTGGCGGCGCAGCGGCTTCCAGGCGGCTTTCCAGCCAGGCGCTGATGGCCGCGTCATAGGCGGCGGTGTGGCGGAAGGCCTCCAGGGCGAGACGCTGGCGCAGCGCGTCGTCGAGCGCGCCGGCCGCCAGGGCGGCGAGGAACGGTTCGTACTGGGCTGGGCTGGTGAGTACGGTCACGGCCGCATGGTTCTTGGCGGCGGCACGCACCATCGCCGGGCCGCCGATGTCGATCGTTTCCACGGCCGTTTCCCAGCTCACGGCTGGGTCGGCCACCGTTTCGCGGAACGGATAGAGGTTCACCACCACCACATCGATCGGGGGGATGCCCTGCGCCTCGAGGTCGGCCTGATGGGCCGCGTCATCGCGGCGGGCCAGGATGCCGCCATGGATGCGGGGGTGAAGGGTCTTGACCCGGCCGCCAAGGATCTCCGGAGAGCCGGTGTGCTCCGCCACCCGGGTGACCGGCAGGCCGGCCGCCGCCAGCACCGCGGCGGTGCCGCCGCTGGAGAGCAGTCGGAAGCCGTGGGTGTGGTGGAGGGTGTGGGCCAGCGCCACCACGCCCTGTTTGTCCGACACACTCAGAAGCGCCGTGGGTGCCATGTCGATCGAGACGCGATTGCCACAACCTACGCAGCAACTCCCCGTTTGTTTCCGCCGCCACCCCTCCGATGTCTACCGATCAGCGTGTCCATGGACCGGCCGAGGCGAAGCGGCGGCTGGTACTGCTGCACGGCTGGGGCGCCGATGCGGATGATCTGATCGATCTCGGCCAGGAGCTGGCCGGCCCTGCCATCGGCCTGGTGGGGCTGCGGGCCCCCGAGCCCCACCCACAGGGCATGGGCCGCCAGTGGTACGACCTGCAGAATCCCCTCTGGCCCGAGCTGGTGGCGGCGGCAAGGCAAGCGCTGCAGCTGCGCCTGCTGCAACTGGGCGAGCAGGTGCCGCTGGAGAACACGGTGCTGCTGGGCTTCTCCCAGGGCGCCGCGATGGCGGTGGATGTGGCCAGCACCCTGCCACTGGCGGGCGTGATCGGCTGCAGTGGCTATCCCCACCCCGACTGGCTGCCCCGTGGCCCCCTGCCCCGGGTGCTGCTCACCCATGGGCGCGAGGATCCGGTGGTGCCCTTTGCCGCCAGCGAGCGGCTGCAGCAGCTGCTGCAGGGCGCAGGCGGGAAGGCTGAACTGTTGGGTTTCAGCGGCGGGCACAGCATCGATCCGGCGCTGTTTCCGCAACTGCGCACGTTTCTCCAGGATCAACTCGGCGCTGCACCGGCCTGAGCAGATCCTGGGATCGGGGCCTTGCGGCGGTTATCGCGGGAAGGCCCGCCC
Source organism: Synechococcus sp. Lug-A (assembly GCF_024345655.1). NCBI lineage: Bacteria > Bacillati > Cyanobacteriota > Cyanophyceae > Synechococcales > Synechococcaceae > Synechococcus > Synechococcus sp. Lug-A. Next base: position 34,395 of record NZ_JAGQBN010000021.1, on the reverse strand, counting down.
CCTGGAGGGCGGCCTTCCCGCAGGGGAAAGTCAGACGAAGGCGTATTCGTACTCTTCCATTTCCTCCCAGTCGTCGGCGGCGCTGGATTCGATGCCGGCAAACAGGTTTTCTTCGCCGATCTCATCGACGATCAGGCGAAGGGAGGGAAACAGGAAGTGGTTCTCCTCGGCGTACTGCGCGCTGAACAGGCCTTTTTCACCCCAGAAGAAGCGGTCGGTGGTGTGCTCGTTGCGGCGCACGTTGAGCAGGGCCGGCGGCACCAGCGCGGATTCGGCGATGAAGCGCCGGGCGGCCGTGACCGGTTTGTGCTCACCGGTTTCGAGGTTGTGGGTGGGCACATGGGCCAACACACGCTGACCGGCAAGACGACGGCGGCTGATCCGCTTGCGCTTCTTCGACATGGAACGACTCCCGAGGGGGAGGAAAGGAGGATGGGTTTTGTGGCGTGCCGAGGCGAGCCACGGCGAATGCGCACCCGGGATGGATGCAGCAAACGGCCAATCAGGGCAGGGCGGGAGCGGTGGTGCACGGGGTGGCCTGCTGGCAGATCACGCCCGAACACGACACGGATAACGGCGCGGCGGACCCGAGCGGGTCGCCGAACGGCAGAGGGACGATTCAGCCTCTGCTGTAGCCTCGGTCGCAAGGGAAATGCAACCGCTGCCGCCGATACCTCCGCAGTGCCATCCGCTCCCGGACAGCGAAGTATTGGTCGATACGTAAATCTTAAGCCTTTTTCCGAAATCCGGATCATCGGATCGCAATTTCTTTCGGCAACCCGTCCGTTTCAGTGCTGATGGAGGTTTCTGCGCGCTTCACCGCCTTCCTGACCCATCAGCTGGATCAGTTTTCCGATCGCCCCGACCTCCACTCCCTGGTCGTCTACCTCGCCATGACGCGCCAGGGCGGCAAGCCGGGCCTGGTGCCGGTGGGCCAGTGGCCACGCCGTTCCACCGCCCTGCCTGCCGTCGATGAAGACCGCAGCCTGCAGCTGCCCTGCCCGGAGCGACGCTGGCTGCCGCTGCGCCGCGAGCAGCTCCTGCTCGGTGCCATCCGGGTGGAAACGGCCTCCCTGCCGTGGTCGCCCACGCTCACGCCCCGGCTGCAGGCCACGGCCCAGGCGGTCACCGAAGTGCTCTGCCTCGATCTGGAGGAGCAACGGCTCACGCGCCAGCTGAAGCGGAACCAGGAGGATCTGCGGCTGCTGGTGCACCAGCTGCGCAACCCGCTCGCCGCCCTGCGCACCTTCGGCAAGCTGCTGCTGCGGCGCCTGGAGAGCGACCCCGACAACCGCTCCCTGGTGGAGAACCTGCTGGCGGAAGAGCAGCAGCTCAACCGTTACGTGGAGGCGATCGATGGGCTGATCGAGCGCCCCCTGATCGGCCCCGGCAGCCAGGATCCCCAGCCCCTGCTGCTGCCGCCCTCCCTGAGTTCGGGCCAGCCACAGGCGCTGGCGGAGCGCCTTGATCCCCTGCTGAAACGGGCCGCCGCCACGGCTTTGCTGCAGGGCCGTCGCTGGCTGGGCGGCGAGGTCCTGCCCCAGTGGTTCGGTGACAGCGGTGCGGTGGCCGAGATCGTTGCCAACCTGCTGGAGAACGCCTTTCGCTACTGCCCGCCCGGCGCACCGATCGGCCTGGAGGTGGCCCACGCCCCCGGCGACGCCGAGCGGCCCCGGTTGATCGTCTGGGACGGTGGAGCACCGATCGCCGCGGCCGAGCGGGAGGCGATCTTCGAGCGCGGCATGCGGGGAGCGCAGGCCGCCGGCACAGCCGGTACGGGCCTCGGGCTCACCCTGGCCCGGGCGCTGGCCCGCAGCCTGGGTGGTGATCTCACCCTGCACATCCCGCCGCAGGAGCTGGATCCGGCGCTGCCCGGCACCGGCAATGCCTTCTGCCTGCAGCTGCCCGCCAGCAGCGCACCTGCCGTGGGCCGGCTCAGGCCAGCGCCACCATCAACGCCATGAGGGCCAGCGCCAGGGCTTCACACCACTCCACACAGGCGCCGTAGGTGTCGCCGCTGTGCCCACCCAGGCGGCGCCCCAGCAGCCAGGGGATCACCAGCGCGGGCACCAGGCCAAGCGCGCCCAGACCGCCCAGGCCCACCGAGCCGGACGCCAGGGCCAGCAGCACGAGCAGAGGCAGGGAGGGCAGCAATTCGCGGCCAAGGCCGCGCCAGTGCTGGCGATGAAAGCCGGCGCTGCCGCCGCTGGTCTGCCGCAGATACGGAAACCATTGGATGGCGACCAAAGGGGCGAGGCGCCCCCACACCGCCGCCCAGATCAGGGCCAGCGCCACCAACGGCGCCGGGGCCACCTCCGCAAGGGTGAGCAGGGCGGCGGCGCGCACCAGCAGCACCTGCGCGAACGCGACCACGCCACTGGCTCCCACCCGGCTGTCGTCCATCGCCTCCAGCGCCCGCTCGCCTGCCGCCAGGCCGTCGGCGGTGTCCATCACCCCATCAATGTGAATCCCGCCGCTGAGGCTGAGGCCACAGGCCAGCACCAGCGCCACCTGGGCCGCGGGCGGCAGCCCGCCATCGCTGAGGATCCAGAGCAGGCCCTGCAGGCTGCCGAGCACGGCGCCGATCCAGGGGCCGAAGCGGGCGATGCGCTCAAAGCGAGGCTGCACCCGCGGCCAGGCCGGCAGCACGCTGTAGAAGATCCAGGCACCGGCGAGCTCCTGCCACCAGGCCGGCGGGGCGGACGGGGATGGCGGACGGGAAGACACGAACCGCAGCGCATCGGAAGGGAGCACCTAGGTTCGTCGACCGTGCGCGCGCTGATGCCGTGAACCGCTCCGCCCCCGAGGCTGCCGGGCCTGAGGCCGCGGCGCCATTCCACTTTCAGGTGTCCCACCGCTGCAGCCACAGCCATGCCCGCTGCGGCAGCTTCCACACCCCTCACGGGGTGGTGGACACGCCGCGCTTCATGCCGGTGGGCACCCTGGCCACGGTGAAGGGGGTCACCCCTGAGCAACTGCGCGCCACCAAGGCCCAGATGGTGCTGGCCAACACCTATCACCTGCATCTCCAACCAGGCGAACAGGTGGTGGCGGAAGCGGGCGGCCTGCATCGCTTCATGGGCTGGAGCGGCCCGCTGCTCACCGATTCCGGTGGCTTCCAGGTGTTCAGCCTCGGGGCGATCAACACGATCAACGACGACGGCGTGGTGTTCCGCTCCCCCCGTGACGGCGCCCGCATCACGCTCACGCCGGAGCGGTCGATGGAGATCCAGATGGCGCTCGGTGCGGATGTGGCCATGGCCTTCGACCAGTGCCCCCCCTATCCGGCCAGCGAAACCGATGTGGCGGAAGCCAACCGGCGCACGCACCGCTGGCTGGAACGCTGCATCGCCCACCACAGCCGGCCCGATCAGGCCCTGTTCGGCATCGTGCAGGGGGGCACCCATGCCCACCTGCGCGAAGAATCGGCGCGGGCGGTGGCGGCGATGGGCCTGCCCGGCATCGCCATCGGTGGGGTGAGCGTGGGCGAACCGGTGGAGGCGATGCATCGCATCGTGCGCCAGGTGACGCCGCTGCTGCCGGACGACCGGCCGCGTTATCTGATGGGAGTGGGCAGCTACCGCGAAATGGCGATCGCGGTAGCGCAGGGGATTGATCTGTTCGACTGCGTGCTGCCGACCCGGCTGGGCCGGCACGGCACCGCACTGGTGGGAGGCGAGCGCTGGAACCTGCGCAATGCCCGCTTCCGCCACGACCACGCCCCGCTCGATCCCAGCTGCCCCTGCCCGGCCTGCGCCCACCACAGCCGCGCCTACCTCCACCACCTGATCCGCAGCGAGGAACTGCTGGGGCGCATCCTGCTCAGCCTCCACAACCTCACCCAGCTGCTGCGCTTCACCAGCGCCATGGCACAAGCGATCCGCGAGGGGTGTTTTTCAGAGGATTTCGCTCCGTGGGAGCAGGGATCTCCGGCGGCGCACACGTGGTAGCGTCCGAGCCACACAGGTTTCCAAGGCCCGCGATGCCTTTCTCCATGCTGTTCGCCCTCGCGACTGCCAACGCCGCGCCGGGCTCCACCCTGGCCCAGCTTCCCGAGGCCTATCAGGCGTTCGGTCCTCTGGTGGACATCCTGCCGATCATCCCCCTCTTCTTCCTGCTGCTGGCCTTCGTGTGGCAGGCCTCGGTGGGCTTCCGCTGATCTCCTTGTCTGGATCGCGCTCCGCTGATCGCATCCTCTCCGACTTGGTCTTCCGCCGCTAGCGGCAGCTGATCGCCGTGGCAAATGGCTGTGTGGCGATGGCGGGGTGCTTCAGCGCCGTTCCCGGATCACCGCCCAGGCAAAGGCCGGCAAGGCCAGCATCCGCTGCCAGCGGGCCGGTTCCTGAATCAGCCGGAACAACCATTCCAATTGCAGGGCGCCCATCCACCGGGGCGCCCTTTTTTTGACGCCGGCCCAGACATCAAAGCTGCCGCCCACCCCCATCCACAGCCCGCGGCGGCCGTGGTGGACGCGTTGAATCCAGGTTTCCTGGCGGGGCACCCCCAGCGCCACCAGCACCAGATCCAGCTGGGCGCTCTGCAGGGCGTGCTCCAGGCCTGGCCAGGCTTCCGGCGCCTGGTAGCCATGGATCGTCATCACCAGCTGGAGGGCGGGCAGGCGCCGGCGCAGTTGCTCGCTCAGTGAGGCCATCACCTGCGGGCTGGCCCCCACCAAGGCCACGCGCCAGCCGGCCTCGGCGGCCTGCTGCAGCAGCCGATCCGCCAGCTCGATGCCGGGCGTGCGCCGCACCCGATGCCCCTGCCGGCGCAGGGCCCACACCACGCCGGCGCCATCGGGAATCACCAGCTCGGCGGCATGGATCACCGCGCCCAGCTCCGGCTGCTCCAGGGCGGCCATGGTCATCTCGGCATTGAGGGTGACGATCTGGCCGCCGCCGGCGCCATGGAGATCCAGCGCCGCCGCGAACACATCCGGGCAGACATCCACCGGCAGGCCGAGCACCAGGGAACGCCGGCCAGCCAACGGGGTGGATTGTGTGGCCATCGCTGCCTGAGGGCCGTGGGGCCGCGGGAGAGAATGAGTGGAGAGTACCGGTGCCGGTGGCGCCGCGATTCCCGTCGCACGGAGCCGGAGCAGGAATGACAGAGAGCTGGGCGGCGGACACCTGGAGCAGCGGCGATGCCTCCCATGGCCTGCCCGCACCTGAAGCGCCGGTGATGCAGGGTCCGCTGCGGCTGGAGCGGTCCGAGGCCGAAGCGCTGCTCGAGCGGCTCCACGCCCAGATCGACCATGTGGTGCTGGTGCGCCAGCACCCGATCAGCGGACTGCTGCCCGCCAGCACCGCCCACACCGTTCACGGCAACTACGGCGACGCCTGGGTGCGGGACGGGGTGTATTCGATTCAGTGCGTCTGGGGGCTGGCCATCGCCCAGCGGCGCCTGCACGGAGCCGGCACACGCGTGTATGAGCTGGAACAGCGGGTGCTGCAGCTGATGCGCGGCCTGCTCACGGCGATGATGCGCCAGGCCCACAAGGTGGAGCGCTTCAAGCGCAGCCTCGACCGCCTCGATGCCATTCACGCCAAGTTCGAGACCTCCAGCGGCGATCCAGTGGTGCCGGATGACGGCTGGGGCCACCTGCAGCTCGATGCCACGGCGCTCTACCTGCTGCAGCTGGCGCAGCTCACCCGGGCGGGGCTGGTGGTGGTGCGCAGCCATCACGAGCGGGATTTCCTGCAGAACCTCGTGTACTACGTGGCCCGCGCCTACCGGGTGGCCGATTACGGCATCTGGGAGCGGGGTGACAAAGGCAACCACGGCGAACCGGAGCGGAATGCCAGTTCGATCGGCCTGGTGAAGGCGGCGCTCGAGGCGCTCGAAGGGCTGGATCTCTACGGCCCCCATGGCGACGGCCACTGCCGTCTTCACATTCCCCACGACGCGATCGTGCGGCTGCGGCGGGCCCTGCAGGCTCTGCTGCCCCGGGAATCGGCCAGCAAGGAGGTGGACAGCGCCTGCCTGGCGGTGATCGGCTACCCGGCCTGGGCGGTGGACACGCAAGAGCTGGTGGAGCGCACCCGCACCAAGATCCGCCGCGAGCTCGGCGGCGCCTACGGCTACAAGCGCTTTCGCCGCGATGGCCACCAGACCCTGATCGAAGACCACAACCGCCTCCACTACGAACGGGAGGAGCTGGCGCAGTTCGAGAGCATCGAGTGCGAATGGCCGCTGTTCCTGGGCTACGAGCTGGTCACCGCCTGCTGCGAGCAGCGCTGGGAGGAAGCCTGGCGCTGGCGCCGGCGGCTGGAATCCGTGAGCGTGCTGGTGGAGGGCGTGCCGCTGCTGCCTGAGCTCTACCTGGTGCCGGAGGAGGCGATTGCCGCAGAGCGGCGCCAGCCCGGCAGCCAGGCCCGGGTGCCAAACGCGAACGTGCCGCTGCTGTGGACCCAGAGCCTCACCTGGCTGGGGGATCTGCTGCTGCACGGCCTCATCGAGCCCGAGGACATCGACCCCTGCGGGCGGCGGCTGCCACGGCCGCTGGGGGCGGAGCAGGTGCTGGTGGCCCTGGCGCCGGCCACAGCCGAGATCGCCGACGCCCTGGAGCAGAAAGGCCTGCCGGTGAGCCGGCCGGATGGCGCCGTGCGCATCGCCAGCTCCCAGCAGCTAGCACGGCGCAAGGCCCAGGTGGGCGCCAACGCCCGGCTTGGTCTCAGCGGCCACCCGCCCGTGCGGATGGAAACCATGGCCACGGCGCGTCTCTACCGCTGCCCGGGCGCCGACGGCGAGGACCCCATCGCCTTCCTGCCCGCCGTGCTGGAGGAGGGCACCTTCTACCTGGCCGACGACCCTGAACAGCTCGCCGACACGGTGGTGAGCGAGCTGCGGGTGCTGATGCGCCAGTGGCGCGGGCCGGGGCTGCCGCTGCTGGTGATTCCCCTCGCCGTGGTGCCCTTCGGCAGGGATCCCGGTGCCTTGCTGCGGCTGGGTGAAAGGCTGCAGGAAGGGCTGGTGGAGGGGGTACCGGTGCGGCTCGACCGCCTCGAAGCCTTCACCGAGCTGGCCGGCTGGGAAACGCTGCCGCCGCTGCCGGCCGCCACCGCGCCGGCGGCCAACAGCCGCCCCCCACTCCTTCAGCAGAGCACCAGCCAGCAACCGCTCACGATCCAGCAGGAGCAGGAACTGGATGACGCGCCCCTGCCGGTCCTCGCGGACCGGCTCTGGAGCAGCACCTCCCTGCCCGAACAGGCCGAGGTGCTGGAGCAGCTGGTGCGGCGGCTCGGCCCCAACGCCATCCTGCAGGGGCCGTTCAGCAGCGGACCGGTGACCCTGCGGGGTCTGGTGGAGGAGGTGTACCGCCGCGGACTGATGACGGGCGACTGGAACGTGGTGCGACGCTGCGGCGGGCTGATGCAACTGGTGCACCCCCAGCTGGAGGATGCGCTCACCGATCTGCTGGTGCACCAGAAGCAGCTGGTGGTGGGCCGCAACTACACCCGCGACTCGCTGATCACCGAACCGCAGGGCAGCGTGGCGATCGCGGCAATGATCCAGCGCTTCAGCGGCGAGGACGGCCGTGAATGGATGCTGCAGCAGGAGCTGCTGCTTGCCCTCGATGGCCTGGCGCGGCTGGAGCCGAAACTGCTGCAGGGCAGCCTCACCCTGCAGCTGGGCCAGCTGCTGCTGCTGCTCACCGGCGAGCTGGCCGCCGAGCAGGATCTCACCCCCGACGAAGCCTTCGAAACGCTCTGCAGCCTCCCGCCCCATGCCATCCGGCGGCGGTTGCGGGCCGTGCTCGCCGACGTGGATCACGCCCGCGAGGCGCTGCTGGCCAAGGAGCAGCTCCACCTGCAGGGGCGGGTGCAGTGGGAAGTGCCGGATCCGATGGAAGATCTCCCCCCCGGCGGCACCAGCTGGCTGCAGCACCGCCAGCGGCTGGGGGCCCTGCAGCGGGTCCCGCGCGATTTTTACGCCGGCATCTGGGACCTGCTGCACCATTGCCGCGGCCTGGTGATCGGCGACAAGCTGGAGCGCCGCAACCGCCTCGAGAGCGAACCGCTGCTGTCGGAGAAGACCCGGGGCGAACGCAACTTCGCCGCGCTGGTGGAGCACCTGCTGATCAAGATCGAAGCGCCGGAATACCGGCAGCTCTGCACGGAAACACTGCTGTCGCTGGTGGCCTTCGTGGGGGCCAACCCCCAGGTGCGCTTCGACGACTACCTGGCCCTCGATGTGGTGATCGGCTACGCGGTGCGGGCCGGCTGGGCCCAGACCCATCCGCACCAGCCGATCGAGAGCTACCCACAGCAGAAGGCGTCGGCCTGGGATCTCTTCTACCGCTCCTCACCGGCCACCTGCCGCCGCTGGCAGATGCTGGCCCTGCGCGACCTGGCGGTGATCCCCCGGGCACCGGCCCCGGCTCAGATGGGCGCGTCGAGGGCCATGCAGAGCGCCGGCTGATCCACCGCCCGCTCGATCAGGTTGGCCAGCAGCAGGGCGCGGGAGGCCTGCTGGCCATCCACCGCCGGGGTTTCCCGGCCACGCACGCACTGCAGGAAGTGCTCCAGCTCGGCGTAGAGCGGCTCGATCGAGGTGGTGCTCACCTCCTCGATGAAGCCATCGTTGCGGTAGAGCAATTCGCCGTGATCGGCCGACACCCACTCGTGGGCGCGGCGGTGGATGTGCAGGCTGCGGTTGAGGAAGTCGGTTTCCACCAGGCTGGCGCGGCAGTGAGCGCTGAGGCTGCGGATCTTGCGGTGGGCCATCTTGCTGGCCGTGAGGCTCGCCACCACGCCGTTCTCGAAGCCGAGCGTGGCGTTGACGTAGTCGATCGGGCCTTCGCCGCTGCGCCCGCCGGCCGCCGCCAGCCGCACCACCGGCGCCTGGGCGAGCTCCAGCACCAGGTCGATGTCGTGGATCATCAGATCGAGCACCACCGACACATCGTTGGCCCGATCGGCATGGGGGCTATGGCGGCGGGCTTCCAGCACCACCACTTCCTCATTGGCCACCACCTTGCGCAGTTCGCGGAAGGCGGGGTTGAAGCGCTCGATGTGGCCCACCTGCAGCTGGCGGGCGCTGGCTTCGGCGGCTTGAATCAGGGCGCTGGCCTCCTCCTGGGTGGCGGCGATCGGCTTCTCGATCAGCACGTGCAGGCCGGCCTGCAGGCAGGCCATGCCGACCCGGTGGTGCAGGAGGGTAGGAACGGCGATGCAGACCGCCTCCACCTCACTCAGCAGGGGGCCGTAGTCGGGGAACCAGCGGCAGCCGAACTGCTCGACCGCCAGGCGGCCGCGCTGGGCGTCGGGGTCGGCCACCCCCACCAGCTCCGCATCGCGCAGGAGGCTCAGCACCCGGGCGTGGTGCCAACCCATGTTGCCGATGCCAATGACCCCTACCTTCACCGGCGTGATGGGATCCGTCGTCATCGCGTCACATGCTCACGCGTCAACGGCCCAGACCTCGTTCCTGAGACGGCATTATCAACGATCACCCTGCGCTGCGGGGCCCCGTTCATCGGCAGACCGGCAGGTGATGTGAACCCGCTCAATGCGGGGGCCGTCCATGGCGGTGATCTCGAAGTGGTGGCCCTTCCAGCGCAGGCTCTCTCCGGGCGCCGGGATGTGCTGCAGCCGCTCCAGCAGGAAGCCGGCCAGGGTGTGGTGGCCATCGGCTTCGGGCAGACGCAGGCCCAGCTGCCGGTTCAGCTCGAAGATTTCCAGCTCGCCGGCCACCAGCCAGCTGTCGTCCGGCAGCTGCTGAAGATCGTCGCCACCCTCGTGCTGATCGTCTTCCTCGCCGACGATCTCGCCGGTGAGATCGGCCACCGTGACCAGCCCCTCGGTGCCCCCGTGCTCATCAACCACCACCAGCAGCGGCTGGCCGCTGCGGATCAGCGGCAGCAGCTCCGCCAGCGAGGCGGTTTCCTGCACGCGAGCCACCGGTGAGATGAAGGGGGCCAATGGGGTGTCCCCCTGCAACTGGCCGCGGGCGATCGGTTCGGCGAGGCGGCGCAGGTCGAGCATGCCGCGCACGTCGTCCAACGACTGACCGATCACCGGGAAGCGGGCGTGATGGGTCTGATGGACCGCATCCATCAGTTCGGCGAAGCAGGCATCAAGCGGCAGGGTGACCATGCCGGAGCGGGGCACCATCACCTCACGCACCTGCGTGTCCCGCAGGGAGAACACCCCTTCGAGGATGTTGCGCTCATCCGGCATCAGGCCCGTGACGCTGTTCGATTCGATCAGGGTTTCCAGCTCTCCGGCTGACAGTGCCGGCACCAGCGCATCCCAGTTGCGGGGCAGCCCCAGCAGGCGCAACAGCGTGACGGTGACGCGCTCGAACGCCGTGAGCAGTGGCGCCAGGGTGCGGCTCACCGACTCCAGCACCGGCGCCAGCCGCAGGGCGGAGGCCTCCGGGCGATGCAGCACCCAGGCCTTCGGGATCAGGCCGCCCAGCAGGGTGGCCAGGCTCACGATCACGGCGAACACCAGCAGGTCAATCCAGGGGCTCTCACCCTCGGGATCGAGGCTGGCCGCCAGGCCGCGCCCCGACCAGCCCAGCGCCACCACCGCCAGCGTGGCGCCCAGCTGGGTGGCCAGCAACGTGCGGCGCAGCCGCTTCTGCAACCGCTCCACCGCCTTGGCGCCCGGCGTGCCCCCGCTGGCGAGCACCTGCACCCGGCTGGGGCGCAGGCGGATCAGGGCGAATTCGGCGGCGGCGAAGAAGCCCAGCAGGGCCACCAGGGCCACCAGCAGGAGACTCAGGCGCAGGACCAGCACGATCGGAGCGTCAGGGGCGAAGGGAAGGGTCACTCCACAGTGACGCTCTTGGCCAGGTTGCGGGGCTGATCGACGTCGAGGCCGCGATGGGCCGCGATGTGATAGCTGAGCAACTGCATCGGGATCACGGTGAGCAGGGGCGAGAGCAGCTCGTCGACGGCCGGCACCGGCAGCAGCACATCGAAGAGTCCGGTGTCGGGGCCTTCCGGCGCCACGCCGATCAGACGGGCGTCACGCGCCTTGGCCTCCTGGGCGTTGGAGAGCACCTTGTCGAACACCACACCAGGCATGGCGATCGACACCACCGGCACACGCGCATCGAGCAGGGCGATCGGCCCGTGCTTCATCTCGCCGGCCGGGTAGCCCTCGGCGTGGATGTAGCTGATCTCCTTGAGCTTGAGGGCCCCCTCCAGGGCGATCGGGTAGTTGATGCCCCGGCCCAGGAAAATCACGTCCTGGGTATCGGCGAACAGATGGGCCAGCTCGGCGCACTGGCGGTCGTGCGTTTCCACCAGCTGCTGGAGCTGGGCCGGCAGGGCCCGCAGGCCGCTCACCAGGGCCTGCAGCTGGGCCGGGCTGCGGCTGGAGCGCCGCTCGGCGAACGACAGGGCCAGGCCATAGAAGGCCAGCAGCTGGCCCATGAAGGTCTTGGTGGCGGCCACCCCCACCTCGATGCCGGCGCCGATGTCGAGCAGGTGGGGAACAAGGCGTCCGAGCGAGCTCTCCGCCCGGTTGGTGATGCCCAGCAACTTCGGGGCGTAGGCGGGATCGGGGATCAGGTCGCGCCGCTCACGCTCCATCAGCAAGGCGGCGAGGGTGTCAGCGGTTTCGCCCGACTGGGTGACCCCGATCGTGAGGGTATGGGGCACCAGCGGCGGCGGTGCGTAGCGGAACTCGCTGGCGTAAAACACCGAGGTGGGCAGGCCGGCCAGCTGCTCCAGCAGGTAAGCGCCCACCATCGAGGCATGGCGGCTGGTGCCGCAGGCGAGGATCTGAATCCGCTCCACCTGCTCGAACACCCCGTCTTCCAGGGGCAGGGCCACCAGGGAGGGTCCGGCCGGGCCGCCGTTCGGCTCGGGCAGGTGACGCGCCACCCACAAGGCCGCCGTTTCCGACTGCTCATGGATCTCCTTGAGCATGAAGTGGCGGAAGCTGCGCTTATCCGCCACGTGCTCGGTGCCGGTGAGCAGGCGCGGCAGGCGCTGCACCCGGGCACCGGCGGCGTCATAAAGCTCGATGCCGAGGGGCGTGAGCAGGGCCAGCTCGCCGTCCTCCAGCGGCAGGATCGTGCGGGTGAAGCCGGCCAGGGCGGGCGTGTCGCTGGCACAGAGGAACTCCCCTTCGCCAAGACCGATCAGCAGGGGTGCCTGACGGCGGGCCACCACCAGGGCGCCGGGCGTCTGGGCCCACAGCACCGCGATGGCGTAGGCGCCATGCAGCAGGGGCAACACCTGCTGCAGCGCTTCGAGCAGAAGGGCGCCGCTCGGGATCGCCCCCGCGTCCAGCCGCGCCGCCAGCTCCCGCGCGATCAGGTGCGGGATCACCTCCGTGTCGGTGTCGGAGCGGAAGTGGACGCCCTGGGCCTGCAGCTCCTCGCGCAGTTGCCGGTGATTTTCGATGATGCCGTTCTGGACCACCGCCAGCTGGCCGCTGCCATCGAGGTGGGGGTGGGCGTTGCGCTCCTCGGGCTTGCCGTGGGTGGCCCAGCGGGTGTGGCCGATGCCGCAGTTGCCGGGGGCGCCCTGCCGCTCCAGCCGCTGGGCCAGGTTCACCAGCTTGCCCTCGGCCCGCAGGCAGACGAGCTGGTGGGTGCCGGCCGGGTCAGCCGAGGGGGCGGCGGCCCCGGCAGCCATCGACACGGTGGCCAGACCGGCGGAGTCGTAGCCGCGGTACTCGAGCTGACGGAGGCCTTCCATCAAGAGAGGGGCGGCCTCCCTGGAGCCGATCACCGCAACGATGCCGCACATGGGCGATGGGCCGGAATTGGGGTGGTTCTACAGGATCGCCGCTGCCTGGCAACAGTGCCAGGTGCCAGCTGCTGCGAGCTGACAGGTGCCAGGTGCAGGGCCGCCGGCACCCAGGCTGAAGCTTCTTGCGGCTGGCACGCACAGCGGGCAGGGCCCGACATGCAAAAGCCCGGCGTGCGCCGGGCTGGAAGCGCTGCAGAAGGCTGCGCCTGACTTCAGTAGGCCAGACCCATGCTGCGGCTGGTCTCGTCGCCCAGGTAGACGCGGACGCTGAGGAAGTCGGTGGGGCAGGCGGTTTCACAACGCTTGCAACCGATGCAGTCTTCGGTGCGAGGGGAAGAAGCGATCTGGCCGGCCTTGCAGCCATCCCAGGGCACCATCTCCAGCACATCGAGAGGGCAGGCACGGACGCACTGGGTGCAACCGATGCAGGTGTCGTAGATCTTGACGGAGTGGGACATGCCCGACCGGAGGCGAACGGCGTGCGGCCAAGGTACCCAAGGCGACCGAAGCCAAGGCTGGGCCGGCCCGAGGCCGTCATTCTTTTTCATATGGCTCGGGGGCCCGTCCGGGGCGACCCGTAGGATGCGGCCTCCCTCTAAGCGGCCATGTCACAGGAAGCGATCTTCGAGAAAGTGCGTTCGATCGTTGCCGAGCAACTCAGCGTGGATGCCGCTGAGGTCAAGCCCGAATCGAACTTCCAGAACGACCTCGGCGCCGACTCTCTCGACACGGTGGAGCTGGTGATGGCCCTGGAAGAAGCCTTCGATATCGAGATCCCCGACGAGGCCGCTGAAGGCATCACCACCGTGGGTGATGCCGTGACTTACATCCTGGATAAGCAGGCCTGAGGGTGTTGATGGTGGAGGGACTCCACCGCGTCGTGGTCACAGGCCTGGGCGCGGTCACACCGATCGGCAACACCGTTACCGATTACTGGGAAGGCCTGGCCTCGGGGCGCAATGGCGTGGCCGCGATCACCCTGTTCGACGCCTCGCGCCATGCCTGCCGTTTTGCGGCGGAAGTGAAGGATTTCGATCCCGTCGGCATGATCGACCGCAAGGAAGCCAAGCGCTGGGATCGCTTCTGCAAGTTCGGCGTGGTGGCCGCCAAGCAAGCCGTGCTGGATGCCGGTCTCACGATCGACGGCACCAACGCCGACCGGGTGGGTGTGTCGATCGGCTCTGGTGTGGGCGGACTGCTGATGATGGAGAGCCAGGCCCATGTGCTGGCCGACCGCGGGCCGGACCGGGTCAGCCCGTTCTGCGTGCCGATGATGATTCCCAACATGGCCGCCGGCCTGGCCGCCATCGCCCTGGGGGCCAAGGGTCCGAGCAGCGCCGTGGCCACCGCCTGTGCCGCCGGCTCCAACGCCATCGGCGACGCCTTCCGCCTGATCCAGATGGGCCTGGCCGACGCCATGGTGTGCGGCGGCGCCGAATCGGCGATCACTCCACTCGGAGTGGCGGGTTTCGCCAGTGCCAAGGCACTGTCGTTCCGCAACGACGACCCCGCCACCGCCAGTCGCCCCTTCGATGCGGAGCGCAACGGCTTCGTGATCGGCGAAGGGGCCGGGATTCTGGTGCTGGAAAGCCTGGATCACGCCACCCGGCGCGGCGCCGAGGTGCTGGCGGAGATCGTCGGCTACGGCATGACCTGCGATGCCCACCACATCACCTCCCCCACACCCGGTGGGGTGGGTGGTGCCGAAGCGATGCGGCTGGCCCTGCGTGATGCCCGCCTCGACGCCGAAGCTGTGGATTACGTGAATGCGCACGGCACCAGCACCCAGGCCAACGACAGCAACGAAACGGCCGCCATCAAGGCCGCGCTCGGTCCGCACGCGCTGCGCACACCGATCAGCTCCACCAAATCCATGACCGGCCACCTGCTCGGCGGCAGCGGCGGCATCGAAGCCGTCGCCGTGGTCAAGGCGATGGAGCACAACCTCATACCCCCTACGATCAACTTCCAGAATCCGGATCCGGCTTGTGATCTGGATGTCGTGCCGAACCAGGCGCGGGAACAGAAACTGAACGTCGTGCTCTCGAACTCCTTCGGGTTTGGTGGTCACAACGTCTGCCTCGCATTCCGCAGGAAGCCCTGAACGCCCCCGTTCAGCCGTCCTTCAGGAAGCCCTCACACCACCCCCCTCCTCTTCGCCATGGTCGCTGCCCCTTCAGTGGACACCTTGTCCATCGACACCCTCTGCATCAACAGCATCCGCTTCCTGGCGATCGATGCCGTCAACAAGGCGAATTCCGGTCACCCGGGCCTGCCGATGGGCGCAGCGCCGATGGCCTATGCGCTGTGGGACAGGGTCCTGAAGCACAACCCCAGCAACCCCGGCTGGTTCAACCGCGACCGCTTCGTGCTCTCGGCCGGCCACGGCTGCATGCTGCTCTATTCGCTGCTGCACCTCACCGGCTACGACAGCGTGGGGCTGGAGGACATCAAGCAGTTCCGCCAGTGGGGCTCCAAGACCCCCGGCCACCCGGAAACCTTTGAAACCGCCGGTGTCGAAGTCACCACCGGCCCTCTCGGCCAGGGCATCGCCAACGCCGTGGGCCTGGCGATCGCCGAAGCCCACATGGCAGCGCGGTTCAACAAGCCCGGCGTTGAGCTGGTTGATCACTACACCTACGTGATCATGGGCGACGGCTGCAATCAGGAAGGGGTGGCCAGCGAAGCCGCCTCCCTGGCGGGCCACCTGGGCCTGGGCAAGCTGATCGCCCTCTACGACGACAACCACATCACGATCGACGGCAACACCGCGGTGTCGTTCACCGAAGACGTGATGAAGCGGTACGAGGCCTATGGCTGGCACGTGCTGCATGTGCCCGATGGCAACACCGATGTGGCGGCGATCACCAAGGCGATCGAGGAGGCCAAGGCGGTCACCGACAAGCCCAGCCTGATCAAGGTCACCACCACCATCGGCTACGGCTCCCCCAACAAAGCCAACACCGCCGGTGTGCACGGCGCCGCCCTCGGCGCTGACGAAGCCGAGCTCACCCGCAAGGCCCTTGGCTGGTCGTATGGACCGTTCGAAGTGCCCCAGGAGGCCTACGACCACTGGCGCCAGGCCCTCAGCCGCGGTGCCGCCGCCGAAGCGCAGTGGAACGCCGACCTGGAGACCTACCGCTCCCAGTACCCCACCGAGGCAGCTGAATTCGAGCGCCAGCTGCGTGGCGAGCTGCCCGAGGGCTGGGAAGCCAAGCTGCCCACCTTCACCCCCGCAGACAAAGGCCTGGCCACCCGCCAGCACTCCTACAACGTGCTCAACGCCGTGGGACCCAGCCTGCCGGAGCTGATCGGCGGCTCCGCCGACCTCACCCACTCCAACCTCACCGACATCAAGGGCGAGGCCAGCTTCCAGAAAGGCGGCGAAGCCAATCGCTACCTGCACTTCGGCGTGCGTGAGCACGCCATGGCCTCGATCCTCAACGGCCTGGCTTATCACGGCAGCGGCCTGGTGCCCTACGGCGGCACCTTCCTGGTGTTCGCGGGCTACATGGTGGGCGCCATGCGCCTGTCGGCCCTCAGCGAGCTGGGCGTGATCTACGTGCTCACCCACGATTCCATCGGCCTCGGCGAAGACGGCCCCACCCATCAACCGGTGGAAACCCTTGCCTCGCTGCGTTCGATCCCCAACCTGCTGGTGATGCGTCCCGGCGATGGCAACGAAACCAGCGGCGCCTACAAGGTGGCGATCAGCAACCGCAAGCGCCCCACCGTGCTGGCCCTCAGCCGCCAGGCGATGGTGAACCAGGCCAACTCGTCGATCGATCAGGTGGCCAAGGGCGGCTACGTGCTGATCGACTGCGACGGCACCCCCGATCTGATCCTGATCGGCTCCGGTACCGAGCTCGACCTCTGCGTCAAGGCCGCCGAGCAACTGAGCGCGGATGGGAAGCAGGTGCGCGTGGTGTCGATGCCCTGTGTGGAGCTGTTCGAGGAGCAGGACGCCAGCTACCGCGAAGCGGTGCTGCCCGCGGCGGTGCGCAAGCGCCTCGTGGTGGAGGCCTCCAGCTCGTTCGGCTGGCACAAGTACTCCGGCTTCGACGGTGACACCGTGTCGATCGATCGCTTCGGTGCCTCCGCCCCTGGCGGTGTGTGCCTCGAGAAGTTCGGCTTCACGGTCGACAACGTGGTGGCGAAGGCGAAGGCCCTGGGCTGAGCCGTTCCGCCATGCCGATGGAGATGCTCGAGCTGTTTCCGCGTTACGTGCTCACGGGCACGTTGCCGGTCGGCACGCTGGAGCCTCTCCTTTCCCTGGCGGAGCGGGTGCTGGCCGATACCGGCCTCACCAGCGATGCCTCCGCGAAGCTCGCCGGCCAGTTGCAGCAGCAGCGCGAACTGGGTCCGCAGTTTCCGGAGATCACGGCCCTGTGCAGCGAGGTGGTGCTGCCGGCCTGCGAGCGCTGGCTGCGCCACGTGATGGAGCGGCAACCGCCCCAGGGTCGCGGCCCCTGGCATCCGGGCCGCTACGGCCTGCAGATGATCGACATCTGGCTCAACAGCCAGCAGGCCGGTGACTACAACCCGGTGCACACCCATGGCGGCTCGTTTTCCGGCGTGCTGTTCCTGAAGGTGCCACCGCAGATCAACGGCACCAGCTTCGACGGCCAGCTCTGCTTCCACGGCCCGGAGGAGTGGCACATCCAGAGCTTCCGTACCGGTATGGCGCACTACGTGCAGCCCGTGCCGGGCACCTTCTATGTGTTCCCCGCCTGGCAGCCCCATTCCGTGCCGCCCTTCCGTGGCGAAGGCGAGCGCTGGTCGCTGGCCTTCAACGTGCAGGCGGTTCCCACGCCGCCAGGGGGGCAAGGAGTCCCGACCGCTGCGGCCGTGCCCCGCGGCCGCCTGGAGGTGGGCCCGGCCATGCCAGTGCCGCCCCCGGCCAGCGGCAACGTGTCGCTGTCCTCCACCCGGAAGCGGCCCGGCGGCTTTGCCTGAGCGGAGCGGGGGCGGCGGGCAGCTGACCCAAGGTCTTGCGCGGCCAGGCCTGTCGCCGAGCTAACCGCGGCGCTGGCGGGGCGGTGAGGCGAGCACCAGCAGCACGGCGCTGACGAGCAGCACCATGGTGGAGAGCACCTGGATCTGGGGCGAGATCTCGCGCTGAAAGGCACCGGCCAGGTAGAGCGGCAGGGTGACGATCTCGCCGGCGGTGAAGCTGCTGATCACGTAGTCGTCGAAGGAGAGGGAAAAGGAGAGCAGGGTGGCCGCCAGCAGGCCAGGCGCCAGCAGCGGCAGGGTGACCCGGCGGAAGGCCGCCAGCGGTGGAGCGCCCAGGTCCTGCGCAGCGAGCTCAAGCGTTGGGTCGAACCCTGCCAGCCGTGCCTTGAGGGTGAGCGCCGCGTAGCTGAGGCAGAACAGGCTGTGGGACAGCAACAAGGTGAGCGGTCCACGGGGCAGATCGACGCGCACGAACAGGGTGAACAGGGCCGTGGCCAGCACGATCTCCGGGTTGGTGAGCGGCAGGGCCAGCAGCAGCTCGATCCAGCGCCCCGCCCGCAGGCGGGCGCGGCTGAGCGCCAGGGCCATCAGCCCGCCCAGCAGCACCGCCAGCAGCGCAGCCGCCAGGGCAAGGCCGAAGCTGGTGAGGAAGGCCTGGGTGAGGGCGACGTTACGCAGCGGATGCCGCCAGTTCTCCAGGGTGAAGCCCTGCCACAGCAGGTTGAAGCGCCCGCGGGGGGCGTTGAAGCTGAACAGCACGGTGACGACCACCGGCGCATACAGCAGGCCATAGGCCAGCGCACTCCATACACCCAGCAGCAGCGCACCGGTTCGGTTCATGGCAGCGGCAGATCCTCCACGCCACGGCTGCGCAGCTGCAGCACCACTGCCACCGAGATCAGCGCCATCAGCATGAGCGTCAGGGCCGCAGCCCGGGGCGCCTGCAGTTGCACCAGCAGCAGGTTGTCGATCGTGTTGGCGATCATCCGCTCATTGGGTCCGCCGAGGAACAGCGGATTCACGACATCACCGGCCGCCGGGATCAGGCTCAGCAGCAGGCCGGCTCCCAGCCCCGGCAGCGACAGGGGCCACACCACCCGAACGAAGGAGCGCAGCGGACCGGCATGCAGATCAGCGGCGGCCTCCAGCAGGCGGGGATCGATCCGCTCCATCGCCACCACCAGCGGCAGCACCAGAAACGGCAGCACCCCATTGGTGAGGCCCAGGATCACCGAAGTGGGCGTGTTCAACAGCCGTCCTTCACGCAGCACCCCCAGCCCATTGAGCAGCTCGGTGAGCCCAAGGGTGTCCAGCGCGCCGAGCACCGGACCGTTGTCCCCGAGCAGGCTGGTCCAGGCAATCGCCCGCACCAGAAAGGACGTGAGCGAGGGCAGCACCACGAGGCCGATCAGCAGCGGTTGCCAGCGGCCGCCATGGAAGCGGATCGCGAAGGCCAGCGGATAGGCCAACACCAGGCCCACGGCCGTGGCCACCAGTGCGTAGCTGAAGGAACGCACCAGGATCGGGCCGTAGGCCTGCAGCACCTCCAGATAGTTCGCCACCCGGCCGGTGAACACCGTGTCGAGGCCGAAGCGGCTGAGCGGCTCCGACAACGACAGGGGCACCAGACCGAGCAGAGGCAGCACATACAGGGCCAGCAGCCACAGCAGGCCCGGGGTCAGCAGCAGCCACGGCCAGTGGCGCCGGAGTTCAGCCCTCAGTGATACGGGCAAAGCGTTCCTCCCAGCGGGCTTCCTCCTGATCGCTGAGCGGCCCGAAGACATGCAGCTTCTTCTGCATGGCCGCATCCGGGAACATCAGCGGGTTGTTTGCCAACGGGGCGGTGGCGGGATCCTTCGCCAGCACCTCGCGCACCCCTTCCACCGGGGAGATGTACTGCACCGCAGCGGCGATGCGTGCCGCTTCCACCGGCTCGTAGACCCAGTTGAGCCAGCGGGCCACCTCCTGCGGGTGGCGGGCGCCCTTGGGCATCAGCATCACGTCGGCCCAGAGCACACCGCCGCTGTCCGGCACCAGGAAGCGCAGGTCGGGCTGCTCCATGGAGAGCTGCGCCACATCCCCCGACCAGCCGATGCAGGCGGCCAGGTTTCCGGCCAGCAGATCGGTCTGGTAGTCGTTGCCGGTGAAGCGACGGATCTGGCCGTCCTTGCGGGCCTGCTCCAACCGGTCGAAGGAGGGCTGGGCTGCGGCCCAGGTGGGGCGGGTGATGTCCTGGCCGTCGGCCAGCATCAGCAGGCCCATGGTGTCGCGCATCTCCAGCAGCGCCGACACGCGGCCCTTGAGCGCTGGATCGAACAGATCATCGATGCCGCGCAGTTCCCGGCCCGTGGCCTTGATGTTGTAAGCAATGCCAGCGATCCCCGACTGCCAGGGCAGGCTGAAGCGCTGCTCCGGATCCCAGGAAGGCTTGCGCAGGGAGGGGACAAGATTGCGGGCGTTGGGCACCTCCGCCAGCGGCAGCGGTTCCATCCAGCCCAGCCGGATCAGCCGTTCGGCCATCCAGCCGGTGAGCACGATCAGGTCCTGGGCGAGCGGCCGGCCGGCAGCCAGCTGGGGCTGGATGCGGGCGAAGAACTGGCGCACATCATTCACGTCCTCGACGTAGCGCACCTGGATGCCGGTGTCCTTCTGGAAGCGCGCCACACTGCCGGGGGCGCCAGGGGCGTCCACATCGATATAGAGGGGGAAGTTGGAGATCACCAGCTCCCTGTCCTTGCCGCCGCCGTCGCCGCCCTCGCTCTGGCCGCCGGTGCCGCCGCCACCCCCACCGCCACAGGCCTGCAGCAGCGGCGGTGTGAGCGCCACCCCCGCAGCCGCCAGCCCCAGCTGGCGCAGAAAGACCCGGCGGCTGCGGGGGGATGGGGCGGAGCCGGAGCGGGAGGGGGTGAACGGACGGGTCATGGGCGGCTGGGCGGCTGGAGGGCGTGGCTGTCGGCGGGGTTCCACCGGCACCAGAGCTCGGTGCCGATGGAGAGATCGTCCGGCAGACCGGCGCTGGTATCGATCGCGATCAGCGGCAGATCATCGGCACAGCGCAGACGCACCTCCACGGTGGCTCCCTGAAAGGCGAGTTCGCGCACCCGCGCCCGCAGTCCCCGCTCCCCTTCCCCCGGCGGGGAGGCGCTGAGCCGCAGGCGCTCGGGCCGCAGCAGCCGCACACCCTCCCCGGCACCGGTGGGCAGCAGGTTGGCGGCGCCCAGGAAGGTGGCCACCACGGCGCTGGTGGGGCGTTCATAGAGCTCCCGCGGCGTGCCCACCTGCTCGAGCCGGCCGCGGTGCAGCACCGCCAGCCGGTCGCTCAGGCTGAGGGCTTCTTCCCGGTCGTGGGTGACCAGCAGGAAGGTGATGCCCACCTCCCGCTGGATGCGCTTGAGCTCGGAGCGCATGGTGCGGCGCAGATCGGGATCGAGTGCCGCCAGCGGTTCGTCCAGCAGCAGGGCAGCCGGGGCGTTCACCAGCGCCCGCGCCAGCGCCACCCGCTGCTGCTGGCCGCCGGAGAGCTGGTGAGGCCGGCGCCGGGCCAGCTCCGTGAGCCGCACCACCTCAAGCGCTTCGCCCACCCGGCGGCGGATCTCCGGCTCCGGCCGGCGCAGCGAACGGGGCCCGAAAGCCACGTTGTCCCAGACGCTGAGGTGCGGGAACAGGGCGTAGTTCTGGAAGACCAGATTCACCGGCCGCCGGTGAGGCGGCGCCTGGGTGAGGTCCTGGCCTTGCAGCAGGATCCGGCCCGCCTGGGGGCGCTCGAAACCGGCGATCAGGCGCAGGGTGGTGGTCTTGCCGCAGCCGGAGGGGCCCAGCAGGGAGAAGAACTCGCCGGCAGCGATCGACAGGCTGAGGTTGTCGAGGGCGGCCTGATCGCCGTAGCGATGGCTCACATGGCGCAGCGCGATCGCCTCGGCGGGGAGGGCCGCGACGCGGCCGCTCTCCAGGACGGGCTGCGTGAGCACAGAGGAAGCGCGAATGGGCCCCCTTTTAGCAATGTCCGGCCCGCTGTGATGTCCACCAGCAGCTGGCATCAGCAGTTGAACAGATGGCGCCGGCATGGGGCAGCGGAGCCAGCCGTTCAGACAGGCGCGACAGGCCATGGCAGGCCTGGGGCCCTAGGTGGCCTACTTGATCGCCACCACCATCGAATCAGGCCCTACGAGGGGTTCCACCCGGCTGCTGGAGAAGCCCGCCTCCCGCATCCAGCCGGCGCAATCGGCGCCGGTGTAATCGAAGCCGCCGGGTGTTTCGATGAGCATGTTGAGGCTCATCATCAGACCGAAGGCATTCTGCGAGCGGTCGTCGTCGATGATGGCCTCGTAGACGATCAGGGCACCGCCGGGCGGGAGTGCGTCGTAGGCCTTGGAGATCAGCATCTTCTTGGTGGCGAGATCCCAGTCGTGCAGGATGTGCCCCATCAGCACCACATCGGCCTGAGGCAAGGCCTGCTGAAAGAAGTCACCCGGCTGGAAGCTGAGGCGATCTGCCACTCCAGCCGCGGCGACATACTCCTCGAACAGCGGCGCCACCTGCGGCAGATCAAAGCCGATGCCCCGCAGGTGTGGGTTGGCGAGGGCGATCTGGGTAGCGAGATCCCCCTGTGCCGTGCCCACATCCACGAATGTGCGTGCGGTCTGCCAGGGGTAGTGGCGGGCGATCGCCATGTTGGCCCCCCGGCTGATGCCGGTCATGGAGGAGAGGAATTCCTTCAGCCGGGCCGGGTCGCTGTAGAGCGTTTCAAACAGCCCCGTGCCGCCGTTGCGCAACTCGTTCTGCGGCGCGCCCGTGCGCAACGCTTCGGTGAGGTGACCCCAGAAGGGATAGAGGCGATGGTTCGCCATCTCAAGAATGCCGCCCAGGTAGGTGGGCTTGTTGGGATCGAGGAAGAGATCGCTGTCCGGAGCATTGGCATAGCCGGCCGGGCCACGGCTGAGGAAGCCGAGGGCCACCAGCGCATCGAGAAAGTCGCGCGCCGCACGCGGATGCAGACCAAGGCGCTCGCTGAGACCTTCGAAAGGTTCCGGACCATCCGCCAGCGCACGGAACACACCGATCTCGATGGCGCTGAGCAATGTTTTCGAGGCCCAGAACGCCAGGCCGGTCTGCAGGATCTTGTCCGGAGTGGGTTGCTCAGGCACGCGGGTCACCAGATGTTGAAGGGGGGTCGCAGCAGCGGCCGTGGTTGAGGGTTGACGCCTCTGACAGCGGTTCGCCGCGGTGCAAGCCCGGCGCTACCGCAGCCTCCCTGACGGCGGCAGGGGCACTGGAGCCTAAAAGAGGAAGGGTCTGTGGCTGAATCGCGCCTTGGCTGAATCACCCTGCCGGCCGTGGCCGAGGGGGCCGGGCGTGGCCCAGGTGGCACCCAACCCGCCACGCCCGAGGCCGTGCGGGTTCCATGACCAGCTGGGACTCCTATAACCACGCTGATGGGCAGGAACAGTGGCCAATCAGCGGCGCCAGCACGTGCGCGCCTTAAAACTCCAGCCGGAGCGACAGCAGCAGCAGGGCAGCAGCCGCACCTGCCGGCGGAGGCGAATGGCTTGAAGCCGTGCAGGCGGAGGCGACCACCTGGGTGTCCCTTCAGCTGGAGACAAACAGCTGGATGTCTCTTCAGGTGGAGGCGAACACCTTGAGCAATGACGCCGCCTGGGGGAAGGATTGCCCGAGGACCTCCAGCTCCATCCGCTCAACCTCCTCCGGCATCACCCGGCCCCACACGGCCGTGCCCAGCAGCGCGTAGCCAAAGGAGCCTCCGGGGGCCACCCGTCCGGCATGGAATGTGCCGCCTGGAATGGCCAGCTGGGGCCGCTGACCAGACGCCAGGTCACTGCCGACCTGCGCGATTGAGGCATGGCCTTCGGGCGACACCAGCAGCACGTGCAGCGGGTCTCCCAGGTGGTGGTGATACACCTGGTCGTGGCAGATGCGGTGCAGCTGGATGCCCCGCTCCGGGCTGGCAAGAAAGTAGAGGGTGCCGCCTGGAATCTCCCGGGCCACGAAGCTCTCGGCCACCCTGCCGCAGGTGCGATGGGGCTCCAGCCCGAGCCAGGCAACCACCTGCTCGGCGCTGGGTGGCTGGGCCCCTTTCGGGCCGTGGCCGGGCAACTTCAGACCCCTACCGGCTGGCCGGCAGCCGCCTGGGCCTTCAGCACGTCTTCGAGGCCGGCGAGATCCTCATCGGTGATCTTGGTCTGCATCGGGCAGTGCTTGGGACCGCACATTGAGCAGAACTCCGCCTGCTTGTAGATGTCGGCCGGCAGGGTTTCGTCGTGGTACTCGCGGGCGCGCTCGGGATCGAGCGAGAGCTCAAACTGACGGTTCCAGTCGAAGGCGTAGCGGGCACGGCTGAGTTCGTCGTCGCGATCGCGGGCGCCGGGGCGGTGGCGGGCGATGTCGGCGGCGTGGGCGGCGATCTTGTAGGCGATCAGGCCCTCACGCACATCCTCGGCATTGGGCAGGCCCAGGTGCTCCTTCGGGGTGACGTAGCAGAGCATGGCCGTGCCGTGCCAGCCGGCCAGGGCGGCACCGATCGCGCTGGTGATGTGGTCGTAGCCAGGGGCAATGTCCGTCACCAGCGGGCCGAGCACATAGAAGGGCGCTTCGCTGCACTCCTCCATCTGCTTCTTGACGTTGAACTCGATCTGGTCCATCGGCACGTGGCCGGGGCCCTCCACCATCACCTGGATGTCGTGCTCCCAGGCGCGGCGGGTGAGCTGGCCGAGGGTTTTCAGCTCCGCCAGCTGGGCGGCATCGGAGGCATCGTGCTGACAGCCCGGCCGCAACGAATCGCCCAACGAAAAACTGCAGTCGTAACGCTTGAAGATCTCGATGATGTCGTCGAAGCGGGTGAACAGCGGGTTCTGCTTGTGGTGGTAAAGCATCCACTGGGCCAGGATGCCGCCGCCGCGGCTCACGATCCCCGTGAGGCGGCCCTTCACCAGCGGCAGGTGCTCGATCAGCAGACCGGCGTGGATGGTCTGGTAATCGACGCCCTGCTGGCAGTGCTTCTCGATGATGTGCAGGAAATCATCGGCATCAAGCTTCTCGATCGAGCCGTGCACGCTTTCGAGCGCCTGATATACCGGCACGGTGCCGATCGGCACAGTGGAGGCGTTGATGATCGCCGTGCGCACCTCATCGAGATTGACGCCGCCGGTGGAGAGATCCATCACCGTGTCGGCGCCGTACTTCACCGCCAGCCGCAGTTTTGCCACCTCTTCCTCGAGGTCGGAGGCATTGGGAGAAGCGCCGATGTTGGCGTTCACCTTGCACCTGGAGGCGATGCCGATCGCCATCGGCTCGAGATTGGTGTGGTTGATGTTGGCGGGGATGATCATGCGGCCCCGGGCCACCTCCTCCATCACCAGTGATTCGGGCAGGTTCTCCCGCTTGGCCACGTAGGCCATCTCCTCGGTGATCACACCCTGGCGGGCGTAATGCATCTGCGACACGTTGGCGTCGCCGCGACGCTTCTCAATCCAGGCGCTGCGCATGATCGACTCGAGAAATGGGGCGTTCGGACCGGGTCGCTGGGAAGCGAGGACACAACTCCGGAACCGGGCGCCACCGGGGCCGATCGGACCGCGGTTGCATTCGGGACACTTCCCTGCGCCGGCATGACCCGGATCAGGTTCGGAGGGTGTGATCTCAGCCGAGGCCCAGGCGCACTTCCGGTGGGAAGCAGGCTCGGGGCGGCACCCCTAGTGACCGACCAAAGCTAGCAAGGGTGCCTGTGAATGCCGGAGTTCAGCACAGAACCCATTCAGGGCTGCAGTCCGTTGAGGGCGGCCGCCACCACCCGGTGGTCGGGGTCGTTCTGCAGACCGCGCAACAGCGCCCGCACCGCTTCGGCACCCTCCGCCGGCGCCGCTTCATGCGCCAGCCGGCCGAGGATTTCGGCGCCACCCACCCGCACCGAGCTGTCGGGATCGGCGATCGCCATGCGCGCCAGCTCAAGCAGCGGTTCAAAGCCCATCAACGCCTGCTCGGCCAGGGCCGAGAGGATGCTGCAGCGCACCAGCCACTGGTCGTCGGCGGCGAAGGCCTCGCGCAGCAGCGGCCAGGCCTGCTCGGCGCCATAGCTGGCCAGGGCGTTGGCGGCCTCCGCCCGCACGTTGGCGTCGTCGTCGTGGCGCAGGGCCCGCTGCAGCGCCTCCCAGCCCGCCGCACTGCGCTTCACGCCCAGGCCGGCGCAGCTGAGCGAGCGCACGATGAAGGGTTCCTGCTCCAGGCCGAGCAGCAGCAGCGGGATCGCCACCTCGCTTTCCACGCCCCGCAGCCCCGCCAGGGCCGGCATCGCCTGCACCGGATCACCGGAGGCGATGGCGGCGCGCAGGGCGTCCGCATCCAGCGGCGGCTTGCTGTCGGAAGAGGAATCGGCCATGGCTCCACCCTGTCACGGAGGGGGAGGAAATGACTGCACCTGCCGGAGGCATTCCCGCACCACCCGGCGGCGACGACGGCGGCGCAGGCTGCTGCTCACCAGCAGGCCGCTGCCGATCAGCAGCGCCGGCAGACCCTGCACCCGCTGGATTCCCTGACGCGACACGATGCTGATCAGCGCCAGCAGGATCAGCAGCGGCGCCGACAGCGCCAGCAGCGCGCGGAGGGTGCGGTCGCGGGCGCTCACACCCGGCGCTCCATCCAGAGCAGCAGGCTGAGCGTGAGCACCTGCACGCCGACGGCGATCGCCCCTTCGTCAGGGTCGAAGCCGCCATTGTGGAGGGCCGCGCAACCCTCGGGCCCGGCCACCCCCAGCCGGAACATGGTGCCCGGCGCAGCGGTGAGCAGCTCGGCGAAATCCTCCGCCCCCAGGGACGGCTGCTCCAGCCGCCGCACCTGCGGACGATCGAGCAGCGCCAGGGCCGCCTCCTCCACCAGCTCGGTGAGCGCCGGGTCGTTGTGCACCGGCGGCGAGATGCAGCGGTAGCGCACCCGCGCCTCGCCGCCGTAGCCGCGGCAGATGGCATGCACCGTGTCCTCGATCCAGCCGGGCAGTTCGGCGTGCACCTCGGTGTCGAGGCAGCGCACCGTGCCCAGCAGGCGCACATGGTCGGCGATCACATTGAAGGCCTTGCCCCCCTCGATCCTGCCGAAGCTCACCACCACCGGCTGCAGCGCATCCAGCCGCCGGCTGATCGCCTCCTGCAGACCGCTCACCACCCGGGCCGCGATCCAGATCGCATCGGTGGACTGGTGCGGGCGGGCGCCGTGGCCGCCTTCGCCGAGCACCTCCACTTCCAGCTCGCCCGCCGCGGCCGTGAGGCTGCCGCTGCGCACGCCGATGCTGCCCACCGGCAGACTCGGAAACACATGCACGCCGAACAGGGCCTGCACCCCCTCCATGGCGCCGTCGGCCAGCATCCAGGCCGCCCCCTGGGCGATTTCCTCGGCCGGCTGAAACAGCAGCCGCACCCGGGCCGTGAGCCGCGGGGCGAGGGGCGCCAGCAGCCGCGCCACCCCCAGGCCGATCGCGGTGTGCATGTCGTGCCCACAGGCATGCATCAGCCCCTGATGGCAGGAGGCGAAGGGCAGGCCCGTGCGCTCCTCCACCGGCAGCGCGTCCATGTCGACCCGCAGAGCCAGCAGTGGCGCCGCTTCAGGGCCAAGCTCCGCGACCACGCCGGTACGGCCCACCCCTTCGCGCACGTTCCACCCCAGCAGGCGCAGCTCCCCGGCCACCAGGGCGGCGGTCTGGTGTTCGGCCCCGCTCAGCTCCGGATGGGCATGGATGTGGCGGCGCAGCCCGATCAACTCCGGCATCGCCTGCTGGAGGGCCGCCTCCAGCTCAAACTGCTGCCAGAGCGTCAGCGGCGCGACCGGCAGGCTGGACAGGGACGGACGCGTTGACGCGGCAGGGCTCATCGACGGGCCAGTTGCAGAAAATCCTGAAGAGCGTGCACCGGCAGGGGAGGCCAGCGCCGTATCTGCAGGAGCCATTCTGGCTGCCGGTAGCGGGGGTCGAGGCCGGAGGCCGCCGCCCAGTTGCTCTCCGCCTCCCCCGATGCGCCGCGTTGCCACAGCACAGCCGTGAGGCCGGCGCGGGCATCGGCGAACAGCGGGTAGCGGCGAATCAGCAGGCGCAGTTCCCGCTCAGCCGCCGCCCCATCCCCCTGCTGGAAGGCCGCCAGGGCGGCGCTGGAGCGGGCCATCGCAAAGCCCGGCCGGGCCAGATCGGCCGCTTCGAAGCAGCGGCGCGCCTGGTCCCAATGCCCCTGGGAGCCGCGGACATTGCCGAGGTTGTAGAGCGCCGCCGCATCGGCCGGATCGTTCTGCAGGATCGCCTCGTAGTCGGCGGCGGCCAGGTCCCACTGCTGCAGGGACTCCTCGGCGATGCCCCGGTTCAGGTAGGGGTCGGCGCTGGCGGGTTCGAGCGCGATCGCGCGGTTCTGGTCGCTGATCGCGCCCTGCGGATCCCCCATCGCCAGCCGCACGTTGCCGCGGTTGCTCCAGGCGGAGGCATCACCGGGCAGCTGCTCCACCACCTGATCCCACAGGGGCAGGGCCTCACCGAAGCGCCCCTCGCGGCTGGCGCTCAGGGCCGCATCAAACAGCTGGGGCACGCTCATTTGCGCGGCCAGCAACACCGCCAGCAGGGTGGCGAGCATCAGGCCGCCTCCGGCCAGGCGAGGTGTTCACGGGCGGCGGCGGTGGCGATGCGGCCGCGCGGGGTGCGCTGCAGGAAGCCCAGCTGCAGCAGGAAGGGCTCCACCACCGTTTCCAGCGTGACCGGGTCTTCGCCCAACCCGGCGGCCAGGGTCTCGAGACCCACCGGGCCACCGCCGTAGCCCTCCAGCAGCAGCTGCAGCAACCGCCGGTCGCTGGCATCGAGGCCACGGGCATCCACGCGGTGCAGGCTGAGGGCTTCAGCCACCAGCGCCGCATCGATGCAGGCGTGGCCGCGCACGCTCGCCACATCCCGGATACGACGCAGCAGGCGGTTGGCGATCCGGGGGGTGCCGCGGCAGCGGCGGGCCACCTCGATCGCAGCATCGCCGGCGAGCTCGAGCTTCAGCAGGCCGGCGGCCCGCTCCACGATCGCCTGCAGATCGGGCAGGTCGTAGAACTCCAGCCGCTGGATCAGCCCGAAGCGATCCCGCAGCGGTGAACTCAACGCTCCTGCCCGGGTGGTGGCCCCCACCAGCGTGAACGGCGCCAGCGGCACGGCGCGGGTGCGGGCCGTGGTGCCCTTGCCCACGGTGAGATCCAGCCGGCAGTCCTCCATCGCCGGGTAGAGCAGTTCTTCCGCCACCCGGTTGAGCCGGTGGATCTCATCGATGAACAGCAGGTCGCGCGGCTGCAGGTTCATCAGCAGCCCGACGATGTCGCGCGGGCGTTCCAGCGCCGGCGCACTGGTGATGCGGCAGCGCACGCCCAGCTCCTCGGCCAGCACCAGGGCCATGGTGGTCTTGCCGAGGCCGGGGGGGCCATAGAGGAGAACGTGATCGAGCGCATCGCCGCGGTTGCGTGTGGCCTCCACCGCGATCGCGAGCACCTGCTTGAGCTCCCGCTGGCCGATGTACTCGCCGAGCCGGCGCGGGCGGAGCGTGTCCTCGCGCAGCAGCCGCGGGGCTTCGGCTGTGCCGCTCAGCTCAGCGGCGCCGGCTGAATCGGCTGGGTCGCCGGCGTCAGCCCTGTCGAGGCCTGCGGCGGGGTCCAGGGCGCTGTCATACGGATGGGGCTGCGCATCCACCAGGCGTCTGGAGCCCAGGCGACTGGAGCCCTTGCCAGAGGCTCGATCGGACGGGCCGGAGGACACGATCGCCATGGCAGGAGCGTAGGGAGGACCGGGCCTGCTTAGGGTCGAGCCTGAGGCCGGGGGTGGCAATGGCGAAGGCAGCGGGAAAGAAAGCCGCGCGGGCAGCCCGTGATGCGGCCAACCGCCTGCTGGCCGACAACCGCTTCGCCCGTCACCAGTACGAGATTCTCGAAACGCTGGAAACCGGTCTGGAGCTGGTGGGCACCGAGGTGAAGTCGATCCGGGCCGGCAAGGCCAACCTGCGCGATGGCTTCTGCCTGATCCGCCAAGGGGAACTGCAGCTGCACAACGTGCATATCTCGCCCCACAGCCACGCCGGCGCCTATTTCAACCACGAGCCGCTGCGCACCCGCAAGCTGCTGGCCCACCGCCGCGAGATCGACAGGCTGCGCATCGCCATCGATCAGAAGGGGCTGACGCTCATCCCCCTGAACCTGCACCTCAAGGGCTCATGGATCAAGCTCACGCTCGGCCTGGCCAAGGGCCGCAAGCTGCACGACAAACGCCAGGAGGAGCGCCGCAAGGACGCCGACAGGGAAGTGCGCGCGGCCTTGACCCGCGGCTGAACCCGGCCACCGCCCCCGGCCCGGTGGCACGCCATACAGTCGCCACGCCCCATCGCCAGCAGCTGCCATGTCGGCATTGACCCGCTGCCTGCAGGAAGAGGCCGCCGCGATCGCCGCTGCCGCAGGCCGGATCGAAAGCCGCCAGGTGGATGCAGCCCTGGCGATGCTGGACCGCTGCGCCGACCAACGGGCCAAGCTCGTGATCACGGGGGTAGGCAAGAGCGGCATCGTGGCCCGCAAGATCGCGGCCACCTTCTCCTCGATCGGGCTGATGTCGCTGTACCTCAACCCGCTCGATGCCCTGCACGGAGACCTGGGTGTGGTGGCCCCGCAGGACGTGGTGCTGCTGCTCTCCAACAGCGGCGAAACCGGCGAACTGCTCGAAATCCTTCCCCACCTGCGCCGGCGTGGCACCGGCCGCATCGCCCTGGTGGGAAAACTGCAGTCGAGCCTGGCCCGCGGCTGCGATGTCGTGCTCGATGCCTCGGTGGACCGGGAGGTCTGCCCGCTCAATCTGGCCCCCACCGCCAGCACGGCGGTGGCGATGGCGATCGGCGATGCCCTGGCCGCCGTATGGATGGAGCGGCGCGGCATCTCCCCGGCCGACTTCGCCCTCAACCATCCGGCCGGTGCGCTCGGCAAACAGCTCACGCTCACAGTGGCCGATCTGATGCTGCCCACCACCCAGCTGCATCCGCTGGAGGAAAGCGACAGCCTCAGCGCCGTGATCGCCCTGCTCACGCGCGATGGTGCCGGGGCCTGCTGGGTGCGCCGCAGCGGCGCGCCGCAGCAGCTGGCGGGCCTGATCACCGACGGCGACCTGCGCCGGGCCCTGGAGCAGAACGCCGCGTCCGGCTGGGCTGAGCTGTGCGCCAGTCAGCTGATGACGGCCGATCCGATCACGGTGGGGCCGGGCATGCTGGCAGTGGAAGCGTTGGAACGCATGGAGCGCAACAGCCGCAAGCCGATCGGCGTGCTGCCCGTGCTCGACGACGCGGGAACCATGCTGGGCCTGCTGCGACTCCACGACCTGATCCAGGCGGGGCTGAGCCCCAGCTTGAGCTGAAGGTGTGGCCGCATGGCGTCCTGCAGAGTGGGCGGGGCCCGCTCAGGCGGCAGCCAGGCGGCGGGCCTGCTCCAGCTGGGCGGCGGTGTCGACCGAGAGGAAATCACCCTCCACCGAGAAGGTGCCCACCGTGAGGCCCGCCTCGATCAGCCGCAGCTGCTCCAGCTTCTCGGTGTGCTCCAGCGGTGAGTGGGGCAAGCCATTCCAGCGGGCCAGCACGTCGGCGCGGTAGCCGTAGATGCCTACATGGCCCCAGTAGGGCGCATGGGCGTGCCAGTGCTGCGGATCCTCACCGCGTACGTGCGGGATGGCGGAGCGGGAGAAGTAGAGCGCGCGGCCGTCGGCCGCCAGCAGCGTCTTGACCACATTGGGGTCGTGGATCTTCTCCGGCGGCATTCGGTAGATCGGGGTGAGCACCTCCGGCGTGGGCGTGCGCCGCTCAAACTCCAGTGCCATCGCATCGATCACGGCCGGATCAATGAACGGCTGATCCCCCTGCACATTGATGATCACGCTGCGGGCCGCGGCCAAGGCGCCACCCGTGGCCCCAGCCCGGGCAATCAGGGCCTCCACCACCGAGGCGAGCCGCTCGCTGCCGGAGCTGCAGCTGGCGCTGGTCATCAGCACCGGAAATCCCCAGCCCTCGGCCGCCGCCCGCAGCACCTCGCTGTCGGTGCAGAGCACCACCGCAGCAGGCCGCTGCGCCAGGCGGCAACGCAGCAGCACCCGCTGCAGCATCGGCTGGCCGCCGATGTCGGCCATCACCTTGTTGGGCAGGCGGGACGACTCCAGCCGCGCCGGCACGGCCACCACGCAGGCCAGCGCCGGTGGGCTGGCGAGGGCGGCAGGCTCAGGCGCCGAGGCGCCACCACCGTGCTGCCGATCGCTCAAGCCACTGCCCGTCATCTGCTGCCAAGACCCTGGTGGCGGGAGCCTATTCCCACAGCGCCGTGAGGCTGCGGGCCTGCCGCACCAGCGCTTCCACCCGCTCGGGCGCCGCCGCTGGCCGGGCGCCGGCCTCCATCTGCCGGTACACATCCGCCACCCGCCAGGCGGCGGTGTCGGGGTCGGCGGCATGGCGGGGGATCAGGTGCGCGTGCAGGTGCCGGGCCCCCTCCCCGAAAGCGATCACATAGACGCGCTCGCAGCCGGTGAGCTGGCGCACCAGGGCACTGCAGCGCTGCAACATCGGCCCGAAGCCCGCCGCCTCCGCGGCGGTGAAGGCGGCCGGGCCATCGAGGTGGCGGACCGCATCGAGCAGCAGCCAGCCCGGCAGCGGCGCCGGTGTGGGGTGATGCCGCAGCAGCCACAGGGGCTGGCGCAGGATCTCGTACCGGGCGATCGCCTCGGGCTCGGCGTGCAGACGGCAGACGCCACAACCGGCGGCCGCTTCGCTCAATCCCACAGACGCATGGCGTCGTCGCGGGCGGCATACCAGCGGGCGGCCAGGGGCCCGCCCATCGTGCGGCATTCACGGAACCAGGGGCCGCCCAGCGTCCAGTGCAGCAGGGCGGCACCGCCCGCCTCC
Source organism: Synechococcus sp. Lug-A (assembly GCF_024345655.1). Lineage (NCBI taxonomy): Bacteria > Bacillati > Cyanobacteriota > Cyanophyceae > Synechococcales > Synechococcaceae > Synechococcus > Synechococcus sp. Lug-A. Next base: position 1,803 of record NZ_JAGQBN010000021.1, on the reverse strand, counting down.
GGTGCCAGCGGCGGCGGCGCCTGCACATCGACGAGATGGTTCCAGCGGTCGGGCAGGGCGCCGATCTCGTGATCCCCCGCCAACCAGTGGAAGCGGTGCAGATCGAGGCCGGAGGCGGTGTTGACGTACTCGGGGGTGAGCGCGGTGCAGCGGCTGGTGTTGAACAGCATCAACGAACTCCAGTTTTTCTTCGGATAGGCCGATTGCCGCTCACCGAGAAACTTCACGGTTTCGCCAGGAACGTGATCGTGCTGCACGCACATCACCGCGAAGCGATCATCCCGCAGGGCCCAGAGTTCAGTGATGTCACTGAGACACAACATGTCGCAGTCCATGAAAATCGCCCAGCCCTGATAGCCGCACAGCTGCGGCACGAGGAAGCGGGTGAACGAAAAGGCCGTGCTTTGCCTGGGATCCCGCTGGCGCCAGTACAACCCCTGGCACTCCAGCTGCGGCGTCTCGAGTGGTGTGATCGCCAGCGTTTGTGTGCTGGTCTGATACAGACTGTCGATCAACACATTGGTGGCCGCCCGCTCGCGCGGATCGACACCGATGAAAATGGGGATGGGCCTACTCATTGGGGTGAGCATATGTCCCGGCTCCCGTGAGCCATGCTGAGGGCACCTGCACGCGGTGGACCGTGAGTTTCATCCTGATCGCCGGCCCCTGTGTGATCGAAAGCCCGGAACTTGTGTTCGAGGTGGCCGAGCGGGTCAAGGCCATCACCGAGCGGCTCGGCATCACCTATGTGTTCAAGGCCAGCTTCGACAAGGCCAACCGCAGCTCCGGCGGCTCCTTCCGCGGCCCCGGCGTGGCCGAGGGCCTGGAGGTGCTGGCGGAGGTGAAGCGCCGCACCGGGCTGCCTCTGCTCACCGACATTCACGAAAGCCAGCAGGCTGCTCCAGTGGCCGCCGTGGTGGACGTGCTGCAGATTCCCGCCTTCCTCTGCCGTCAGACCGATCTGCTGCTGGCCGCCGCTGATGCCGTTCGCGGCACCGGCAAGACGATCAACGTGAAGAAAGGCCAGTTCCTCGCCCCCTGGGACATGGCGCAGGTGGTGACCAAACTGCGCGAGGCCGGCGTGGAGAAGCTTTGGCTCACCGAGCGGGGCTCCAGCTTCGGATACAACACCCTGGTGGTGGACTACCGCGGCCTGCCCCAGCTGCGGGCGCTCGGCTGCCCGGTGATCTTCGATGCCACCCACTCGGTGCAGCAGCCCGGTGGTCGTGGCAGCAGCAGCGGTGGCCAGCGTGAATACGTGGCGCCGCTGGCGCGCGCCGCCGTGGCCGTGGGGGTGGACGGCCTGTTCATGGAGGTGCATCCCGACCCGGAGAACGCCCTCAGCGACGGGCCCAACATGGTGCCGCTGCATCGGCTCGAACCCCTGCTGGAGCAGTTGCTGGCGATCCGCGCCCCGCTGCAGCAGCGCCCTGAAGCGGTCAGCACGCTGTGAATGGCGGCTGGCTGGCCTGCGGCCGCAGCCGGCTGGCGGCGCGGCGCTGCCGCGATCGGCTGCGGCAGCTGAAGCTGCTGGTGCTGGATGTGGACGGGGTGCTCACCGATGGCGGCCTCTGGACCACCGAGAGCGGTGAGGTGATCAAACGCTTCGATGTGCGCGACGGGCTGGGCATCCGCCTGCTGCAGCAGGCCGGGCTGGAGGTGGCCCTGCTCAGCGGCGGCAAGAGCGGGGCCACCGAGCAGCGGGCCCGCTACCTGGGCGTGCAGCACTGCCTCACCGGCGTGAAGGACAAACCGGCCGCCCTGGCGGCACTGCAGCGGCAGCGGTGGATGACCCCCGGCGCC
>NZ_JAGQBN010000020.1:0-58845 GCF_024345655.1 Synechococcus sp. Lug-A | reverse complement strand
GGTGCGGCGGGCTCATCCGTCTCCTCACATCAGCCTTCACGGCCTCGCTGTAACGACGCATTGATCTGCTCCATCAAGCCCCCGGGTGTGCGATTGAAAGGGGTGTCATCTTTCCTGAAAGCGGGGGTACCGGGAGCTGCTGAAGCAGGATCTGGACCTGGAGGGGCTGGTGAGGGCTCGCGCCAGGCAGCGGCTGCCGGTGGTGCTGACACCCCAGGAGGTAGGCGCGGTGCTGGAGCGGCTGTCTGGCGTGGAGGGGCTGGTGGCCGGGCTGCTTTACGGCAGTGGGCTGCGGCTGATGGAAGCGCTGCGCCTCCGGGTGCAGGATCTGGATTTCCAGCGGCGCGAACTCACAGTTCGCAACGGCAAGGGCGGCAAGGATCGCCGCAGCCTGCTGCCCAACCGTGTGGGCCAGCAGCTGCAGGACCACCTGGTGGCCGTGCGGCGGGTGCATCGCCAGGATCTCGCCGAGGGCTATGGCCGGGTGCCACTGCCCCATGCTCTGGGGAGAAAGTATCCCAACGCTCCGGTGGAGTGGGGCTGGCAGTGGGTGTTTCCACAACACCACCGATGGTGCGATCCGGCCACAGGTGAGCAGGGCCGGCACCATCTCGATCCCAGCCTGATTCAGAAGGCCGTGCGGCGAGCGGTGCTTGCTGCAGGGATCCACAAGCCGGCGTCACCCCACACCTTCCGCCATTCGTTTGCCACCCATCTCCTGGAGCGGGGCCAGGACATCCGCACGATCCAGGAACTGCTGGGGCATAAGGATGTGCAGACAACCATGATCTATACGCATGTGCTGAACCGCGGGCCCTTGGGAGTCAGCAGTCCAGCCGACCTTCTGTAACAAGATGAACTGTTTTATACGGGTCCGCCGAAAACCTGGGTCCCTTGGCTGGGAAAGCCTGGGATCATTGGTCTGGCCTGGGTTTGTGTCTCTTTGCCTTCAGTCCTTACCTCTCTTAGGCTTCACTGGGTAGGCACAGCGAGGCTTTCACTGGGTCCGCCCAATCAGCGTTGGGAGGCCAAAGGGAAGTATCCTGTTACTAGCTTATGAACGATAGGCCTATCAATGAGATTTGAAGCGACACCATCCTGATTCTTCAGAAACTCTAATGACAGCTGCACCCATTTCTAGTTTTAGCAGTCTTCTTGAAATTGCTTTTGGCATGAACGCGGTTTGAGGAGTCATACAAGAGCGAGTCAAGGATGATTATGCACTTTTCAAAAAACATCTTTCATCCGCAGCTTCTGAGTATTGTGATGAATCCGGAGGACATTCGTCCTTCGCGAGAGATTCACTAAACATAGTGAGCCGGAGTTTTACCAAAAAGGCTCGGAAAGATTAGCAAAGCTTGTTCAGCAATAGTGATCACCTTCTGCATCGCTGCTTTGCTTCTACTTCTAACATCAAGCCTCTATCCATCATACTCAATAGGCAACATTGCTATTATCATAATTGTTTCATCGCTTATCACTGGGCCCATCCTTGTCTTGGCAGTATCTATAGTGCTCTCAAAGGCAAGTGCCATAAGCGCACAATATCAGATTAAGAGGATATGTCTTGACTTGGAGTCGAATGGCTGTCATCCAAGCGGAGTGATCTCTATGCAAAGAATTGGGGAAAATATTGGAATCAGCATGCCCAGTGATAATAACGGCGTGCTTCATCACTTAGCAGCATAGCTTGCTGGAGAGCTATCAATTAAACTCAATATGAGTGAGATTGAGCCCGAACTGGCAACACTCTTGCAAGCGGAAGGCAAGGATTTCACAGAAAAGAATGCATATGAAGAAATCTCAAAATCAATGGGGTTTCTTTTAATGCTGTACGAGAAGGAGAAACGCTCACCGGGGTCAACGCTCAGTATTTCAAGGAACGGTGAGGTTAAAATCATTCCCATACGTGAAATCCTTGACGGAGTATTTCAAGGCAAGGATCCGGCTGAAATCTTTTCCTTTGCCAAATCCGAATCCAAGGATAATATTATCACTTAGTACACATATCTGCCTCCCAACAAGCCCCTCGAGTGGTCAGGCCGCCAACGACTCTTAGCTTCGCCACCCCACACTCCCTGCCTGCCACTCAGGGGCAGCGTTAGGCCTCACACCAACCCCAGCGTCACGGCGCGCGAACAATGCCAGAAAGAGCCAAATCAATGCAGTTCGAACTACTACGAAAAGACAGCCAGGCCGATCTTGAACTGCTGTTTCAGTCAACATTCAGTTCGACCGAAGGAGAAGACGAAGGGAAATTAATTGGAAGCCTTGCCTCCAAACTAGCTAGCAACATAGATGATACAAATGTATTTTGCTTTGGCGCCATTGAGGACAGGTCAGTTATTGGTGCCGTCTTCCTCACTCGTCTTACGTTTCAAGACGAGAGTCTTGTGTACATGCTCGCTCCCGTTGCCGTTTTAACCACACACCAACGGTCCGGCATCGGAAAAGAACTTATCAGATTCGCCATGGAATTCATGGCCAAAGCAGGCACTGAAGTTGTAGTTACATACGGGGACCCGGAATTCTACGGTAAGGCTGGCTTTACGCCACTCTCGGAGAAGGTACTACAGTCACCTATGGAGCTCTCAATGCCATTTGGCTGGCTGGGGAAGTCACTGACAGATAAACCTATCCAAACGCGAAGTGACAAACCTTCCTGTGTTGAGGCATTCCGCAATCCCACGTACTGGTAAACCAATCCGGCGAAGCACGGTGAGGCCTAACCATTCGCTCAACCGGACCCATTGCGGCATGCGGCTAAAGGCCCTCCATTTCATTCTGGGCCCTTAGCCACATACCGCAACGGTCCGGTTAGCTCAAACGTTAGGCGTATGCACATCGTGACCTGGAACTGCAACGGTGCCTTGCGCAACAAGCTCGATGCTTTAAACGCCTTGAAGTTTGATATAGCCGTCATCCAAGAGTGCGAAGACCCCGGTCGCTCCACGAGTGCTTCGTATAAGGCATGGGCGAAGAACTACCTGTGGGCTGGAAATAACAGGCACAAGGGTCTTGGAGTGTTCGCCGCTCCCGAAGTAAAGATTGCCCCTGTCGATCTTGATCTAGGCCAACTCGAACTGTTTCTTCCTTGCCGGATTCACGATAGCTTCTTGCTCGTGGCTGCCTGGACACGGCAAGCAAACTCACCTACCTTCCAATACATTGGACAGCTCTGGAAGTTCATTCAAGCTCACCGCGCCGTGCTTTCAACTCAGCCAACGGTGATTGTTGGAGATCTGAATAGCAATGTTCGCTGGGATAAATGGGATCGGTGGTGGAACCACACTGATGTAGTCAGAGAGCTTTCGGAAATGGGTCTGGAGAGCGTCTATCACCGCAGCCGGGGAATTCCGCAGGGTTCAGAGCCGGAGCCAACATTCTTTTTGCAGCGGAATACTGCCAAGGCGTATCACATCGATTACGCTTTCGCGCCTGTCATGTGGCTAGGTGACTGCTCAGCTTGGGTCGGTGAATCTGACAATTGGTTGCAATGGAGCGATCACATGCCTCTCTTAGTTCGAGTGAATCTGCCCAATGACGCCTAACATGCCTCTTGAGTGGACAGGCCACCCCCGATTTCCTGTTAGCGCTTTAGAGTTATTGCCTGCCACTCAGGGGCAGCGTTAGATGGATTGCTGCAAAAGATGCAGCCGGGCTACTATTTCTCCCTATGCCCCCCCCTAAGCCAACCAAATCACAATTTCATGAATACCACAGCAGGTCGCCATTGAGATGAGAGCAACTAGTCTTTCCCAATGCAGCACTGGATTTGCCGCGGCAGCTGTTGTTTTGATTGCCTTTAACGCTCAGGTTAAGCCTCAAGAATTGCCGGGCACCTATAGGGGCAATGCAGCAGCTGAGTGGCGTAACTATTCGGGTGCCCTGGTTCCTTGGGCTTATTGGGCTAAGCCTACAGGCAAGGCTTGGAGAAATATCTTTGTCTCTTATGCAGATGGCAGTGCGAGCAGAATGACGGTTCTTGTTGATTGTTCGTCTAGGAAGCTTGCAAGAAGCAATGGTCCGCTAGGAAATCTAAGATATACCGGGGCGCTGCAGTGGTCTGAATACTCATTAGCTACGGGCTGGGGTCAAATAGTTAATGACCTCTGTACGTCCGACTCACGCGTTCCGGTTTCATCCGTCATTGATACCATTCCTGTGGTTACCACTAAGAGCATTGCAGAAGCGCCCTTTCGAATCAGCGGGAATCTAGTCTATCCTTCTGACTTTATGCCAGGCCAAAGAGTCTGCGCAGTTTCTGTCACAGGATCTGAGCAGCGTTGCACGAGAACAAGCGACGGAGAAAAGAGGTATTCAATCTTTGTGCCTGCTGGAGACTATCTTGTATATAGCGAATATTCAGGTGAAAAGACATGGGCAACGAATGCTGTTGACTGCACAGGAAGCTCGAGTGGACGAAGATTGTCGCCGGATTCCGGCAGTGCCTACTGGGAGGAGCCTGTGAAGGTGTCGATCTTTCGGGTAAGAGGAGATGTCACTGACGCTTGCCCTGTTGACTATTACACATGGGAGCACCAGCTTGAGTTTCCAATCCGCGTAGTTGCGACAGACCTCTAGCGAAAACCTCATGTACCATCTAACACCAAGATCCAGCGGCCGGGACCAACAATATCTTCAAGGCCACAGGGTTGCTGCCCGCCGCTGATCATGAGCGTTAGGCAAGCCAATTCGCTCAGCTCAACGGAAGTGATTAGGTAGCCCACAGTTGTCTTTATCCACAGACCCAAGAGTCGAACCGAAAGCCAAGCACTGAGCGGCAGAGGGGAGGCAAGGAGCAAGAGCTGCATCCTGGGGCTGAAGGAACGCCGGTGTCTCAGCTTCGACCTCTATGAGGGCCAGGTCGAGGATGCGATCGGTGCCGGTCTGCTGCTCCATCAGACAAGTCTGGCCCAGGCGGATGGTGGTAGCCCGTTGGCGTTGACCACCAGGTCAGCCGTTCCAGCGCGCAGGTGGCCCCATTCTGCCCACCTTGGCCTCCGCCGCCGGCTGCGCCTGTCTGGAGGGTCCGTGCGCCAGCCACCCACATACGACAGATGTTCGACGGGCGTCGCTACCTGGAGCAGGGAACCGACGCTGCGGGATGGGGCCCCACTGGATCCGCGACGGTGATGACCTGGATGCCGGCTGCGGATGCTGTCCGGCGGATCTCAGCGTTCAGTCACAAGGCTCGATCGAGGCGGCAGACAGCCCATACGCTCAGGAGGTTCCAGTTGACTCGCACTGGGACATCCCTACCTCTACCAGCTCGATGAAGACTCGCCTCCAACGCGCCGGTGCCCTGCTGGGTCCTGGCCTCCTGCTGTTCACGGCGTCAGCTCCGTTCCATCAGCTCGCGTCCGCCGAGACTCTGGTGCGAGCCGCGGGCCGCTGCAAGCTGGAGCGAGCGGGCAATGAGCTCTTCAATGGTCACTGCAGCTTCAAGCACAAGGCGGCCGGCGGCACCGATGCCTTTGTGGTGAAGCTCGATGACGGCACCGACTTCAACTTCTCTGGCCCCAACCCTCAGGCTTTGCAACTGCAGACCTACGCCGGGATCGTGAACGTGCGCCACAACGCCAAGCCCGACCACGATGTGTTCCTGTGGAACACAGATGGGGGAGATCATCGCCTCTCGGTGAAGCTCGACAACGTGCAGAACCCTGACGTGGATTTCGAGGACAGGCCCCAGAAGGCCACCAGCGCAACCATCGTCGGAGTCGCGCTGGGAGGGCTGATCGGCGCTCTGATTGCCGGATCGAACAAGGGCGGCAGCAGCGAACCCGCCCGCGTGGGAGCCCCGGTGAGCGCACTGCAGCCGCTGGTGGGGGTGAAGGGCGCCAGTGCTGAGAGCGAGATGACCAGCAAGGGGTACACCTACCGCGGTGGCGACCAGATCGGCGACAGTGCCTTCTCCTACTGGGAGCAGCCCCGCACCAACAGCTGCGTGGCTGTGCGTACCACCAACGGACGGTATCAGTCGATCACCTATACCGAACCCAGCAACTGCAGGTGATCGCCTGAACACTCAGGCCATTGATCGCTCTGGCCGCCGGCCCTCCGGACGGCGGCCTTGGGCTTGACTTGTGACACCCAGAATGTCATAGAACACCTTAAATCCAGCCACGGAATCAATGGGAGACTCTGGAAAGGCCAATACGATCGCGAGGTGATTTCCCTGCCAGTGCAGTGCTAGGCGCGCTTATCCGATTCGCTGTCTTCAGCCTGCTGAGCATGACACGTCGAGCCGCAAGCCAAGCGTATGGATCGGAGTTCAATTATATCTGGGCTATCTGGCAATCTTCTTTGCCACATGGATCATCAATAGGGTCGACTACAATCGGATTGGCGAGAATGCGCTAACCACGAAGCTGTGGTATGCGTTTCCAACTCTTTTCGGATCCGCATTCCTTGTGGTTGCCATCACTGCCCTGGGATGGTGGCGCATGGTTCTGTTCGATAAAACGAGATCCGGCCCTCAGTGGGTTTGGATCCTTCCTATCGCGATGGCAGTGGTGATTGTGATTAACTTCCTGGGTGTGCTACCGAAACAGCCCACCTCTGAGCTTCTTGGTTGGTCAATGCTCGGAGCCGTGGGAGTTGGATTCGGCGAGGAAATGATCACTCGGGGAAGCCTGATCGTGGGCCTTCGAAGTCGCGTTAGTGAGGGCAAGGTATGGCTGATCAGTTCCCTCTTGTTTTCCGCACTTCATCTTCCTAACGTCCTCTTCGGATTTCCGCTATGTGCCATGCCTGTGCAGGTGCTGTTGACATTCATCATGGGCAGTGGCTTCTACGCCATTCGTCGCATGTCCGGCACTCTGATTCTATCGATGATTCTGCATGGGCTTTGGGACAGTGCCTTGTTCCTGAACGTCGCTGTCGGCGCAGCACCCTCCTCTATTCAATACTCCGTGTACCCCATCGCGATCATCTGCGTCATCGCAGTCCTTCGTTGGGGGCGGAATGCGCAAGCCCAGCAAGTCAGGCCATCGGCGATCAGCAACATTCCGGAGTGAAAGCGAAGTAGGTTATTTAATTCTCCCCCCGAAGCGTCCGATGCGTTCTCCACTCGCCTCATTGGGCGCTGGCCTCCTGGCCATCAGCCTCCCCGCTGGGGGCGCCCTGGCCCAGGTGGCGATCGAGAGTCAACGGGTCACGTTTCGAGCCGGCGCCGATTCCGCCTTGCTCAAGGGCCAGCTCAAGGGCGACCAGACCGTCGACTACAAACTGCGGGCCGGCGCCGGTCAGACCCTGACGGTGGAGCTCAAGGGGTCCAATCCGCAGAACTACGTCAACGTGATGGCGGCCGGGACCGACACCGCCTTGTTTATCGGCAGCAGCTCCGTCAACCGCTTCCGTGGCCTCCTGCCCAGCGATGGCGACGTGAGGGTGAGGGTGTACCTGATGCGGCCGGCTGCGCGCCGCAACGAAACGAGCACCTACAGCCTGAAGGTGGGCATCGGCGGTGCTCCCCTCGCGCCTGTGCCCGCTTCCCGCGATGCCCTGATCCCCGGCACTCCGTACCACGCTTCGGCGGAGGTTCCTTGTGTGTCCGGGAGCAGCGGCAAGGCCACCAGATGTAAGGCCTTCGTGATCCGCAGGGCCAACAACAGTGCCACGGTGGTGGTGACGAACCCCGAGGGGCAGAAGCGTCAGTTCCTGTTCGTGAAGGGAAAGGCGGTTGCTTCGGATCAACCTGAGCGGCTCTCGGTGCAGCGTCGCGGGGATAGCTCGGTGCTCAGTCTTGGGGAGAACTTTGAACGCTATGAGATTGTCGATGCCCTGGTGGTGGGGGGCTGAGCCCTCTGCCGGCTCGATCCCATCGGTGACCGGGGCGACGGGGCGAGCCATTCCCCGCATCTTCTCTGGAGGCATCACGGGAATGCTTTCGGCAGGGCGTTGAGGGGCTTGTCGCTGACGCCACGATGCTCTATGAGGCTTGGCCGTTTGACATGACCAAAGTCACGCTTCCGGTCCACTTCTGGCAGGGAACGGATGACAAACTGGTGCCATCTGGCGTTCCATCAGCGGAGCAGGCCACTTCATTGCTATCAGCCATGCGAACGAGATTCTTGCTCAGGTGGCCAGCGATCTTGCCAACGCTCCAACCTGACACCACACAGCCGATGGCCCATCTCGATGGGCCTTGGCATTGATCGGGCCTTGATGACGCCTCGAATACCCACGATCCCTGCAGCGCCCCGATCCATTCAGAAGGGCACGCCTCTGAAGCACCTGCTGGGCCAGGAGGCCATTGAGTGTCTGGCGAACAACCTGCAGATTGTTGATGCAGACTTTCCGGTTAGCCGATTCTGCGAATCCGCACTGGCAGGCATTGAGCCGTTGGCCATCATGCAGCGTGGAATGCATATCGCCAGGGCGCTTCGTGACGTCCTGCCTGGGAACTACCAGGAGGCTGTTCAGGTCCTCATGGCGTCGTTGACGCCGGAGAAGTCAGCAGCAGAAGAGATGGGGCTGGCAGGCTTTTTCTATCTTCCACACAGCTTCTTTATTTCTGAGTACGGGCAGGATGTCCAACACAGCAGCGGCAACGATCCTTTTGACACGTCGATGCTGGCTTTGCATGCCCTCACCATGCGCTTCACCTCGGAATTTGCCATCCGCACGTTTCTGATCCGGCAGCAGGCGCGCACGTTGGAGAAGGTTGATCAGTGGATCACCGACCCTAATCCGCATGTAAGGCGCCTCTGCAGCGAGGGGACGCGGCCAAGGCTCCCTTGGGGGAAACGCATTCCTTCGTTTGTGGCCGATCCGAGGCCAACGCTTCCCATCCTTGAATCTCTGAAGAACGATTCATCGCTGTACGTCCGCCGCAGCGTTGCCAACCACCTGGGGGACATCGCCAAAGACCATCCGGAACTCGTCTTTACCACCTGTGAGCGTTGGTTGCGGGAAGGTGCCTCCGCTGACCTGCAGTGGCTGATCCGGCATGCGGTTCGTTATCCCGCCAAGCAGGGAGATGCACGTGCGCTGAAGATACGTGCAGCAGCCAAGGGCAGCGCGTTGTAAGGCGCTCCACCATGGCCTGAGCCATCATCCCAGCCATGCCATCCGAGCGATGACGTTCTTCTCCTTCCTTGTTCCTCTGGTGGTTCATTACGTGCTGGTCGCGTTGCCCCTGGGCTTGGGGCTGCTGGCCTTTGCACGGACACGCCCCGGCCGTAGGCGCCTGGCTTGGGTCATGGTGGCTGGCCTGTTGGCGGTGTTGGGTGGCGCGCTGGTGCTGCTCCAGGGCAAGGCGGCTCTGATGGGTGCGCCAGACGACGGCACCTGGTTCATCGTGGTGACGGGACTGCTGCCGATCGCCCTGGGGGGCATCAGCCTGCTGCGCTGGTCGCGGCTCTGAGCCTCCCAAGCAGTCAGGCTGGTGACATCAGGGCCAGGTGATGCCGCAGACGCTCCTTTCCACCCTCTCCCGCAGTGAACGGCTGTCGATCGCCGGCACCTACACCCTGACGCTGCTGGAGAACCTCTGCATGCTGGCCTATCCGGCCATCACCGGCTGGGCGGTGGACGGGCTGCTGAAGGGCAGCTACCGGGGCCTTTCGGCGCTGATCGCCGTGTGGCTCGTGCACCTGGTCACGGCCTTCGTACGGCAGCGCTTCGATACCCGGGTCTTCATGGGCCTCTATGCCCGCCTCGCCGTGCTCACCGTCGCTGAGCAGAAGCACCTCGGCCACGGCACGAGCATCGTGTCGGCGCGGGTCGAGATGATGCGCGACATGGTCGGCTTCTTCGAGGCTGATGTGCCGGCGATGTTCTCCCAGGTGGTGACCGTGGTGGGCTCGCTGGTGATGCTGTTCACCTACGACCTCCAGGCGGGATTCATCGCGATGGCAGTGCTGCTGCCGATGGGGCTCGTCAACGCCTGGTACTGGCGGCGCGCCCTTCGCTTGCATCGCGGCCTTAACGACCAGATCGAACGCGAGATCGCGGACATTGAGGCGGCGCGCCCGCTGCGTCTGCGTCGCCACTTCGGCCGGGTGCGTCGCTGGCATGTGCAGCTCTCCGACAGCGAGTCGTGGACCTGGACCGTGACGGAACTCGCCACGATCGTGGCGCTGGTGGTGCTGCTGATCGACTTCACCCGATCGCCGGTGTTCAGTGCCGGCGCCATCTATGCCGTGCTCGCCTATGTGTTCGATTATCTCGAGGGCCTCGACAGCGCTCCGTTGATCGTGAACAACATCGCCCGGCTCCAGGACATACGGGCGCGACTGGCACGCTGAGCATCAATGGATCCCAGCATGGGCTGAATGTGATGAGGATGGAATGGCACCCCCTTTCGAGCGCTGCTGACATGACGTGGAGCGTGTCTGTTCAGCAAGCTGTTCGGTTGCCCGCGATCATCGGTGTCGATGTTGCGTCATTCCATCTTTGCGGCGCAGGCTGCGGGTATGTGTGATGGTTGCGTGGTATTCATGCCATGCCGGCACCGGCTTTTGCAAGAATCAGTCGTGAGTATCGTGGAGCAGGTTGCATGGCGAAAACTCTCAAAGCGTTCGGCTGGTTTTTTCTTGCGATTGATACGGTTGGATTGGCCTTCATGGTGCAATGGGCGCTAATGGCAAGTTCTCGAGATGGCGAGATAGCCTATGCCGTTGTCTTTCTGCTCTTCGCATTGGCGTTGGTTGGCGTGGGGGGTACGGCGTTGGCGTGCAGTGCAAAACGTGGGTCAGTGCTGGGGCTTTGGTGTTCGACACTCTTTTTGGGAATTCCCCCCGTCATCGTTGCTGCTATACGCATCAGCAATTCCATCTAGCGCTTCATGGATAAGGGGGCATTTACCGTTCAGATCCGCTAATAATGTCTGACCTCTCGTGCTTGAACTGACAGGTTGATTCTCCGTGCACCTACCCCTGGTCACTCACGCTCCAGTCTTGAGGGGATCCAATCCTTTCGGTAAACGTTTCAACGGCCTGCGTTCTTCCTGCGGCTTAAGCTCAGCGGACCATCTCGACATTGGCCGCAATGACAGTCCTCGCTCGCTTCATTTACGAAGTGAAGCCGGGCCGCACCGGCGACTTTCTCGAGAAGCTGGCGCAGGCCGGTTCGCCCCGGTTCACCAGTCCTGTGATGCCGCGGGCGTTCAAGCTGTTCCGCTGCTCCGTGCCAGGGCCTGACACGGAGCGCCTGATCCTTCACATCGAATACGACGACATGGCCGCCTACGGCGCCCGAACGGCCTACGAAGCCAGCAACCCGGAATGGCGGGCATTGTTCGAGGCCACGCCCGATTCCCCCGAGCGCCTGCTTTCGGTGGAGTTGCTCACAGAGTTTCTGCCGCTTTGAAAGCAGGCCCCGAGCCTGCCAGCGCTCAGACCCCCGCCAGCACCTTCTCCTCCTCCTCCACGCTCACCACGCGGCCGGCGTCGCTGAAGCCGTCGATCTGGTCGAAGTTGAGGTAGCGGTAGAGCTGGTCGGAGAGTGGATCGATCTTGGCCGCCGCGATCTCCAGGTATTCGGCCGGCGTGGGAATGCGGCCCAGCAGCGCACACACGGCCGCCAGTTCGGCGCTGCCCAGATACACCTGGGCGCCATTGCCGAGGCGGTTGTTGAAGTTGCGCGTGCTGGTGGAGAACACCGTGGTGTTGTCTTCTACCCGGGCCTGGTTGCCCATGCACAGCGAGCAGCCTGGCAGCTCCATGCGGGCGCCGGCGGTTTCGAACTTGGCGGTGTAACCCTCGGCGCGCAGCACCTCATCGTCCATGCGGGTGGGGGGGCACACCCACAGGCGGGCGGCGCTGGTGCCGGCCCCGTCCAGCACCGTGGCGGCGGCGCGGTAGTGGCCGATGTTGGTCATGCAGGAGCCGATGAACACCTCATCGATCCGGTCGCCCGCCACCTCGCTCAGCAGCTTGACGTTGTCGGGATCGTTCGGGCAGGCCAGCACCGGTTCGGTGAGTTCATCGAGGTTGATCTCGATCACTTCGGCGTACTCGGCGTCGGCATCGGCGCTCAGCAGCTGCGGATCCGCCAGCCACGCCTCCATCGCCTGGATGCGGCGGGCCATGGTGCGGGCATCGCTGTAGCCCCTGGCGATCATGTTCTTGAGCAGCGCCACGTTGCTGCGCAGGTATTCCGCCACCGTCTCTTCCGAGAGCTTGATCGTGCAGCCGGCACAGGAGCGTTCGGCGGAGGCGTCCGTCAACTCAAACGCCTGCTCGAGCTTGAGATCCGGCAGCCCTTCGATTTCAAGGATGCGGCCGGAGAACACGTTCTTCTTGCCCGCTTTCGCCACCGTGAGCAGACCCTTCTGGATCGCCACCCACGGGATCACGTTCACCACATCGCGCAGGGTCACGCCCGGCTGCAGCGAACCGCTGAAGCGCACCAGCACCGATTCGGGCATGTCGAGCGGCATGGCACCGATCGCGGCGGCGAAGGCCACCAGGCCCGAGCCGGCCGGGAAGGAGATGCCCAGCGGGAAGCGGGTGTGGCTGTCACCGCCGGTGCCCACCGTGTCTGGAAGCAGCATGCGGTTGAGCCAGCTGTGGATGATGCCGTCGCCGGGGCGCAGGGCCACGCCGCCGCGGGAGCTGATGAAATCCGGCAGTTCGGCGTGGGTCTTGAGATCCACCGGCTTCGGGTAGGCGGCGGTGTGGCAGAAGCTCTGCAGCACCAGGTCGGAGGAGAAGCCCAGGCAGGCCAGTTCCTTCATCTCGTCGCGGGTCATCGGCCCGGTGGTGTCCTGCGAGCCCACGGTGGTCATCAGCGGTTCGCAGCTGGTGCCGGGCCGCACCCCGGCCAGGCCGCAGGCTTTGCCCACCATCTTCTGGGCCAGTGTGAAGCCCTTGCCAGTGTCGGTGGGTGCCACCGGACGGATGAACAGGTCGGAGGCGGGCAGGCCCAGGCGGGCGCGCACCTTGTCGGTCAGGGAGCGGCCGATCAGCAGCGGGATGCGGCCGCCGGCGCGCACCTCATCGGTGATCGTGCTGGGCTTGAGCTCGAAGCGGGCCACGATTTCGCCGGCCCCGGCTTCACCCGCCGCGCGCTCAATCGTGCCGTCGTAGGGGCGGATCGTGATCACATCGCCGGTGTTCAGCGCCGCCACATCGCATTCGATCGGCAGGGCGCCGGAATCCTCGGCCGTGTTGAAGAAGATCGGCGCGATCTTGCCGCCCAGGATCACCCCGCCGGAGCGCTTGTTGGGCACATGGGGAATGTCGGTGCCGGTGTGCCACAGCACCGAGTTGATCGCCGATTTGCGCGAGCTGCCGGTGCCCACCACATCGCCCACATAGGCCACCGGATGGCCTTTCGCCTTGAGAGCAGTGATCTGCTCGAGGCCGCCGGGTTGGCGCGTCTCCAGCATCGCCTGGGCGTGCAGGGGAATGTCGGGGCGGGTGGTGGCGTGGGTGGCCGGCGAGAGGTCGTCGGTGTTGGTTTCCCCCTCCACCTTGAACACCGTCACGGTGATCGCCTCCGCCAGCGGTGCCTTCTTGGTGAACCAGGCGGCCTCGGCCCAGCTCTCCACCACCTGCTTCGCCCACGGGTTGGTCTCCGCCAGCTCCAGCACGTCGTTGAAGGCGTCGTAGACGAGCAGGGTGCCGCTCAGCCCCGTGGCGGCCTCGGCGGCGATCGCCGCATCGGCGTGGCTCAGCAGCGTGATCAGCGCCCCCACGTTGTAGCCGCCGATCATCGTGGCCAGCAGCCGGGTGGCCGCGATCGGATCCACCAGCGGACTGGTGGCCAGCCCCTGGGCCACGGCGCTCAGCCAGCCCGCCTTGACGTAGGCCGCCTCATCCACCCCCGGCGGGATCCGTTCGCTCAGCAGATCCAGCAGGAACGCCTCCTCGCCGGCGGGCGGTTGCTCCAGCAGCTCGGTGAGGGCCTGGGCCTGAGGCGCCGAGAGCGGCAGCGGCGGCACGCCGAGGGCCTCACGTTCCGCAGCGGCAGTGCGGTAGGTGGCCAGCAGATCGGCGGCGGCGATGGGGGACGAAGCCATAGGAGAAGGGGTCATCCCTTGAACGTACGGGAGGCTTCCATTCTTTGCGGCCGCCGGACCGCCAACGGTGGCATCGGCTGCAGAACGGTGGCGGTAAGGGGGGCGTGGCAGCCGGCTTCTAGGGTGGGTCTTCGAGCGCCCCTCCGCCTGCCGCCATGATCCCCACCTCCGACCTCCATGTGGTGGAGACCCGGCCGCTGGTGGCGCCGGCGGTGCTGCACCGGGAGCTGCCCCTCGGCGAAGCGGCGGCGGCGGTGGTGGCCGGCGCCCGCGAGCGCATCAAGGCGATCCTGCACGGCCGTGATTCGCGCCTGCTGGTGATCGTGGGGCCCTGCTCCGTCCACGACGTGACAGCCGCCCAGGAGTACGCCGCTGCCATCGCCCGGGTGCGGGCGGAGCACCTCGATCAGCTGGAGATCGTGATGCGGGTGTATTTCGAGAAGCCGCGCACCACCGTGGGCTGGAAGGGGCTGATCAACGATCCCCATCTCGACAGCAGCTACGACATCAACACCGGCCTGCGCCTGGCGCGCGGTCTGTTGCTCCATCTCGCCGAGCTCGGCCTGCCCGCCGCCACCGAACTGCTCGATCCGGTGGTGCCCCAGTACATCGCCGATCTGATCAGCTGGACGGCGATCGGCGCCCGCACCACCGAAAGCCAGACGCACCGCGAGATGGCTTCGGGCCTGTCGATGCCGATCGGCTTCAAGAACGGCACCGACGGCAGCGTCATGACGGCGATCAACGCCATGGAGGCGGCCGCCCGCCCGCACCATTTCCTCGGCATCAGCCGCCAGGGCCATGCGGCGATCGTGTCCACCACCGGCAACCCCGATGGCCACCTGGTGCTGCGCGGCGGCAAGGGCGGCACCAACTACCACCCGGAAGCGGTGGCAGCGGCGGCGGCCTCGCTGGCCAAGGCCGGCTTGCCGGCGCGGCTGATGGTGGACTGCAGCCACGGCAACTCCAACAAGGACTACCGCCTGCAGGGCCAGGTGCTGGCTCAGGTGGGTGAGCAGCTGCGCCAGGCCGCCTGCCCGGTGATGGGCGTGATGATCGAAAGCCACCTGGTGGCGGGCAATCAGAAGATCCCGGCGGATCTCTCCCAGCTCACCTACGGCCAGAGCATCACCGATGCCTGCATCGACCTGGACACCACCCGCGAGGTGCTCGCCGGCCTGGCCGAAGCGGTGAAGGAGGCTCAGCGCCAGGCGCCCACCGGCGAGGTGCTGGCAGCGGTCTGACCACCTGATTGTGTAGCTGGCACTCTCTAATCGTGAGTGCCAGATTGATGCTCTGCAACGAACTGTTCAGCTGGAACAGTCGCTGGAGTGAATCTCCCTAATTTGCCTTCACCACGTTGCAGGGAAGGCGGTATGTCTTATCTATTGCAATTCTGCGGATTGTCAGAGCCGCTGCAGATGTTCTATCTGGAGCAGACATCTTCCGCCGCCGGCCACAGCGGCCCCGTCTTCGCCGGCTTCCGCCCCTTTCAGCTCGATGACCTGCTCGGTTGGGCCCTGGCCTCCTCGCAGCAGCGGGGCTGGGATCCTGAAGGCATCCAGCGCACCGTGCTGAACGTGTGGATGGAGCGCGCCGAGGTGATCCGTCAGTGGCAGCTGCGGCTGCGGGAAGAGCCCAGCGACCGGCTGATCGTGGCGGGTCTGGGCACCCGCGACGACTGGCGCCACCGCTGCGAGCGCATGCTTCAGGCCTGAGCGCCCAGCAAACTCCAGAGCAGGCCCACCGCCACCGGCACGGCCAGGTTGTCGATGCCCAGCAAGGCAAACTGCTCCAGCAGCATCGCTACCGCCGCGATCGCCACCAGCGCCGGCAGCGACGGGCCAAGCCCGCCGCCCGCCTGCAGGGCCAGCCGCAGCGCGGCCAGCACCGCCAGGCTCACCAGCCCCATCGCGCTAGTGCCCAGCAGAGATTTGCGCTGGCCGGCGATCGTCCAGCTCGGCGACGCGATCGACGCCCCCAGCAGGCCCGCCAACCCATCGCCGCAGGCCATCACCAGCACCCCGGCCGCCACCGCATCACTGCGCTGCGGCCAGAACAGGGCCAGCAAGGTGGTGATGGCGGCGCCGTAGGCCACGGTGCCGTAGCTGGCGCGGCCCACGTCCTCCACCGCCGGCAGCAGGCGGAAGCGGTGGTTGAGCGCCGCCGCCACGGTGACCGCCGCCGCCGCCGGCAGGGCGATCCAGCGCTCGATTCCCAGCCCCCAAGCGATCAGCACCACCGGTCCGGTGCCGATGTGCAGCACCTTGCGGCTCCACTCCGCCCGCTGCGGCCAGCGGGCCCGGGTCTGCAACGCCAGCAGCACCACCAGCGCCAGCCACAACAGAACGGCGGCAACACCGAGGGCCTGCCGCCATTCCTCGCCCAGCTCCTCCCACCAGAGCGGCAGCGCCAAGGGCCTCAGGCGGCCTGCTGGAAGTTGCTCATCAGCCGCAGCTTCATGATCGCCTTGGCCTCCAGCTGGCGCACCCGTTCGCGCGACACATTGATCGCGCGGCCGATCTCGGCGAGCGTGAGCGGCTCGGAGCCCTCCAGGCCAAAACGCAGCTTGAGGATCTTCTGCTCCCGCTCATTGAGCTGGGAGAGCCAGGCGCCCAGGTGCTCCTTCTGCAGGCTGCGGTCCATGTGGTCCATGGGCTCGTGGCTGGCCGGATCGGCGATGAGCTCACCCAGGGTGCTGCGGTCTTCCTCGCCGCGGGCGTGGGCGTCGAGGGAGGCACAGGGAGCGCTCTGGGCGATCAGCTCCTCCAGCTCGCGGGGCTCCATGCCCATGGCATGGGCCAGCTCCAGCCGGTTGGGCTGGCGGCCGAAGCGGTGCGACAGCTCGCGGGTGATGCGCCGCATCTTCGAGAGCTTCTCGGAGATGTGGATCGGCAGCCGGATCGTGCGGGCGCTGTTGTCGATCGCCCGGGTCATGCCCTGGCGGATCCACCAATAGGCATAGGTGGAGAACTTGTAGCCCATGGCCGGATCGAACTTGTCGACGGCGCGCTCCAGCCCGATCGCCCCTTCCTGCACCAGATCGAGCAGCTCGAGGCCCTGGTTCTGGTACTTCTTGGCGACGCTCACCACCAGCCGCAGGTTGGCGGCCATCATGCGGTCGCGGGCACGGGTGCCCATGCGGATCTGGTGCCGCTGCCGCACGGTGAGACTCTCGGGAGGCAATTCGAGCAGGCGTTTCATCCCCTGCACGTGATGCGCCAGTTCAATCTCTTCAGCCGCCGTAAGAAGTGGTACACGGCCGATGTTGCTGAGATACCAGCCGATCGAATCGACGCTCAAGCGCCCACTGGACCGCTGTTGACCCACCCGCGGCGGTGGCTTGATGCCGCCGCCCGCAGCCGAAGCTGCAGATGTGGATCGCGGAGGTGTCCCCATCACCCCGGCCTCCTGCTAGTTGTGGCCGGAACATAGCAGAGGCATACCGATGAAAGGGTAATGAATCGGTTACTTTCGCCACAAATAAGTCGTCACATCTTTGTTTCTCAATTATTCGCGTGCGGCGTGCCTGTTGTGGTGGCCTGTGTTTCGCCACGTTGAGCGTCGGCCGCCCGCCAGGGGCAGCGGCCGCCGCTGTGCGCGGACCCTGATCCGGGCTCAGGCGTTTGCTGCGGGTTGCAGCGAAGTGCGCCAGCCGTTGATCAGATCCAGCTGGGCGCAATGCTCCTCCCCTTCCGCCTGCCGTTGGATGAAGGTGCCGTCGGGTTGCATGTCCCAGGCGGCGACATTGTCATTGAGATACGTATCGAGCAGCCGATCCAGCACTAAGTGCTGGGCCGGATCCTTGATCGGTGCCACCGCTTCCACCCGCCGATCCAGGTTGCGGGGCATCCAGTCGGCGCTGCCGAAATACATTTCCGGTTCGCCGCCATTGCCGAAGCGGAACAGGCGGGAGTGCTCCAGGAAGCGCCCGATCACGCTCACCACCTTGATGTTGTCGCTCACGCCGGGCACGCCCGGCCGCAGGCTGCACATGCCCCGGATCACCAGCTCAACAGTGACCCCGGCCTGGGAGGCCGCATAGAGCAGGGCGATGATCGGCGGATCCACCAGCGAATTCATTTTTGCCCGGATCGAGCCGCCGAGGCCGGCGCGGGCATGGTCGATCTCACGCTGGATCAGCCCCTCCATGCCCTTGCGCAGCGTGACCGGCGCCACCAGCAGGCGGCGGAAGCTCTGCTGCTTGGAGAAGCCGGTGAGGTAGTTGAACAACTCCACCAGATCCTTGCCCAGGTCCTCGTTCGCCGAGAGCAGGCCGATGTCGGTGTAGAGGCTGGAGGTTTTGGAGTTGTAGTTGCCGGTGCCGATGTGCACGTAGCTGCGCAACCGCTCCTTCTCCTTGCGCACCACCAGCATGATCTTGGTGTGGGTCTTGAGGCCGAGCACCCCGTACACCACGTGGACCCCGGAGCGCTCCAGCTGGCGGGCCCACTGGATGTTGTTGTCCTCGTCGAAGCGAGCCTTCAGCTCCACCAGCGCCATCACCTGCTTGCCGTTCTCGGCCGCCCGGATCAGCGCCGAAATGATCGGCGAATTCTTGGAGGTGCGGTAGAGGGTCATCTTGATCGCCATGACCGAGGGGTCATCGGCGGCCTGGTTGATGAATTCCTCCACCGAGGTGGCGAACAGGTCGTAGGGGTGGTGCAGCAGAACGTCGTTGCGGCGCAGCACCGCGAAGATGCTCTGGAAGTCTTCGGCCTTCAGCGAGCCATCCTCCAGGCGGCTCTTCTGGGTGCGTGCCAGGGCCACGTTGGTGCGGCCGATGTGCGGCTTGTCCTTGAGCTGCGGCAGGGGAATGGCCAGCAGGCTCATCAGGTCGTCGAGGCCCAGGGGGCCATTGATCCGGTAGAGGTCTTCCGGTTCCACATCGGTGGCTTCCACCAGCTGCTCCACCACTTCCTCGGGCATCTCATCGGCCACCTCCAGGCGCACCACCTCGCCGCCCCGCCGCCGCTTGCGCAGGCCTTCCTGCAGCGCCTCCATCAGATCGTCCGCCTCCAGATCCCGCAGTTCCAGGTCAGCGTCGCGGGTGATGCGGAAGAAGTAGTGCCCCTCGATCGTCATGCCCGGGAACAGCAGTTGCAGGTTGAAGGCCACCACCTGCTCGAGCGGCACGGCGCAATACACCACGTCCTTGGCGTTGCGGCCGCTGAGCTCGGTGGGAATCTGCACGAAGCGCGGCAGGTTCTTCTGCGGCACCTTCACCCGGGCGAACTGCTGCTGGCCAGTGTCCGGATCGCGGATCAACGCCGCCACGTTCAGGCTCAGGTTGCTCATGAACGGAAACGGGTGCGCCGGATCCACCGCCAGCGGGGTGAGCACCGGAAAGATCGCCGTCTTGAAGTAGTCGTCGGCCCACTGTTTCTGGGCCTTGTTGAGCCGCTGGTAGTCGAGCAGGTGCACGCCGTGCTCCGCCAGGCTGCGCTTCATGTGGCCGCGATAGTGCGCCTGCTGCTGTTCCAGCAGCGGCCGCAGCCGCTCATGAATCGCCTGCAGCTGCTGCTTCGGGGTGAGACCGTCGTCGCTGAGGGTGTCCACACCCGCCTCCAGCTGCGACTTCAGCGAAGCCACCCGCACCATGAAGAATTCATCGAGGTTGTTGCTGAAAATGGCGCTGAATTTCGCCTGTTCAAGCAACGGCGTGCGGGGATCGAGTGCCTGGGCCAGCACCCGGCTGTTGAAGGCGATCCAGCTCAGCTCCCGGTTGATGTAGAGCTCCGGGGCCACCACTGGTTCACGCATCACCCACTGCCCTCAGGACCTGTGCCGGCACCAACGTAGCCAGCAACCTGCATCACTTCTGTACAGCGGTTGCTTGCCTTTGCGCCCCGGCTTGGGGTAACCCAAAGGCGATCAGCACCGCCACGCCCGCCAGCAGCACGATGCTCAACCAGAACGGGCTCTTTTCGCCGATCAGTTCATAGGCCACCCCCGCCAGCGGCGGGCCGATGAAGCTGCCCAGGCTCTGCAGGCCCTGCAGGCTGCCCAGGGCAGCGCCCTGGCCGCCGCTGTCGAGCCGCCGCGACACCAGGCTGCGCAGGCTGGGGGTGACCAGACCGGTGCCCGCCGCCAGCACCGCCACCGCGATGAACACCAGCGGCTGGGCGGTGGCGGGAGTGGCCAGCGGCACGAGCAGCGTGCCGGCGATCACCATGCCCAGCCCCGCCATCGTGAGCCGCCATTCGCCGAACCGCTTCACCAGCGGCCCGATCAGGCCCCCCTGCACCAGCGTGGCCACCACGCCCACCACCAGGAAGGCCGCGGCCGACAGGCCCGGCCCCCAGCCGAACATCTCCTTGAAATAGAGCACCAGCACGGCGGTGAAGCCGTTGAAGGCCAGGAAGAACAGGAAGAAGGCCAGGCACAGGCGCCGCACCTGCGGGTTGCTGAACACCTTGCTCAGCTGGCTGAGCGGGTTGAGCTCGCGCTTGCGCGGCAGCGCCTGGCGTGCTTCCGGCGGATGGGTTTCCGGCAGGGCGGTGAGCACCAGCACCAGGTTCACCGCCGCCACGGCCACGGCCACCAGCAACGGCAGGGTGAGGCTGATCTCCGCCAGCAGCCCCCCCAGGGCAGGGCCGAGCATGAAGCCCACGCCGAAGGCCACGCCGATCAGGCCGAACGCCTTGGCCCGCTTCTCCGGTGGGCTGATGTCGGCCAGCACGGCACCGGCGGTGGCGGCCGTGCCGCCGCTCACGCCATCGATCAGCCGCGCCACGAACAGCAGCGGCAGCGGCCAGGCACTGCCCGCCGGCCAGGGCACCGCCAGCGTGAGCGCGAAGCCGCCCAGGCCGAGCACCGAGCCGGCCACACAGCCGGCGATCACGGGCCGCCGCCCGAAGCGGTCGCTGAGGGCGCCGATCAGCGGCGTGAACAGGAACTGGGCCAGGGCGTAACTGCCCGCCAGCAGCCCCAGCGTGCGGCCATCGCTGGTGAAGCTGGCCAGCAGAAAGGGCAGCAGCGGAAACACGATGCTCTCGCCCAGCCTGTCGTTCAGCAGGGTGAGAAAGACACAGAAGCGGGTGGAAGGGCGCGGCCAACCCATGGCATCAACGCGCGGCAGTGCCCATACCTTCCCATGGGAGCCCTTAGCCGCGGCGCCAGCTGTGGAAGCGTTGCAGCAGCGCCAGGGTGCGCTGGGGGGCATGGGCCCGTTTCCAGACCCCGGCGGCGTACTTGCTGGCTTCCGAGAAGGTGGGGTAGGCGTGGATGGTGGAGAGGATGCGGCCGAGCCCGAGCCGCCAGCGCATCGCCAGCACGAATTCCGCCAGCAGTTCGCCGGCCTGCTCCGCCACGATCGTCACCCCCAGGATCCTGTCGCTGCCGGGCGGGGTGAGCACCTTCACGAAGCCGGTTTCGGCGCTTTCCACGATCGCCCGATCCAGCTCCTGCAATGGAAAGCGGGTGATCTCCACCGCCACTCCCTGCCGGGCGGCCTCCGCTTCATTCAGCCCCACCCCGGCCACTTCCGGATCGGTGAAGGTGGTGCGCGGAATCACCCGCCCATCGACCTGAAAGCGGCGGAACGGGGCGAACAGGGCGTTGACACTGGCGTACCAGGCCTGGTGGGCGGCGGTGTGGGTGAACTGCCAGGGGCCGGCCACATCGCCGGCGGCGTAGATGTTCGGGAAGAGGGTCTGCAGCGCGCCGTTGGTGTCGATCGTGCGGCCGGTGGGAATGCCCAGCTCCTCCAGGCCATAGCCGCTCAGCCGCGCCTGCCGGCCGATGGCGCAGAGCACCTCATCGCACAGTCGTTCGCTGTGCACGGGCGCCTCGGCAGGGCCGGTGCTGAGCAGCACCACCTTCGCTCCGCCGTCAGCCTGCCCGCCGTCAGCGTCTTGTGGCCGCCGCTCGAAGCCCCGCACCGTGCAGCCGGTGAGCACCTCCACCCCGTCGGCTTCCAGGGCCTGGAGCACCAGCGCGGCGGCGTCGGGGTCTTCGCGGCTGAGCAGCTGCGGGCCCCGCTGCAGCAGGGTGACCCGGGCGCCCAGGCGGGCCAGAGCCTGGGCCAGTTCACAACCCACCGGTCCGCCCCCCATCACCACCAGGCGCGGCGACGCCAGTGGGCAGTTGCGCAGGGCCTGCCAGAGGGTTTCGCTGGTGAGCAGACCCACTGCGTCGGCGCCCGGCAGATCCGGCAGCACCGGGCTGGCGCCGGTGGCCAGCACGATCGCCGGCGCCGTGAGCCGCTGCTCCTCGCTGCCGTCACCCTTGCGGATCGCCACGGTCCAGGGGTCGATCAGGCGGCCATGGCCGCGCAGCACCTCCACCCCCAGCCCTTCGTAGCGCTCGGCGCTGTCGTGGGGGGCCACCGCCGCCACCTTGGCGAACACCCGCTCCAGCACCTGCGGCAGCGACACGCTGGGGTTGTGGGGGGTGAGGCCGTAGCGATCCGCCCGGCGCATGCGCGCCGCCTGACGGGCCGTGGCGATCAGGGCCTTGCTGGGCACGCAGCCGGTGTTGAGGCAGTCGCCGCCCATGCGATCGGCTTCGATCAGGGTGACTTTCGCCTTCACGGCGGCGGCGATGTAAGCCGTGACCAACCCCGCCGCGCCGGCGCCGATCACGATCAGGTTGCGATCGAAGCGGGCCGGCCGCCTCCAGGGGCGGTAGAGCCTCCAGCGCTGCCAGCCCGCCAGCCCCAGCCGCGCCAGCCAGGGGAAGGCCCCCAGCAGCACCAGCGACAGCAGCAACGGCGGCGTGAGGATGCCCTCGAGGCTGTGCAGCTGTGCCAGCTGGGTGCCGGCATTCACGTAGACGAGGGTGCCGGGCAGCATGCCGATCTGGCTGGCGAGATAAAAGGAGCGGACGGGCAGCGGCGTGAGCCCCATCACCAGGTTCACCAGCACAAAGGGAACCACGGGCACCAGCCGCAGGCTGAGCAGGTAGAGCACCCCGTCGCGGCGCAGGCCCGCCTCGATCGGCGCCAGCCGCGCGCCGAAACGCTGCTGCACCGGCTGGCGCAGCAGGGTGCGGGCCAGCAGGAAGGCGATCGTGGCGCCGGCGCTGGAGGCGAACGACACCAGCAGGGTGCCGAGCCCCAGCCCGAACACCGCCCCTCCGGCCAGGGTCAGCACGGCGGCGCCGGGCAGGGAGAGCCCGGTGATCAGCACATAGGCGAGGGCGTAGGCGGCGGCGGCGCTGAGCGGGGCCCGCTGGCGCCAGGCCAGCAGGCCGGTGCGGGCGTCACGCAGGCCCTCGACGCTGAGCACCTGGGGCAGGTCCAGCAGGAAGAACAGCGCCACCAGCACAGCCAGCGCCAGCAGCAGCAGCCAGCGCCAGGCGCCGCCCGCAGCGGCGGTGCGCGTCAAGCCGCCAGCGCCCCGCCGCAGCTGGAGCCGCTGCCGGCGGTGCAGCCGAAGCAGTGGTCGGCCACCTGGATCGGATCGCCGCTGGGGTCACGTCCCAGCAGATCCCGCAGGTGGGGGTGGCTGTCAGGGCCTGCGGTGGCGGCCGGATCGCCCGCGAGCCTCAGGCCCAGCTGCTGGTTGAAATCACAGTCGTAGAGGTGGCCCTGCCAGTCGACGCTGATCAACCGGCGGCACATCACCTGCTCCAGGTTGGCGTCGCGGTGGCTGCGGCGCAGCAGCTCCAGGTAGCCCTCCAGCTGCCCCTGGGCGCTCAGCACCGCCGCGAACCGCTGCACCGGCATGTTCGCCAGGGCATAGAGGCGGTTGAACACCACGCCGTGGTCGGCCGCCAGCACGCGCCGGTAGTCGGCCTCCAGCGGCTCCTGTTCCGGCGGCAGCACCGGCCCCTGGGGGTTGAACACCAGGTTCAGCTCCAGGCCCTTGCCCGGCTGGCCGTAGCCGAGGGCATTGAGCTGGCGCAGGCCGTCGATGCTGCGCCGGAACACGCCGGAGCCCCGCTGGCGCTCCACGTTGTCCTGCAGGTAGCAAGGCAGTGATGCCACCACCGTGACCCCCTCTGCGGCCAGAAAGGCGGCCAGATCCTCCTGGCCCGGCTCCTGCAGGATCGTCAGGTTGCAGCGGTCGATCACCTCCACCCCCAGGGCGCGGGCGCGGCGCACCAGGTCCCGGAACTGGGGGTGCAGCTCCGGTGCGCCGCCGGTGAGATCGAGGCAACGCACGGCGCGGGCCGCCAGCACCGGCGGGATCAGCGCCAGGGTGTCCGCCGTCATGCTTTCGGTGCGGCTGGGCCCGGCGTTCACATGGCAGTGCACGCAGGCCTGGTTGCAGCGGTAGGTGAGGTTCACCTGCAGGGTGTCGAGCCCCTGGCGGTGCAGCGCCGGGAAGGCGGTGGCGGCCATGGCGGGCCGGATCGGGCTGGGGGACGGGGCGGACATCGCGCGGCTGGGGTCAGATCGTGTCGCCGAGCACCTGACGGCCTGCGGGCCTGGCGCCGTGGCCACCGAGCGGCTCGACGCTGACCGACACGCTGCTGGCCTGGCTGGTGGGGGAGGTGGGAATCGGCATCGCCACATGGCCCCTGGCGTCGGGCACGAAGGGCACACAGCCCACCAGGCGGCCGTTCACCTTGGCCCAGAGCCGGTAGGTGTGATCAGGCGGCGGCGGCGGCAACCCGTCCACCAGCAGCATGTTGTGGCTGGGGTTGCCGGTGACGATCACCGTGCCGCTGGCGGCGCCCGCGCCTGAGCCCGCCATGGCCCGCAGCGGCATCTGCCGGCTGACCGCGCTGAGCGGCGCACCGCTGGTGGCCAGTTGCTGCTGCAGCTGGGCCAGTTGGGTCTGGGTGCGGTGCAGCTGCACGCCCACCGCCAGCAGACCGAGGCCGAGCGCGGCGGCGATCAGGCCGGGCAGCCGTGGCGTGGCCGGGCGCGCCAGCAGCCGCTGCCGCAGGGCAGCCGGCGGCGTGCTGGTGGCGGGCAGGGCCAGGGGCAGCAGCTCCAGGGTGGTGCTGAATTCATCGAGCCGCTGGCGCAGGGCAGGTTGCTGGCGCAGGAGTTTGGCCAGCTGGCCGCGCTCCGCTTCGTCGAGGTCGCCGAGCGCGTGGCCGGCCAGCAGGGCCTCCACGTCGAGTGGTTCGCCTGCAGCGTCGTGGTGGCTGAGCGGGTGGTCGCTGCTCATGGCTGGGGGTGGAAATCGATCAGCAGCGTCCGCAGGCGGATCAGCCCCTGCCGGGCGCGGGTTTTCACGGTGCCGAGCGGCAACTGCAGCCGTTCGGCGATCGCCGACTGGCTCAGGCCCTCGTAATAGGCCATCTCCAGCACCTGGCGCTGGTTGGCGGGGATCGTCTCCAGGGCGGAGCGCACCCGCCCGGCCAGGTCGTCGGCCTCGGCGCAGTCCTGCGGGTTGCGCACGGCGGCCGGAAACAGCTGGGACGACCAGCGTTGCACCAGCTGCCAGCGGTTCTGGCGTTGCTGGATGCGGTTGAACGCCATCGAGCGGGTCATCAGCAGCAGGTAGGCCAGCACCGGGCCCCGCTTCGGGTCATAGCGGCCCTGCTGCCAGTAGCGCACGAACACGTCGTGGCAGAGGTCCTCGGCTTCCTGCGGGGAGCGGCACAGGCGCAGCGCCAGCCGGTAGACCGGCGCGCCGCAGCTGTCGTAAAGGGCGGCCAGATCCTGGTGCTGCCCGCTGCCGGCAGGCAGGGGCGGCGTGGCGGCGGCCTCCGCTTCGGAGCGGCTCACGGGCACGGTGAGGGTGGATCGGAACGGCATGGTGGGGATACCGCCGACCTCCTGGATCGGATGGGGCGGGGCCAGCGGCGTTGGCCAGTGGCGGCCGGCAAACCGCCGCTGCCGGTCACCGGTATCCCCTCCGCACCCTTTGGCCTCGAACGTTCCGTGATCACGTTTTCCCTTTCCAGCGTCAGCCGCGCTGCCGCGGCGCTGGTGCTCAGCGGCACCACCATGCTGGCGGCGCAGGCCATGGAGCCCCAGCAGCAACGGGGCACCTTCATCAAGGCCGAAGCACCGGTGAGCGGCGGCTTCGTGATCAAGAACGAGGGTGGCAAGCGGCTGCTGATGCTCAGCAGGGACTTCAAGACCAACGACATGGCCCCCGACTTGAAGGTGGCCTTCAGCCCCTCGGCCACCCCCCTGGCCGGCAGCAAGCCGCCTGCCTACCCGCTCAAGCCCGGCAGCTACACGGTGCTGGCGCCGCTCAAGGCCAGCAAGGGCGGCCAGACCTACGTGATCCCCGCCTCGATCGATCTGAGCAAGCAGAAGTCGGTGCTGATCTGGTGCCGCCAGTTCAACGCCACCATGGCCTGGGCACCGATCCAGCCCGCGAAATAGGCGCCCGGAGGCGCCATGATCGGCGCCATGGATGCGGCCCCGACCCAGCTCAGCCACCTCAACGCCAGCGGTGAGGTGCACATGGTGGAGGTGGGCGACCGTCCCGCCAGCGATCGCCGCGCCGTGGCCGAGGGCTTCATCGCCATGGATCCGGCGGTGCTGGCGCTGGTGCTCGAAGGCCGCGCCGCCAAGGGGGATGTGCTGGCGGTGGCACGGGTGGCGGCGATCCAGGGCGCCAAGCGCACCTGGGAGCTGATTCCCCTCTGCCACCCGATCGCGCTCACGGGCCTGGAGGTGCGCATCGAGCCCAGCGCCGATGGCCGTGGTCTGCGCCTGGAAGCCGCCGCCCGCACCACCGGCCCCACCGGCGTGGAGATGGAGGCGCTCACTGCCGTGCAGGTGGGCCTGCTCACCCTCTACGACATGGTCAAATCCGCCGATCCGGCCATGACCATCGGCCCGGTGCGGCTGCTGAGCAAGACGGGGGGACGCCACGGCGCCTGGTGCCATCCCGGCGCCGTGCCCTCCTGAGCCGTCACCCCCGATGAGCAACAGTGCGGCATCGCTTGAGCCCTACCCCCGCGAAGGTCTGCCGCTCGACGAGGCACGCCGTCAGGTGCTGGCCGCGCTCACGCCCCTGGCCGGCAGCGAGACGCTGCCGCTGGCGCAGGCCCTGGGCCGCGTGAGTGCGGCGCCGGTGCTGGCGGCTGCAGCGGTGCCGGGCTTCCGCGCCTCGATCATGGATGGCTACGCCCTGGCCGCGGCCAGTGTCCCGCAGGTGGGACACTCCTGGCGCCTGGTGGGACGCTCGGCGCCGGGCGCCCCCTACGCCGCGCCGCTGCTGGAGGGGGAAGCGATCCGCATCCTCACGGGTGCGCCGCTGCCGGAGGGGGCCAGCCGGGTGCTGCCCCAGGAACTGGTGGAGGCCGATGGCGCGCACCTGAGCCTGGTGCGAGAGGCGGGCCCCAACCCCTGGATCCGCGCCGCCACCGAAGAGGCCGCACCCGGCCAGGAACTGCTGGCCGCCGGGGTGCGGCTGGGCCCCGCTGATCTGGGCCGGCTGGCCAGCTGCGGTGTGGCGACCCTGGCGCTGCGGCGCCGGCCCCGGCTGGGGCTGCTGATCAGCGGCGATGAGCTGGTGCCGGCCGGCAGCCCGCGCGGGCCGGGTCAGATCTGGGAGAGCAACGGCACCCTGCTGGCGGCGCTGCTGGCGCGCCTGGGGGTGGAGGTGGCCGAGCAGCGGGTGGTGGCCGATGCGCCCGAGCGCCTGCGCGCCACCCTGCTGGAGCTGGCCGCCAGCTGCGATGTGGTGGTGAGCACCGGCGGCGTGTCGGCGGGCGACAGCGACTGGATCCGGCCGCTGCTGGCGGAGCTGGGGCAGGTGAGCTTCTGGAAGCTGTTCCTCAAACCCGGCCGCCCGTTCGCCTTCGGGCAGCTGCAGCGGCCCGGCGCAGACGGCACCGTGCCGTTGTTCGGGCTGCCCGGCAATCCGGTGGCCGCGGCGATCACCGCCCTGCAGCTGCTGGTGCCGGCGCTGCAGGTGCTGGAGGGGGCGCCGGTGCAGCCGTTGCCGCGCCTGAAGGTGCGGCTGGCCGCGGAGCTCAAGCGTGGAGCCGGCCGCCCCGAGCTGGCCCGCGCCCGGCTGCAGGTGGGCCCGGAGGGGGAGCTGCTGGCGCTGGTGGAGGGCAGCCAGGCCTCCTCCCGCATCGGTTCGCTCCAGGGCGCCGACCTGCTGCTGGAGATCCCGGCCGAGCTGGGCACGCTGGCGGCCGGCAGCGAGCTGTGGGCCCAGCTGCTGCGCCTGCCGATCTTCTGAGCGCCTAGCTCAGTAGGCCGTGTTGCCCGCCACCCAGGTGCCCACGCCGCCGCTCCACTCCCGCTTCCAGAACGGGGCCTCGTGCTTGAGCGCTTCGAGCAGCTCCTGGCCGCCGCGCTGAGCAGGGCCACGGCGGTCGGCGGTCACGGCCACCAGCACGATCGTGTCCCCCGGCAGCACCCGCCCCACGCGGTGATCCACCCGCACCGCCCGCAGGCCATGACGCTGGGCGCAGTCGGCGGCGAGGCGGGCGATCTGCGCTTCGGTCATGCCGGGGTAATGCTCCAGTTCCAGGGCCTCCAGCGGCGCCCCTGCCGCCGTGATGCCCCGCACCCGGCCGATGAAATGGGCTTCGGCAGCGGCGGGCTCGGCGCCGCCGGCCGCCAGGCTCCGCTGCCAGTCGGCGAGCGTGACGAGTGGATCGAAGGGTTCCGGGTGCAGCTGCAGCTGCAGGGCGCCGGTGTCGAGGAGCGGATCCGCCACCGGCTTCAACCCCCACTGATCGGTGGCAGGAAGGCCACCTCGGCGCCGGGCGCGAGCGGCTGGTGAACCCCGGCGAACACCTGGTTCACGGCCACCCGCACCTGGGCCGGCAGCGTCTCTCCCAGCCCCAGCTGCGGCCACAGGCTCGCCGGGGTGGGGGCCGGGGCGCCGGCGGGCAGCTCCACACGGCGCTCCGCCCAGCCGGCCTGCTCCCTGAGCGCGGCGAACAGGCGCACGGTGATCACAGTGGCGTTAACGCTGTTGGTCACGGGCGTGTGGCCACCAGCACGCGGTGGCGATGGTCGGAGGCGACGCGGCGCAGCCCCACGAAACCGGCCTCGGTGAGTGACGCCGGCAGGTCGAGGCGGAAGTCGTCCTCCAGGTAGGGCTCAGTGCTCTTGAGCAGGGTTGCCAGCGGCGGCGGCATGGCGCGGATGGCCTCGGCGGCGGCATGGTGCCAGGCGTGGACGCGCCCGCCGGCATCACGCACCCGCGCCACCGCCAGCATCTGGGGGGAGAGATCGAGCCCGCTCACCCGCACGTCGCCATGCCCGTGCCGCTCCAGCCAGTCGGCGAGCCAGCAGAGGGTGCCCTCCTGGTAGGCGTGGAAGCGGGCGCGGTAGTAGGCGGGGATCTGCGTGGCCGGGTTGGTGCAGGCCTCCAGCAGCGGCTCCGCCTGGCGGCGCAACTCCTCCCGGCGCTGCCGCCAGGTGATGCCCCGGGTTTCGGCGGTGCGGATCATCATGCGCCGCGCCTGCAGAAACAGCAGCTGCCGCAGCGGTTCCACCGCCAGCACCGCCGCAATCAGCCGCCCCAGCGCCGTGCGGTCATCGACCCAGTTGGGGGGAGTGCTGGCGGAAAGGCTCATGCCGGTAGGTCCAGGAACACGGCAGGGCGCAGATCGGCGAGCAAGCATCCGCAGGCAGTTCGCCACCACGATGGCAGCGGAGGGAGCCCACCGCCTGCGGTCCTCCCATCTTGCTGCTCACCCACGTCCCTCAGCCCGTTCGTCCATAGGCAGCCCTATCTAGATTCGGCCCTGCGATGAATCTTGGTCAGCCTCGATGAGCGGATCCTTTGTTGTCTGCGGAGACGGCTTGCGCCTGCGGATGTTGTCCCTCGTGGGTGTCACCCTGCTGTTGGGTGGCGCGGGCCCGGCGATGGCCAGCAGCACCCCAAGCTCTGCCAAGGATGGGGGCGTGCAGGCCGTGTTCGCTACGCAGCAGGAGGCCGAGGCAGCAGCGCCTCGCTTCGGTTGCAAGGGGGCCCACCGCATGGGCAACGTCTGGATGGCCTGCGCCAGCCACCCTCCCGCCGGCGGCAGCCAGAAAGGCGGTCAACAGAGTGGCGGCCAGCACGGCGGTCACTCGCATTGATGGACGACTCCGCGTGCGGCGCCAAGCCGAAGCTGGTGGCCATCGGCATCGCCCCCCTGGGGATCATTTCGATCGGCATCGTGCCGATGGGGGTGGTGAGCATCGGTGTGGTGCCGATGGGGGTGGTGAGCCTCGGGGCCGTGGGCATGGGGGTGATCAACCTCTGCCTGGTGGGGATGGGGGTGGTCGTGGCCGGCGTCAATGTGATGGGTGTGTGGTGGACGGGCCTTGAGGGCATGGGGCCATTCCGGCAGGGGCCGATCCCGGCGCGCGTGCACCATCACCACGGCGCCGCGCCGCCGCCCGCGGCCCTGATGGCCTACCCCAGCAAGGAAACGGCGCTGCAGAAGGCGAAGGAACTCGGCTGCGAAGGCGTCCATGCCATGGGCGAGATGTGGATGCCCTGCAGCGAACATCCCGGCGGCCACGGCGCGCACTAGGGGCCTCAGCCTTTGGCGCCTGCCCGCAGAAAGGCTTCGGTCTGGGCTTCGTTCCAGCTGATGCCGCCGAGCCAGCGGCCGATGGAGGCGGCGATCGCCGCGGCGGTGAGCAGCCAGGGCAGCACAGCGGCATTGCCCTGCAGCGTGAACACGAACAGGCCGCAGAACAGCGGGGTGCGGCAGGCACCGCTGAACGCCGCGGCGGCGGCGACCGCGGCCAGCGCCGCCTGCTGCTCCGCCGGCAACTGCTGCAGCCAGGGGCCCACCAGCACCGCCCCCACGCTCATGGAGTCGTGCATCAGGCCGCCCGGTGCACCGATCGCGATGCTCAGCAGGGGCCCCAGCAGCCGCGGCAGCGGCGCCCACCAGGGGCTGTCGGCCGTGCCGGCCAGGGCCGGGCCGAGCGCCAGCGAGCCGTCATTGAGGCTGATGCCGCCGCTGGCCACCGCCAGCAGCGTGAACAGCGCCGCGATCGCCACCGCCAGCGGCAGCCGCCTGGAGCGCAGCCAGGGGCCGAGCCACTGGGCCAGCGGCACCAGCAGGCGCACGAGCACCACCCCCACCAGCGCCGCCAGCACAGTGATCAGCAGGGCCAGCGGCAGCAGCTCGGGCGCCATGGCCACCGCCACCCCTTCCGCCAGGCGGGCGGGCTGGCCCAGACCCGTGGTGAACAGGGTGCCGATGCCGGCGAGCACCAGGGTGGGCATCACCAGGTTGAAGCCCGACACCGCGCTGAGCTCTTCGAGCGCGTAGGCGGCACCCAGCAGCGGGGAGCGGAAGGCGGCCCCGAGACCGGCACCACCGCCGATCGCCGCGGTGAGCGCCAGCGGCAGCTGCTGCAGTGGCACCAGCCGGCGCCGCAGCGCCAGCAGCAGGGCCGCACCGAGGGCGGCGGAGGGCGATTCGGTGCCCACGCTCAGCCCGGCCAGGTGGGTGAGGGCCAACAGGGGCAGGCGGGCCAGTTGGTGGCGCAGCGACAGGGGGGCCAGGGCGCGCTCGCGCTCGGCGTCGCTGCGGGCTGTCTGCAGCGCCATCACACCGGTGAGCCCACCACCCCGGCCCGCTGCCAGCGGCCCCCAGGCCAGCAGCACAAACAGCAGCGTGGCCCCAGCCGGCGCGAGCACCAGCAGGGGATCCAGCGCCCCGTCGCCGCCGAGTGGCCAGAGTCGCTGCAGCCGGAAGCCCAGCTCCGACAGCCATTGGTAGGGCAGTTCCGCCAGGCCGATCAGCGCACCGGCCAGCAACAGGCAGAGCGGGAAGGCGAAGCGGTTCATGCCGGGGTGAGGCGGGTGTAGGAGCGGACCAGCAGCCCCAGCACCAGCGCCAGGGCGAGCAGCGTGAGCGCCAGCGGCAGCTGGGAGCTGGCGGGCAGCACGGTGGCGATCAGCACCAGCAGCCCCGTGCCCTCCTGCTGCAGGAAGCCGGTGAGCGCTGAGGCCTGCCCGGCCTGGGCGGGAAAGGATTGCATCGGCATCGCCAGCCCGATCGGCACGAGCACACTGGCGCCGAAGGTGATCACCAGCATCGGCAGGAACAGGGAGAGAGTGTCGAACCAGCCGCCCAGCCCCAGCCCCACCATCAGCAGCCCACCGAGCAGCATTGCCCCCAGCCCGAAGCGCAGCAGCCATGGCTGCCCCCTGGCCACCACGAACCGCACCACCATCAGCGCACCGGCGATGTAGGCCACGGTGAGCCCGAGTGAGAGGGAGCCGAAGCCCGCTGCGTCGAAACCGAAGCGCGTCTCGTAGATGAAGGGACTGGCGGCGTCGTACAGGGCGATCATGCCGGTGGCGACGGTGGCGATCAGCGACGGCAGCAGGAAACGGGCATCCACGGCGAGCCGCAGGTAGCCGCGGCCGATCGCCGCCACGGATGGACGGGTGGCGGCCGCCGCCCGCTCCCGGCTGAGCGACTCAGGCAGGGCGCGGGCCAGGTAGAGGGCGGTGGCGAGCCCCAGCGCCGCCACCAGCAGGAAATCCACCCGCCAGCTGGTGGCGCGCCCGATCAGACCGCCCACGAAGGGGGCGAAGCCGAGCGCCAGCGCGAAGCTGATGCTGGCGAACGACATCGCCCGCGCCAGCTCCCGGTTGCTCAGCACATCCCGCAGCGCCGCCCGCGACACCGAGGTGCCGCAGCCAGCCCCGATCCCCTGCACCACCCGCAGCAGCCGGAACGGCTCGAAGCCCGGCACCACGGCCAGCAGCAGGCTGGCGGTGATGAACATCCAGAGCCCGGCCAGGGCGATCGGCCGGCGACCGTGCCGATCGGAGAGCGGCCCCCAGATCAGTTGGGAGGCGCCGTAGCCGAGTGCATAGGCGGTGACGGTGGTTTGCGTGGCGGCGGCATCGACGCCGAAGTCACTGGCCAGCTGCGGCAGGGAGGGCAGATCGATGAACAGGCCGGTCTGGCCGAGCGCCGCACCCAGACACACGTACAGAATCACCGCCAGGTTGCTCATCCGCACTCACCCGCTGAGGGTTGCGCTGCATGCCCCACGAGGATCCCGCCGTCACTGTCGATGTGCTGCAGCGGGTGAAGCCTGGCCGCACGGAAGCTTTCGAGGCGGCCCTGAGCGAGCTGGTGGCCGCCGCCCGCTGCTGTGAGGGCCATCTGGGCGTGAATGTGTACCGCCCGGTGGATGAGCACGATTCCACTTACCGGATCGTGTTCAAGTTCGCGCGTCTCAGCCAGCTGCGCCGCTGGGAGGGGTCGCCGCAGCGCCAGGCCCTGCTGGCGCGTGTGGCGGAGCACACGCAGGAGCCACCGCAGATCTCCGTGCTGAGCGGGCTGGAAACCTGGTTCACCCTGCCCCGGCAGCCGGGGGTGCCGCCGCCGCCCCGTTACAAGATGGTGGTGATCACCACCCTCACGATTTTCCTGCTGATCAACCTGATCAGCCTGGTGCTTTCGCCCCTGGTGCGGGAGCTGAACCCCCTGCTGCGCACCCTGCTGGTCACCGCCTTGACGGTGACCCTGATGACCTACGTGGTGATGCCAAGGGTGACGCGGCTGTTCCGCCGCTGGCTCTACCCGCGCGCCTGAGCTCACACCTGCCGCCGCAGCTGTTCATAGGCCTGGCAGAACGGTTCGCCCAGTGCCTGCCGCAGCACCCGGTCGGCGGCGAAGGCCTCCAGCGCCTCCTCCACGCTGCCCGGCAGCGGCCGCGCCCGGCCGATCGGCGGATCGGTGTAGGCGTTGGCATCCTCGCGGGGGCCGGGATCGAGGTTGCGCTCGATGCCATCGAGGCCGGCGGCCAGCACCGCCGCCGGCAGCAGGTAGGGGTTGGCGGCGCCATCGGCGAGGCGCAGCTCGAGCCGCTGGTCGTCGGGGATGCGCACCATGTGGGTGCGGTTGTTGCCGCCGTAGCTGATCCAGCCCGGTGACCAGGTGGAGCCGGAGGTGGTGTGCAGACCGCCGAGCCGTTGGTAGCTCTCGGCCACCGGGTTGGTGAGTGCGCAAAGCGCTGGCGCATGCTCCAGCAACCCGCCCAGAAACTTGTAGGCCAGCGCCGACAGGCCCAGCGGCCCGCGTGGATCGTGGAACAGGTTGTGGCCGTCGGCGTTCCAGAGCGAATGGTGCAGGTGGGCGCCGTTGCCGGTGAGGGAGGCGAATGGCTTGGGCGAAAAGCTCACGCGCGCGCCGTGCTGCTCGGCCATCGCCTGCGCCATCACCCGGAAGAAGGCATGGCGGTCGGCGGTGACCAGGGCGTCGGCGTAGGTCCAGTTGAGCTCGAACTGACCGTTGGCATCCTCGTGATCGGCCTGGTAGGGCCCCCAGCCCAGGTCGCCCATGCCATCGAGCAGGCCGCCGATCAGCGGGTACTGCCGCATCAGCGCCAGCTGGTCGTAACAGGGCTTGCTCTGGCTGTCGTCGCCATCGGCGATCGCGGCGCCGCCGGGCTGCAGCAGGAAGAATTCCGCCTCCACACCGGTGCGGAAGTGGTAGCCCAGCCGCACGGCCCGCTCCAGCTGGCACTTCAGCACCCAGCGCGGCGACTGCTCCAGCGGCAGGCCGCCCACCTGCAGGTCGGTGGCCACCCAGGCCACATCCCGCTGCCACGGCAGCACCATCAGGCTGGAGGTGTCTGGCAGGCCCAGCACGTCGGGGTCGGCGGGGGTCATGGCCAGCCAGGCGGCGAAGCCGGCGAACCCGGCACCGGCGGCCGCCACCTCCTGCACCGCCGCCACCGGCACGAGCTTGGCCCGTTGCACGCCGAACAGATCGGTGAACGAGAAGAGCACGTGGCGGATGCCGCGATCGGTCGCGAAGCGGGCCAGGTCGGTCATCGAAGCGGTGGGGGTGAAAGGGATGGGGGTCAGGGCCGGCGTCAGTCGTCGCAGAGCCGCTCCAGGGCACTGCGGATGAAGGCCTGTTCGGCTGGCGCGTCGCGGGGGTTGCCGGCGCGATGGCCCAGCACCGAATCGATCACCGCGAAGTGGGCGCCGGCAATCTGACGGGCCTCGGCGGCGCAGTCGTCGGGGGGGAAATAGAGGTCGTGGCTGCCGGCGAGCACGGTGGTGCGGGCGCGGATGGCGCTCAACGGTGCCGGCAGGGCGTTGGCCAGCCAGGCATCGAGCATGGCGATCAGGTCGTGGGGATCATGACGCCGGTAGGCCGGCAGCCAGCTGCGCTCCACCGCCTCCTCCACGCTGGCGATGCCCTGCACCAGGTGGCGTCCCGCCTTGTAATAGGCCTGGCTGGCGGCCCAGCTGGCGTAGATCAGCGCGAAGGTGCGCAGACCCTGCTCGGGCCTGGCGCGGAAGCGGTGGCCGTCCCAGGCCGGATCGGCGGTGAGGGCCTGGCGCAGGCTCAGCAGGAACAGGCGGTTATGCGGGGTGGTGTGGGCCGTGCCGCAGAGGCAGAACAGCCGTTCCACCGCCGCCGGGGCCAGGGCGCCCCAGTGGTACGCCTGCTGCGCCCCCATCGACCAGCCGTACACGAGCGCCAGCTGCTCCACCCCGAACAGCCCCTGGATCAGCTGCTGCTGGGCGCGCAGGTTGTCGCTGTGGTGGATCACCCAGCCGTCTTCCGCCAGCCCCATGGCGCTGTTGCTGGGGCTGCTGGAGCGGCCGTTGCCGAACTGGCTCACCAGCACCACGCACCAGCGTTCCGGGTCGAGGATCGGGCCCACCACCCATTCGATGTCCTCCGGCCAGGCCCCGTAGGAACTGGGGTAGAGCACCAGGTTGGAGCGCTGCGGGTTGAGCGTGCCGTACACCCGGTACGACAGCCAGGCATCCGGCAGCGTCTGGCCGCAGTGGAAGCGGAACGGCCCCAGCGGGAAGTGGCGGTCGCAGCTGGACGCCGGGGCGCTCAAACCGGCTGCGGCTGGAGGGTGGGGGCGGCGGGCAGCTTCAGCAGCGACGGATCGGCCAGGAAGCGGCGATGCACCGCCAGGTAGCCCGGATCCAGATGACGCAGCTGGGGCGCCAGCCACTGGTGGGCCGCCGGCAGGGCATGGAACGGCACCGAGGCGAACAGGTGGTGCTCGGCGTGGAACGGCATGTTCCACATCAGCCAGCGCAGCGGCGCCAGGGTGCTGGTGGTGCGGGTGTTGCTCAGGCCGTTGGTGCCGGTGTCGCAGCCGCCGTGCTCAGCCAGCAGCACGAAACGCAGCAGCGGTTGCCCCAGCGCCAGCGGCAGCAGCCAGTGCCAGAGCAGGAAGCCGTTGCCCCCCGGCACCGACAGCAGCAGCAGCACGCCGTAGACAGCCGCCTGCTTCAGCAGGGAACGGCGCACCGCTGGCGCCGCATCGGCGGGGATGTAGGGATTGGCGCTGAACTCACCGCGCAGGCCGCGCAGATGGCCGCGCAGCTTGGCGTTCCACCAGGGCAGGCCGCTGAGTTCGAGCAGGTAGGCCCAGCGGCTGGTCGGCGGTTGGTCTTCCAGTTCGGGATCAAGACCCGGCTGGTGGGTGTAGCGGTGGTGCCACTGGTGGTAGCGGCGGTAGAAGTCGGCGTTGTAGAAGCTCAGCACCCCCGCCCACCAGGCCACGGCGTCGTTGACGGCGCGGCTGGCGAAGGCGGTGCGGTGGCCGCATTCGTGCATGGCGCAGAAGGCGAAGGCCAGGCCCCAGCCGCACAGCAGCAGGGCCGGCAGGCGCAGCAGCAGGCTGAGCCGCTCGTCGCCCCACACCCAGCCCGTCGCCAGGATCAGCGCCGCATGGGAGAGGGTCTGCAGCCAGCCGGCCCGATCGGAGCGGCCATTGAGCTCGCGCAGCTCAGCGGCGGGGATCAGGGCGCTGGCGTCGGTTGATGGGGTCGCCCCTGGATGGTCGTCCACGGAAGGGGTCGCCGCTGGATGGTCCACAGCCGTCATGAGCCGAGCAGTGCAGTGCATTCCAGCGGCTCCGTCCGGCTGCCGCGAGGCTGCAGCTGCTGCTGGATCCGTTGGGCGAGGTGATCGGCGTCGCCGCCGATGCCGCAGAAGCGGCCCGAGCCCCAGGTGTGCAGCCACGGCAGGCCGATGAAATAGAGCCCCTCGGCCTGGGTGATGCCCCGGTGGTGCACCGGTTCGCCGCTGCCATCGAACACCGGCACTTCCACCCAGCTGAAATCGGAGCGGTAACCGGTGCACCAGATCACGGCGGCCAGCGGCTCCTTGTAGAGGTCGATCAAGCTGAGCTCGCGGCTCGGGGCAGGACGCCAGCAGGGCTGGTACGGCGGCTCCAGCGGCGCGTCGAGGCCGTTGGCGGCGATGTAGGCGTCGATGCTGGCGCGGATGCGGGTGTACACGGCATCGGCCGCATCCAGGTTGGCGGCCAGGTTGTCGGCAAAGCTCAGGCCCGCTGCGGTGATCCGCTCCAGCCGGCCATGCAGCACCATGCCTTCGCTGGCCCGCTGGCGCAGGTCGATTTCGCGGCCGCCGTCCCGGCCCGTGAGGTAGTGGTTCGTCTTGTGGCGGACGGCGCGGGGATCGGCATGGGCGTCGATCGGGGTGTCGTAGACCCCCATCCGCTCCAGCCACTCCACTACGTCGCGGCCGCGGTAACGGCGCGGCGAACGGGGCGCCGAACCCACACTGAGGTGCACGCGACGCCCGGCCAGGAAGAGATCTTCGGCGATCTGGCAGCCCGACTGACCGCTGCCCACCACCAGCACCGGGCCCTCCGGCAGCTGATCGGGATGGCGGTAGTCACGGGCATCGAGCTGGAGCACCTTGCCGGGCAGCCGCTCGGCCATCGGGTGGCGGCGCGGGTGGTGGTAGGCGCCGGTGGCGATCACCACCTGCTCGGTGTCGATCACGCCGGCGCTGGTGAGCAGGCGGTAGCCATTGCTGCTGGGCACCAGCCGTTCCACGCTCACCCCCTCCCGCACGGTGATGGCTGAACGTTCGGCGAAGCGGCGCACGTAGTCGACGATCGCCTCACGGCCCATGAAGCCGTCGGGATCATCCCCGTCGTAGGGGAAGCCGGGCAGGCGGCACTGCCAGTTGGGTGTGACCAGGCAGAAGGAATCCCAGCGCTGCTGCTCCCAGGCGTGGGCCACCCGGTGGCGCTCCAGCACGAGCGCCTCAATGCCCCGTTGCTGCAGGCAGCTTGCCACCGACAGCCCCGCCTGGCCGCCGCCGATCACCACCACCGGCGCCGTGACGGGGGCGGCAGCGCCGTCGGTTGCCGCGCTCTGCGCAGGTGTGCCACCGGGAGATGCAGCGATGGTCTCAGCGGCAGAAGCGGCGGGTGAGGTGGAGGCTGACCCCACGGGCAGGCGGCGAAGGGGAGGAAGAGAAGGGGAGGAAGACAGTGGCGCGGCCAGGCCATCACCCTCCTCATCGTGAGTTGCCGTGAGGGGCGGCCCGGTAGCAATCAAGACCAAATCGCAGGCCAGCACGGGCTCTGCCGTTTGGTGCCTGCTGCTACGTAAGTTCACACAGGCCTGGTGCATGGTCGTGACGCTGTTTCTTTCGCAGGTCGCCGGTTCATGCCTGAGGTCACCCGCCCCGCCAATCAACCTGGCGATTTCCTCGTGGATTACGAGGAGAAGGTGTTCCCCGATGTGAAGGCGGAACCGGGCGAAAAGGCGCTCATCACCTTTCACACCGTGGCGTTCGAAGGCTCGATCGGCCTGGTGAACCTGCTGCAGGCCAGCCGCCTGATCAACAAGGGCTTCGAGACTTCGATCCTGCTCTACGGGCCCGGCGTCACCCTCGGAGTGCAGCGCGGCTTCCCCAAGCTCGGTGATGCCGCCTTCGACGGCCACCTCAACTTCAACGCCCGCCTGCAGAAGTTCATGGACCAGGGCGGCAAGGTGTATGCCTGCCGCTTCGCCCTTCAGGCCCTCTACGGCCATGGCGAGGGGGCGCTGATGGCGGGCATCACCCCGGTGAATCCGCTCGATGTGCTCGACATCGTGCTGATGCACCGCAAGGAAGGCGCCTTCATCCTCGACACCTGGACGCTCTGACGATGAACGGCCCGATCGTCGTGGCCGCCGCCCAGATCCGTCCAGTGCTGCACAGCCTGGAGGGGTCTGTGGAGCGGGTGCTGGCAGCGATCACGGAGGCGGCCGGCCAGGGGGTGCAGCTGATCGTGTTCCCCGAAACCTTTCTTCCCTATTACCCCTACTTCTCCTTCGTGGAGCCGCCGGCGCTGATGGGGCGCTCCCATCTGCGCCTTTATGAGCAGGCAGTGACGGTGCCGGGTCCGGCGCTGCGCCGCATCGCGGCCGCGGCGCGTGAGCACGCCATCCACGTGCTGCTGGGCATCAACGAACGGGAGGGCGGCAGCCTCTACAACGCCCAGCTGCTGATCGACGCCAACGGCGCGCTGCTGCTGAAGCGGCGCAAGCTCACCCCCACGTATCACGAGCGCATGGTGTGGGGCCAGGGCGATGGCGCCGGCCTCACGGTGGTGCCCACGGCGCTGGGGCGCATCGGTGCCCTGGCCTGCTGGGAGCACTACAACCCGCTGGCCCGCTTCAGCCTGATGGCCCAGGGGGAGGAGATCCACTGCGCCCAGTTCCCCGGTTCGCTGGTGGGCCCGATCTTCAGTGAGCAGACGGCCGTCACCCTGCGGCACCACGCGCTGGAGGCGGGCTGTTTCGTGGTGAGTTCCACCGCCTGGCTCGATCCCGCCGACCTCGATCAGATCACGCCGGATCCGGCGCTGCAGAAGGCCTGCCAGGGGGGCTGCCACACCGCCGTGATCAGCCCGGAAGGTCGCTACCTGGCGGGTCCGCTGCCGGAGGGGGAAGGGCTGGCGATCGCCGAGCTCGACCCGGCCCTGATCACCAAGCGCAAACGGATGATGGACAGCGTGGGCCACTACAGCCGCCCCGACCTGCTCGGCCTGCGTCTCGATCGCACGCCGGCGCGCCAGGTGCAGGAGCGGGACGGGGGCAACGCAACGGCTGCCGGTGGTGGCGCTGGTCCTGCCATGCCTGCTGACCTGCCCGTACTGCTGGAGCCCTTGCTGGAGCCCCAGCGGGAAGCCTTGCGGTCACCCCTGACGGCCGTGCCGCCCCCGGCTGCGGGGATCTCCGCTCCTCCGCCACGGCTCAGTTCCTTGCCGGAGGCGGTGCCCCATGGCTGACTCCAGGGATGCCGCCGCGCTGGCGCGGCTCGTCACCGACCTGCAGGTGCAGGGCCTGGTCGAGCCCGGTGTGCCCGGCAACAAGGGCCGCCGCGGCGGGGCCGGCCCCTCCGACCACCGCGCCCTCACCCTGGATGGCACCACGGTGATGGTGCCCGTGTACAGCAGCGCCGCCCAGCGCTCCCCCTTCCGCCTGGCGGCCGGTGGCGCCGGGCTGGAGCTGCAGCGGGAGTCCGCCACGCCGCTGGCGGTGGTGGAGGCTCCGCCGGAGCCTCGCTTCTACGGCCTGCACACCGCCGACGGCACGCCGTACCGCTCGATCGCGCTGCTGCACAGCCGCGATGTGCTCGCCACCACGCTGCTGCAGACCTGCATCCGCTTCCGCGACCGCAGCCAGTCGTGCCAGTTCTGCGCCATCGAGCAATCGCTCGACGACGGCCGCACCCTGGTGCGCAAGACCCCGGCGCAGGTGGCGGAGGTGGCGGAGGCGGCGGTGCGGCTCGATGGGGTGCGCCAGCTGGTGATGACCACCGGCACCCCCAACAGCGACGACCGCGGCGCCCGCCTGCTGGCCGAGACGGCGGCGGCCGTGAAGGCGCGGGTGAACCTGCCGATCCAGGCCCAGTGCGAGCCGCCGGAGGATCCGATCTGGTTCCAGCGGATGAAGGACGCCGGCGTCGACAGCCTCGGCATGCACCTGGAGGTGGTGGAGCCCGAGGTGCGGCGCCGCATCCTGCCGGGCAAGGCGGAGCTGAGCCTGGAGCGCTACTTCGAGGCGTTCGAGCAGGCCGTGGCGGTGTTCGGCCGCGGCGAGGTGT
Source organism: Synechococcus sp. Lug-A (assembly GCF_024345655.1). Lineage (NCBI taxonomy): Bacteria > Bacillati > Cyanobacteriota > Cyanophyceae > Synechococcales > Synechococcaceae > Synechococcus > Synechococcus sp. Lug-A. The sequence goes on along the minus strand of NZ_JAGQBN010000020.1, from coordinate 18,170 downwards.
CCACCTATCTGCTGGCGGGGCTGGGCGACAGCGCCGCCGCGATCGTGGCCTGCAGCGAGCGCCTGATCGCCGCTGGTGTGTACCCGTTCGTGGTGCCGTTCGTGCCGATCAGCGGCACTCCGCTGGAGCACCATCCCGCGCCCAGCGCCGCCTTCATGGTGGAGATCTACACGGCCGTGGCCCAGCAGCTGGCGGCATCGGATCTGCGCGCTGCCGCGATGTCGGCGGGCTGCGCCAAGTGCGGCGCCTGCTCGGCCCTGTCGCTGTTCGAGCAGGCGGCCGCCACGAGCGACGCCCCATCGGCCCCAACTCCGACGGGCTGCGGCCCCTCCAGCTCCTGATGTTCTTCATTGATCCCTCCAGCCACGACATCGGCCGCAGCCCCACATCGGCGCCGGCCGCCTTCACCCCGTCGGTGCGCTGGGGTCTGGGTATCGACGCCGAGGATTTCCGCCTCTCGCCCTCGGCCTGCTCCGAGCGCTTCTCCTTCCATCTGCTGCGGCCCGGCACGCCGCTGCTGGCCGGCTACTGGGATCTGCGTCGCCGCATCTTCTGCCAGGAGCAGCATCTGTTCGAAGCCTCCGACCGCGACGCCCGCGATGCGGAGGCCACCCCGATCGCGGCGATCGCCCATGGGGCCAACCGGGCGGGCGCCAGCCCGGGCAGCGGCGGGCCGGTGGTGGGGGTGGTGCGGATCCTGGAGCAGGAGCCAAGGCTCTGGTACGGCGGCCGGCTCGGCGTGGACGCCGCCTTCCGCCGCCACAACCAGATCGGCAAGGGCCTGATCTGGAAGGCCGTGACCACCGCGAACGGCTGGGGCTGCGACCGCTTCCTGGCGACTGTGCAGGAGCAGAACGTGCGCTTCTTCCAGCGCCTGCACTGGCACTCGGTGGACACCCTGGAGCTCAAGGGGCTGCCCCATCACCTGATGGAGGCCGACCTCCGTTACTACACCCCGTCGCGGGAACGCCGGCCGGTGGCATGAGCGGCATCGACCTGGCGCCGCTGGCGGCACGGCTGCGTGCCCTGGCCGGCCTGCACGGCAAGACCGCCATTCAGCGCCCCGCCGCCCATTTCCCCCACCAGCCCTTCGCCGCCCTCGGCCCGGCCGCCCTGCTCGGCGATGACTCCGCCCTGCTGCCGGCCTGCAGCGGCCGTCTGCTGCTGGCCAGCGAAGGGATGGATCCGGGCCTGCTGGAGCGGGATCCCTGGTTCGCCGGCTGGTGCGGCGTGCTGGTGAACCTCAGCGACATCGCCGCGATGGGTGGCCGGCCGCTGGCACTGGTGAACAGCCTCTGGTGCCGCGGTGCGGAGCGGGCTGAGCCGGTGCTGGCGGGCCTGCAGGCAGCGGCGGCGCGCTTCGCGGTGCCGGTGGTGGGCGGCCACACCAACCTCAACAGCCCCTACGACGCGCTGGCCGTGGCGGTGCTGGGCAGCGCCGCTGGTGCGGTGCTCTCGGCCCGTTTCGCCCGCCCCGGCGACCGTTGCTTCCTGCTGGTGAATGGCGCCGGCCGCATGCGCCATCCGGATCGCTTCTGGGATGCGGCCACACAGGCGGCGCCGGAGCTGCTGCGCCGCCAGCTGGCCCTGCCCGCTCAGCTGGCGGAAAACGGGGTGGTGCATGCCGCCAAGGACATCAGCATGGGCGGCCTGGTGGGCACGGCGGTGATGTTCTGCGAGAGCGCCGGCTGCGGCCTGACGCTCGAGCTCGAGGCGATCACGCCGCCGGCGGGCGTGCCGCTGGACGACTGGCTGGCCTGCTTCCCCAGCTTCGGCTTCCTGCTGGCGGTGACGCCGCAGCAGGAGCCGGCCCTGCGCGCGGCCGTCGCGGCGGAGGGCAGCGAACCGGCACTCATCTGCCAGCCGATCGGCCACTTCACGGCGGAGCCGGGCGTGCGCCTACGGGCCGGTGGCGGCGAGGAAACCGTGTGGAGCGGCGCCGAGGCGCTCACCGGCTTCGGCCCGGTGCCGTCGGGGTAGGGGGTGCAGCGCTCAGCCTCGCTGGCCTGGTTCCGCTTCAGCGTTCACTGTCACCTCTCGCTTTCCTGCCATGCCCGAAGTCTTGCTGCAGCTCGAATGGCCCGATGGCCGCCAGACCACGCTCTATTCGCCCTCGACGGTGATCCTGCAGCACCTCCAGCCCGGTGAGCGGCTGCCGGTGGCGGAGTTGCAGCAGCGCGCCGAGCGTGCGCTGGCTGAGGCGTCCGAGCGGGTGCGGGCCCGCTATGGCTTCGCCTGCACGCGCACCGATGAGGAGCGCAGCAAGTTGCGCCACACCGCCACCGCCTACGCCGCCGACCAGTTCGTTCAGATCAGCGCCCCATGAATGCCTCTTTCTTCGCCAAGTTCCGCGGTGACAGGGCGCCGCTCCCTCCCCGGCCCGCCCGCCGGGCCATCGCCCTGGCCTGGTTGGGCGGCTTCCTGGCGATCGCCGCCGTGGCCCTGCTGCAGCTCGGCCTCAGTGCCCCCTTCGTGCTCGGCTCCTTCGGCGCCACCTGCGTGCTGGCCTTCGGCTACCCCGACGTTCCCTTCTCCCAGCCACGCAACATCGTGCTGGGCCACACGCTCAGCACCGCCGTGGGCCTGCTGTTCCTCAGCCTGTTCGGCCCCCAGTGGTGGGCCATGGCCGCCGCCCTGGCCACCGCGATCGCCCTGATGATGGCCACCGGCACCGTGCACCCCCCGGCCGGCTCCAACCCTGTGATCGTGTTCCTGCTGCAGCCCGGCTGGAGCTTCCTGCTCTTCCCCACCGCCCTGGGCGCCGTGATCGTGACTGTAGTGGCGCTGTTTTATAACAACGCCGTGAGGGCTGGCAGGTATCCGAAGTATTGGTGAGGGGCAACCTTGGCGTCCGATCAAACCATCGGGATGGCGCTGAATCCTCAGGTGTGCTGGGTGCACTTTCCCTAGGAACACGTCTCTCTGTCAGGCCTGCGGATGGTGGTGGGAGTGGTGATTGCTGTGGTGGCCGGGAGCGGGCTCGCCATTGGCCCTGTTCACACAGAAGTGGAGTCAAGCGCTTTCGAGATCGCCTCCAGAAACCGTTCTCCCCAAAGGCTGCTCATCACCCCTGCTGAGAGCACAACGAAGGTGGCAACGGCCAGCTGAAGGGTGCTCGGCTGGGACGCATAGCCCGCTGAGAACGGGACAGAGACAATCAGGGCGCCCATGGCTGCTCCGCCAACGAAGCGGACCGCGATCCCCGAGAGTGGCTGGGAAGTGGGTTTGTCTGCGCTCATCACCAGCTCCAGGGGTGTACCGACAGATTTTAGCCAGATTGATCTTCAAGCTTGATTCGATCGGTGCACGGTTGCCAGCCATGTACCTTCCCGCCTGATGCCAGGGTTCTTCTCTTGAGAGGCGTTGCCGAGCGCCTTTCTGCGCTGCGGTTTCATCCTTCTGGCTTGTGCAGGAATCGATTGGTGTTGGGGCGAATAACCTGATCTTGGCAACAATGAGCGTCATGCCTGCCCCTTTCTGGGCTTGGCACTGCTGGTTGCTCCCTTGGATTCTTCCCTGCCTGAGCCTGCCGCTACTGGGCGGTGGTGGATCGTCGTCACTCCCGTCGATCCGCTCCAGCGAGCTGTGGGAGGCCCAGGCCTGCAGCAGGGTGCCTTCCACCGAGAAGTGCTCGGACCTCAGCAGCGGCTTGACATCTGGAGCAGCCAGCAGCAGCTCCAGAAACTTGGCCATGAGCTCCTCGTTCAGCAGCCGATCACGGTTTTTGGTTTAGACGAAGTTGGCCGGAGGCCATATGTGGTCGGATGCCAGACGGGATCGTCAGGATTGAGGCCAACAAACCAGCGGAGCAGCAGGTTGTCATCGAGCTGCTCGATGAGCATCCGCTCCGATCGAATGCCGTAGATCGCCTGCAGCAACAGGGCCAGCAGCAGTTGCTCAGGAGGTATTGAGGGCCTGCCGCCCTCGGGATACAGCCGGCAGAACGTGGGGTTGAGCCGATCGAGTACCTGATCCGCCAACTGCCGCACCTGCCGCAGGGGATGGCCCTTGGGGATTCTGTCCGCGGTAGAGACGTAGGAGAACAGGGGCCCGGTCCGCTCCTGCTGGCCGCGCATCCGCTCAGTGCCGTTGAGCCATTCTCCCGCGGCTGGGTTGGTTTTTCAGCAGCCTCCTAGGTCCCAGGCGTTGGTGCCGTTGAGGGTGGCATCGGCACGGGTAATCGTGAGCAAGGGTGGGGGTTCAGCCGTTCCGGCACCTTGGCATCCAGCACCACATCATCACCATTCAGCAGACTGCGCTCCACGACCAGCTGCTGGGGTGCGCTACCCGGGTGACCCTGGAGCAGGATCCACTCGTCGATCTGTTCGCTGGCAGTGCAGCGATGCTCCGGGTCGAAGAGCAGGGGCAGGTTGCCTTCGATCACCTCGGCGCGGCGTTGGGAGCGTTGCCCAGGTCGCCCGCCACCGGAGAGGCCACGGCAAGGGCGGGAACGCCAATGATTCGGCACTTGGCCAGCTCGACACTGCCGGTGGCCGCCAAGGCGTTGCAGTGATCACCCGGGGCCGCCGGACCTCCATGCCCCAGCCACCAGGAGCTGGCCCTCGACGACGGGAGCGCCGCCGGTCTACAGCGCGATCCCTGCTCCGCGGTAGGGCCGCCATTTCCCTTCAGCCTTCTCCGCCACCAGCGGCGTGAGCGTGAGCTTCAGCGGGGTGCCGGCCGCCACGTCGACCCTCAGGGCGGAGTAGGTGCGGCGCAGGGCGGAGCCCCGGCCGCTGCGGCCGAGGAACAAGCGAGAGCGTGCCACCACACGCTTGCTGCCCGGTGGACCCTCCAGCAGCTCGGACCCCTCTGGCCGCTGGCGGCGCAGGCTGTGGCCGCTGCCGCCGCAGATGGCCCAGGGGATGTGGGCGTCGCCGTGTCCGGTATCGCCCGTGCTGAGCAACTCCAGGCAATGGGCATGGCCGCTGAAGGCCAGATCGAGCAGGGGGCGGCCGGCGGGAACGTCGCCGAGGGCGGCGGCCACCCGATCCAGCACGCGGCGCAGCTGGGCGCGCACCGCCAGGGTCTGGCCCTGGTCCCACTTGCTGACCTCGGTGACGTACGGGGGATGGTGCAGCACCAGCAGCCGGCCCCGCACCGCCGGGTTGCGCCAGGAGGCGATCAGAGCGTCGGCGAACCAGTCGAGCTGGGCGTCATCCACGGCCCGGGGGCCGCCGCTGAGCTGCTTGTCGATGTCAAGGATCTGTTCATCGAGCTGTTCGGCCTTGGTGGCCCGGTCGTCGCGGGCGTCCTCGTCGCCGCCGAGGGAGAGAAGCAGGGAGGCGCGTTCGGCGTCGAGCCGCTGGCGGCGCTCGCGCAGCTCCACTTCGTCGTCGCCGGCTGGCAGGGGCTGGTTGAAGGTGTTGGAGTCGAGGGCGAACACGTCGACGCCGGCCCAGCGGAAGCTGTAGTAGCGGTGGGGCAGGCGGGTGAACTGGCCGGGACGGTAGAGCAGGCAGCGGGCCCCGTCGACCGTGGCGGTGCGGGTGTGGGCGAGGTGCTCGCCCAGGTCCGCCTCCGGCACGCCGCTGAGCACATCAAGGAAGGCGCGGGCCCACGCCTGGCCCACATAGGAACCGTGCCAACCCACATCCAGATCCAGCCAGGAGCGCAGCAGGCGCCGTGGCGGCGCCGTCAGGCCGGCAAGCAGCCCCAGTGGCAGCGGCAGGTCGTAGTAGTCGTGGTTGCCGAGCACCGGCAGGAACGGCACCCGGAAAACAAGCTCGTCGTAGCGCAGCCGGCGCCAGTCCTCGCCGCCCATGATCCACTCGCGGTAAGGACGGATGAAGTTGTCCGGGTACTGCTCGCTGGAGCCCACCTGGTAGACGACATCACCGGTGTGGAGCAGGAAGCGGGCGTCTGTGCCATGGGCGGGCAGCAGCTCGGCCACCCGCCGCTGGGGGGTGTCGCGACGGTGCAGCCCGGTGCCGCTGTCCCCCAGCACGAGGAAGGAGAAGGCCTCCGCTCCGCCCGGATCTCCTTCGATCGCCAGGCGGCAGGGATCGATGCCACGGCGGGCGATCTCGGGATGGCCCCAGCGCACCCGTTCGGCCATGCGGCCGATCTTGATGGCGATGTCCGCCTCGGAGGCGAGGTTCACGGTGGGGGCAGCGGCGCGAACACGGTGAGGGCGCCGGGCAGGCAGGTGAAGGTCACCGGGTCGGCTTCGAGCATTTCGCCGTCGATCACCAGCCGCTGGGGAGGGTCGGTGGTGATCGTGATGTGGCGGGCCCGCAGACACAGAAGATCGGGGTGGGTGCTGGGCGACTGCACCACGGCGGAGGTGAGCAGGGAGGGGAGGGCGTTGAGGCCCTGCAGGCGGGTGCTGGGCGAGGCGATCGTGCCCTCCAGCAGACCGTCGTCGGGAATCACCCGGCCGAAGCCCTGGGCCATCACAGAGGTAGCGGGAGCCACATTGGCCACGGTGATGGCAGCGGCATCCATTTCGGTGACGGTGCCGTCAATCTCGACGCGGGCCTGGAATGTCTGCTGGCTCACCAGCTGCTGGGCGCCGGCGAGCACGTAGGCAAGCGGGCCGAGCATCGTCTTGAGCTCGCGGGTGGCTCGATCCACCATTCCGGCCGCAAAGCCGACCCCGGCCAGCAGGGTCATCGGCAGGCCGTTGCAGCGGGCGGCGTCCACCATGTGGGTGTGGCCGGCCAGGATCGTCTCGCAGGCGGCCACCATGTCGGTGGGAATTGACAGCGCCGACGCGAAGGCGTTGGCCGTGCCGCGGGGAATGACGCCGATGGGGAATGCCGGTGCCCGCCACCGCTGAGACGGTACCGTCACCGCCGCAGGCCACGATCATCACGTTCCCCACGTCGCTGGGCGGCCGGGCCTGGAGCAGCTCGACCAATTCCCGGCACTGGTTACCCGGATCGGTGCTGGCACTGGTGAGCAGCACCGTCACCAGCAGCTGGGGCTCGAGGATCGAGCGGTTCAGGGCCAGATCGGCGTTGGCATCTCCCTTGCCGGCGACGGGGTTGAACAGCAGGTAGGCCGAGCGGCCATGGGCCAGGCCGCGCAGCGCCAGCTTGGCGGTGGCGGCATTGAGGGCCAGGGGCACGTTGGCCAGATCGCAGGCGCGGATCAGCAACCGGCTGTCGGGCGCTGAGCCCGGAGGTGCCTCCGGATCGAGGAAGGCGATCACCGCCGCTACCTCACCGGCCAGCAGACGGGCGGCCACCTGGATATCGCCTCCTTCGGCGAGCGCCTCGGGCGCTATCACCGGCAGCCGGGCGGTGCGGGGATCGCTGCGGATCCGTCCGGCCAGTTCGGACGTGGCGAGCAACGGAAAACCTGCGATGGCCAGGGCCTGGCGATCGAGCCAATCGAGCAGCGCCTCAAGGCGTGACTCACTTGCCAGCAGCACCAGGGCAAGGCTCATCGATGGTCATTTCAGGGGCATTGTCGTCAATCTTCCGTGCCCCACCCAAAAGCAGCACCTGCTGAGGCGCTTTGTGAGCAGGCTAATCGAGCAACCGCGCTGGAGCGGCGGGGCGCACTGAAGGAGGCATCGCGTTGTTCGCATGGATGAGGCTCCTGCCCCAGGGCTGATGGATCGTTAATGGGAGGAGTTATAAGTGCTGCGCCTTCACGGGGTACGGCATCCGAGGGAGATGAGCGAGACGGAGATCAACTCCTTGGAAGCCGTTCAAGGTCGATGATACTGCCGTCGCGGCCAGTATGAGAACAAAAAATGACGAGGCCTACACCTATGAGGATATAGCCACCTGACGCCCTTCTGAGATCGTGCTTTTCCACCCTGCTTACGGCTTGAGCAAGAACGACTACACGAGGGCATGTGAGCTGAAATCTGATGGCAACGACAATCAATTCCAAGTGGCTTAAGCGAGGATGCCAGATACAAGCGCAGCTAGCACAGCACCTTCTCCCTCAATAGCTGTTAGAAGAAGTCAGTCCACAAAGGTAATTGCATGTCATAGAAGAGTTCCCAATTCAAAAATTGGCGGCTGATTTCTGCCTGAGAGCACTAGTTCTAGCCCACTCTTCGAGATTGCATACTCCAGATTTGTAGGGGGGAATTGCCGTTTGCCCCCACAGGATACCTGCTTTGATTAGGGGGTTTTGAATCCAGATTCAGCTACCATTTGCCGCTTCTGACGCTTTGATGCCTGGCGAATATCCTGCAGGCGCAGCAGCACAATGCAAACCATCAGCCACAAGAACCCGCTCACTATCCCCGCTAAGACATCAAAGGGCCATTGAATCCCCAGATATAAGCGGCTAAACCCAATGGCACCCACCCAAAGGATAGCACCGACATAAAACCATCGGGCCATTTTGGGAAACCGAAGAGCCAGTAGGTAGGCGATCAGACCGTACAACACGGCGCCCTGTAAATAGTTGCCCTGGAACAATAGAGCTAGCTCTTCGTCTGTTAGCGAGGGGGGGTGAATGGATGGCTGAGAATACTCCAGCAGCAGGTCTAGTTCATAGTTAATTATCCGAACTCCAATAAAGGCCGTGATGCCCATGAGTAGTTTCCAGTAGTCGCGCTGCCACCAAAGCAGACCTAAAATTATCAGGAAAATCGGTACCGTGATTTCCGGATTGCCAAAACGGGTGATGACAAGCATCGCCTGATTCCCCGATGGGGTGGCGAACTGCTGAAAAAACTGCAAGATGTTAACTTCCAGGGCTTGGGTTCGAGCCGGCATCCATACGTTCGCCATCCATTTCACCAGCCAGAAGGCGAGGGGAAGACCGATGAGCCCACTTAGTCCCAGGGCGGCAATTAAGGTTGAAACGCTAGGGAAGACCCTCTGTACCCAGAAGCCTGCCACCTTTTCAACTGAGCTGGGTCGATGTTTGGCCGGAGCCACTACGGTCAAGGCTGAAGGCAAACAAGACACCTCCAGGGGGGTACTGCCCACCATTTCCCCATCCACCACGATGGGCTCTGGATAGGTTGTCTTTAATGTCAATCGGTCAGTTCTAAAGTGATATAGATTGGGCAGATCCGCTTTGGTCTTGACCAGTGCTGAACCGTACAGATTAATGAAGTCGCGGGTGGCTTGCAGTTTACTTCTGATGGTAGGTTGCTGGGCCTCCTGTTTGGTAATAATGGTAATATCGAGCAAGCCATCGTCAAAAATAACTTCTCCCACTCCCTGGGCCAATACCGATGTCGGCGGGGCAGCGTTGGCAATGGTTACGGCATAAGCCTCGAATTGATGCACCTGCCCCTCAATCTCAAACTCAGCGTTAAACAGGGCCTGTTCGCCCAGTTGCTCCCACCCGGCAATCAGGTAGGCCAGTACCCCCCACTGGTTCTTAAGTTCGCGGGTAGCTTTTCCAACAGTACCGGCCTCCAGCCCTATCCCAGCCAGTAGCGTCATCAAGTGATGGTTACAGTAAGCTGCATCGAAGCGGCGAGTGGTGCCCGCTAAAATCAATTGACAGGCCCCCGCGACTGTGGTCGGAATGCCCATGGCTACCGATAGGGCATTGGCAGTTCCTCTCGGAATCACCCCAAGAGGAATTCCCGTGCTCAACATCTGACCGGCAACAAGAGAAACCGTACCATCGCCACCGGAAGCAATAATCAGGTCGGGCTGGGCCGCAACCGCCTGCTGGGCCAGTTGGTCGGCATCGACCTCCCGGCTGGTGAAATGAATATGCAAGTGCATCCAGGGGGAAAGGATCTGGCGAATTTGTAATAAGTCCTGGGTTGAGTCACGCTGACCGGCGACCGGGTTAAATATAAGATGGGCCACCCGAGTCTGCAAAAAGGAATTGAGCACCGGGTGGGCTGTGGGCAGGTTAAAGGCAAAGGGAACGTTATGCTCACTGCAAAGGCGAGATAGCTCTGCCACATCAGGTTCAGATGGAGTTTGCAGACTCGGGTCAATGAGAAAAATAACCGCTAATACGTTGCCTGATGCCACCTCAGCTTTCAACTGGTTAAGCTCGGTAGCATGAATGGGGGCGTGAGTCAGTCGATGCAAGCGATGGGCAACGGCAGCAGACGTTTTTAATCGATAGTGCTGAAGAATGTCGGCACGCTCACTAATCAATTTGACTAGGTCGGAAATCTGGCTGTCGTGGGCCAGCAGCCATACCGTGGCTGACAGTGTGTTATTGCTCGCCTCTAAGTCGAGCATCGATCTATTATTCATTGAATTAGTATAATTCCTCATTATGTAGGGGCTATGGCTGGAGGGTCAGTCTGTTTCCTTGCTTGAATTAAAGTATCATAGCTTTCCGTAGGAGAGCTATGAGCATTCCAGATTCCTACTCATTTCTACTCAATCGGGGCTTCCAAGGTTTTGACGGTCTTGGACAGCAAAAGCGACAGCCCCAGGCACAGCAGGCAGAGCCTCAGGGCCACCAACAGGGTGGTCTCCATCGTCTGGCCGGCGGCGGTTTGTAGAATGCCCTCCAGGGGGTTAGCAGACCTAGGGGGGCATCGCCCACCGCACTGATCAGCAGCCCCGACGGAGCAAGTTACGGTGCGGAAACTGGGGTCGCCGCTTCACCAGCAGCAGCACTGCCAGCTGGGCCAGGGTGAAGGGTATGACCGCGATCGTTGTCTGCACTGAGTTGAGCCCCACCACCGTCGGAATATACTGAATCAGGTGGAACTGCAACCCCACGGTGATCAGGGTGTGCCGGTGCCAACGGGTGCATTGAGCAGGTTCCAGTAGTCGAAGGAGAGATGGAGCTGCTCTCTCAGCGACCTGAGCGTGGCGTGCTCCCGCCTAGGAGGCTGCTGAAATTGCCGCCCAAACGAGCGCTGCTGCCCTGCTATCGCTCCCACGGGCGATGGTCGGCGCGATTGGAGGAGTTCGATCGGCCGATCGGGTGATTCCTGCTGGCATCTGTCCCTCTCGCGGAGCATTGAATCGACACCGATCGCCCCTTGCCGCCCGTTTCATGCCATCGCCTCCCTTGTGCTGAGCAGGTTGGCCAGGCGGATCAGGTTGTAGGCCACCACATGCAACCGGAACACCGCCCCCACCCGAGATCGACCTCTGGCCTTGAGCTGCCGCAGGCCGGCGGCCTGTTACTCCTTCTCTACGAGAAGGCTCCGCCTACGGAGAAGCCTTGCGGCTAGATCCAGCCAAACACCTGCTCGATTCGCTTTCTGGCGTTGATCGACTTGCTGTAGCCCTGATGCCGAACGGTGCGGCCGTCGATGGCGGAGCGGCGGCGGGCCTGAATGATCTGGGCCACATGGGGCTTGATCCTTGCAAAGCGGATGCCGGCCACGAAATCCCGGGTGTCGTAGCCCTTATCGGCGGCCAGTGTTTTCTGGTGCGCCCCAGGGAGTGAACGCGCCATCTGCAGTGCTGCCGCCCGCTCCCCATAACCGTCCGCTGGGGTCACCTCACTGGCCACCACCAGGCCATGGCGGTTCTCCATGAGGCAGTGGCCCAGGTAGCTCAGAAAAGCCCCAACACCAGGAGCCTTCTTGAACAGCCGGGCCTCTCCGTCGCTGCTGGAACGGTGTGTCTGGTTGGAGAGCAGCAGACTGCGGAAGTCTCCTTTGGCCCTCTTCTTGTTCTTGGCAGGAGCTGATGCGAACCCCTTGCCGCCACTGGGCGGTGGTGGATCGTCGTCACTCCCGTCGATCCGCTCCAAGGAGCTGTGGGAGGCCCAGGCTCGCAGCAAGGTGCCATCCACCGAGAAGTGCTCAGAACTCAGCAGCGGCTTGACCTCTGGAGCAGCCAGCAGCAGCTCCAGAAACTTGGCCATGAGCTCCTCGCTGAGCAGCCGATCACGGTATTTAGTGAATGTGGTCGGATGCCACACCGGATCGTCAGGATTGAGGCCAACACACCAGCGGAACAGCAGGTTGTCATCGAGCTGCTCGATGAGCATCCGCTCCGATCGAATGCTGTAGATCGCCTGCAGCAACAGGGCCAGCAGCAGTTGCTCAGGAGGTATTGAGGGCCTGCCGCCCTCGGGATACAGCCGGCAGAACGTGGGGTTGATCCGATCGAGTACCTGATCCGCCAACTGCCGCACCTGCCGCAGGGGATGGCCCTTGGGGATTCTGTCCTCGGTAGAGACGTAGGAGAACAGGGGGCGGGTCCTCTCCTGCTGGCCGCGCATCCGCTCAGTGCCGTTGCGTCATTCTCCCGCGGCTGGATGGGATTTTCAGCAGCCTCTTAGGCGACCGTGCGTGGCGCGGCCAACGGCATCTGTTCAAGCCTCGACGCTCACCTCCGGCCATAGCGCCTGGATCTCCTCGGCCTGATGGTGGGCGGCGAATCGCTCCCACACAATCCCGTTGACATCCGTCTCCATGGAGAACGCGGTGGCTGTTGGGTCTTCCCAGCCCAGATGGCGCAGCGATCCTGGCGGAAAGGCGGGATCATGCCGCACAGAGAGATTCAGCGACTCTGTTCGCCACAGCGCATATTCCCCTTGAACGATTGCGCATGGCGGAACACCCAAGCGTTTGGAATAGTCCTCAATGGAGGATTCGATGTTGTCAGTTGAGAGCGCCATGTGAAGCCTTCTCATCCCGTTCCTGCTGAAGGATCGCCATCCCCATGCTGCAGGATGCACTTACCTGGAGCCAGTCTTCGCTTGCAGGCTTGCCAAGCGATGGGCGGTGGCGTGGGCCAGGCTTCAGCGCCCAGCCACCCCTGCTTCACGCCTGATGCACCACCTGCTGTGGGTAGGGCATCTCGATGCCTTCCTCGGCAAAGCGCTTCCACACGGCGATGCTCACTTCGCTTTTGATGCTGCCGTTGTTCATCGGATCTTCGATCCAGTAGCGCAGGCCGTAGTGGATGCCGGAATCGCCATAGCTGAGCAGCAGCGCTTTGGGTGGTGGCTGGCTGAGCACGCGAGGCGATTGGCGGGCCACCTCCTCCAGCAAAGGGATCACCTGGGCGGGGTCGTGGCGGTAGGCGGCTGACACATCCACCTGGCTGCGGCGCAGGCGGTCGGTGCCGGTGTAGGTGACGGTGGTGGTGGTGAAGAAGTCCTGGTTGGGGATCACCAGCTCGGCATTGTCGCGGTCGCGCCAGAGCACGGCCGCCCGCAGGCCGAGGCTGCGCACCTCGCAGGGATCGCCATCGATGAACAGGATCTCACCGGGCCGCACCGATCCTTCGAACAGCAGCCACAGGCCGCTGATGAAGTTGGAGAACACCTCCTTGATGCCGAAGCCGATGCCCACCGACAGCCCCCCGGCGATGGCGGCGATCGCGTTGGTGTTGAGGCCCACCCGGTGCATCAGCCAAAGCACGCCGACACCGATGAGCAGATAACGCAGCACCAGCGTGGTGGCTTCGCGGGTGCCGTCGCTGAAATGCAGCAGCCCCTGCAGCAAGCGCGCCAGCCAGCTCACCGGGTAGGCGGAGATCGCCACCAGGAAATAGGGAATCGTGAGCAGCAGAAACAGATTGCCGGTGGTGATCGTGTCACCGAACACCGGCAATAAGGGGATGTCGGCCACATCCTCGAGCGAATCGAGCTGGTTCACCAGCGATCCCGCCACCAGCAGCACGTACAACGGCCGAACCAGCTGGTTGAACAGACGATCCACCCCGCGGATCGGGAAGCGCAGCACTAGCGCTTCGTGCAGGAAGGCCAGGAACAGCCAGATCGCATACATGCGCATGAAGTAGAGCGCCAGGCCGGCCGGCTGCCCCAGCCACTCCAGCAGCGCCGCATTCAGCCGCAGCGCCAGCAGCAACCCCACAGTTCCCACCAGCGCCAGCCGGCGGCCCCCCTGGCGCAGCCGTGGCCGCACAACCAGTTGAAAGAACGCCAGCAGCGCACCGGCGCTCAGGCATTGCACCAACACCACCGGCCGGCTCAGGTAGCCCAGCCAGCCGGTGAATTCAAACAACAGGCTGTTCATCGGCCGCCCTTCACGGTGCCAGCGCCGCAGCAGGGCGATGGGAGAGCAGCATGGCGGTGGCCTCGGCCGGCGTGAGCTCTCCTTGCACCGTGCGCTGCAGCACGAAATCAATCGCCCGGCCGGCCGCCACGGTCTGCTCCGGGTTGCTGAAGTTCAGCATGTGGGAGTTCTCCAGGCTCGTGGCCAGGGCCGCCAGGCGATGGGAACTCTTGGTGGGAACCAGCACATCGGGGTTCACCGGCAGCGTGCCGGGGGCGGAGAGCATCATCTCCCGCTGGTTCACCTTGTTGAGGCTGAACAACACAAAGGCCTCTGCCAATTTCCGTTGACGGCCCGTGGAATGGCGCCCGAAACTCCACACCCGCAAGGCGGTGATCGGTTTCGCCGGACGGCCCTCCGCCCCCGGCAGCACCGACATGCCCAGGTTCTGGCCCAGCTTGCGGCTGAGCGGCTCCAGCCAGTTGCCGTTGCAGCTGATCCAGTCCCGGTCGCCTCGCTCCAGCTGGCCCACCAGATCGGCGTCGTCTTCCGAGAAGGACACATTGCTCTGCAGGTTGGTGGCGGCCAGCCAGGTCAGCCACTCCTCCAGTTGCCTGCGGTCGTCTGCTGACACCAGCACAGGCGTGGAGGTTGTCTTGCTCGGCGGGTGCTCCACCAGCTGCAACAGAGTGTCGTCAGCCTCGAAGCTGCTGGCGGTCCACAGCAGGTCGGCGAGCTGCAGCGGCAGGCCCACCTGCAGCCCCTTGGCGCTGAGTTCCAGCAGCTCTGTGAGTGTGGTGGGTGGATCGCTGACGCGGCGGCGATCGAAGCAGGCCACCTGGGGCTTGGCCAGCAGCGGAATGGCCAGGTAGCGGTTGCCGATCAGGAAGTCGTTGCGGAAGCGGGGCGCCAGGCGGTTGAACTGCACGGGGTTCAACGCCACTGCTTCGGTGAGCCCCCTCTCGTGCAGCCGCAGCGCCGTGACCACCGGGCTCACCACCAGATCGGGCCCCAGGCCGCGCGACTGGCGAAAGGCCATGGCCTCCACGATCCGATCGGCCGCAAAGTGGTTGACGTGGATGTCGACGTTGGGGTTGAGCTTGCGGAAGCCGTCGATCAGCAATTGCGACTGGCTGGTGGTGCCTTCGTTCTGGGCGGGGTTGCCGATCGAGCCCCCGGCCTTCTCCACGTAGATGTACAGCGGCTCACGGCCCAGCAGGTTCGCCATGCCGCCCTCACAGCCGCTCAGCGCCAGCAGCACCGCCACCGCGGCGCCGATCCGCCCCCAGCGCTTCATCGGCCGATCCCTGTGAGCGTTTCGCTCACCTCCCACAGCTGCCGCCGTTGGGCGGCATCAAGCGCCGCCGGTGCGATCCGCACCTGGGTGGGCCAGCCGCGCATACCGCCCCATTGATCCGGACCGTAGTGCTCACCGCCCCTGGCGCTGGGCGCGGTGGCGGCATGGAGCTGGGGCAGGGCGCCCATCGCCGCGCTCTGGAACAGGGGATCCATCAGCCGGTAGCTGAGCGCTTCCAGCTTCGAGCCATTGGCGGCCACCGAGGCGGGCTGCAGGTTGGTGCGCGCCAGGCCGGGATGGGCCGCCAGCGAGGCCACGCCGCTGCCGTCGGCGGCCAGCAGCTCCTGCAGCTCGAGCGCGAACATCACATTGGCCAGCTTGCTCTGGCTGTAGGCCGCCCAGCGGTCGTAGCGCTGCTCCGCCGCCAGGTCGTCAAAGGCGATGCGGCCGAAATACTGGGCACCCGAGGTGACCGTCACCACCCGCGCGTCGCTGCGGCCCCGCAGCAGCGGCAGCAGCAGCAGGGTGAGGGCGAAGTGGCCCAGGTGGTTGGTGCCGAACTGCAGCTCGAAGCCATCGCGGGTGAGCGTGCGCGGCGGCGCCATCACGCCGGCGTTGTTGAGCAGCAGATCCAGCCGGCCGTACTGGTCGGCCAGCCAGTGGCTGGCGCGGCGGATGCTCTGCAGATCAGCCAGATCCAGCTCCAGCACCTCCAGCCCGCCGCCGCCCCGCACGCTGGCGATCAGCTCGCTGCGGGCCGCCTCGCCCTTCCGCCGGCTGCGGCAGGCCAGCACCACGGTGGCGCCATGGGCCGCCAACGCCCGGGCCGATTCCAGCCCCAGGCCACTGTTGGCTCCGGTGATCAAAGCGATCCGACCGCTCTGGTCGGGGATGGCGTCAGCGGTCCAGGGCATGGGGGGAGCTGCTGGGCGGCGGGCATTCACGCGTTCCACTGTGTCGCCTGGAGCTCCAGCACGGTGGGCGCCACCCACAGCGCGCCACTCTGCCGGTGGGCGGCATTGATCTCGGCGGCCACCAGCGCCTCCTCCTCGGTGCTCCAGCGGCCCTGGCGGATCAGCTCCTGCCCGTAGATGACCACGAAGCGCTCCAGCCAGCGCGCCACCGCATCGCCTGGCCGCCCCACCAGGGCCAGCGGTTGCAAGGCGTCGATCTGAAAGCCGCGCGCCGCCAGCAGTGCCGGCAGCCGCCGGTTCACATCCGGATCACCGCCGGCCGCCTCGAAGCTGGCGTAGGCGGCCTCGGCGAAACGGGCCACGGCCGCTCCGTTCGGGTACAGCCCGAAGCTGCGCCAGTGCACGTATTCATGCAGTACCACCCGTCCGCCAGCGGCCATGCAGCGGGACAGCCCGTCCAGCAGCGGCTCCAGCGTGGGCAGGAACATCGCCACCCAGCGGCACCAGGCCAGCTGGAAGCCCTCCGCCGGCAGTGGATCACAGCTGAGGTTGTGGGCGCGCAGCTCAAGTTGCGGCAGCCCGGCGGCCTGGGCCGCGGCGCGGGCCACCTCCAGATACGTGGGGCTCAGCTCCAGGCCGAGCACCCGCCCGCCGGGCCCCACCAGCCGCGCCAGCTCCAGGCTGGAGAAGCCTGGCCCGGCGCCCAGATCCAGCACCGCCTGACCCGGCTGCAGCCCGGCGCGCTGCCAGGCGGCACGGGCGGAAGGCAGCCACAGCGTGTGCTGCAGCCGCAACCGCTCGATCTCCGCGTCGGAGCTGCCGAGCACGTAGCGGTCGGGGGCCATCGCCGCGGCTCAGTCCTCCGGGAACAGCAGGCTGGCCAGTTCGTCGGGGTCCACGTCGTAGACGCGGGCGAGGCTGGTTTCGATCGCGGAGGTCACCTCGCCGGAGAGAAAGCGCATGGCGTTGAGGGCGTCCTCGGCGATGTCGTCGGTGAGCAGGGTTTCTTCGCCGCCCAGCTTTTCGTCGTTGATCACCGCCATCACCCAGCTCTGGTAGGCGTACACGAGGTCGGAGAACTCAAGCTCCGGGTCATTGAGATCCAGGGCCATGGAGGTGTCGGGCGCAGTCGTGAGCAGTTTGGCCCCCGGCGGTGACGCCTCGCCCGATTCGCTGGTCGGCGTCGCGACCCGGCTCAGTAGCCGGAGGAGCCCGGCGGCGGTGCGCTGGCCGGCTGGCGCCGCAGGTGAGCCGCCACCGCGACCGGCTGGTTCTGGGCATAGCCCACCGGCAGCCACAGGTCGCCGGCGGCGGCGGCGTAGTGGATTTCCCAGTGGTAGAGGCCGATCAGGGCGCGGGGGTCCTCCTGGATCAACGACGCGTAGGCCAGCACGGCGCGGCCGTAGTTGTCGCTGTTGTTGTAGCCCCACAGGCCCTTGCGGATGTCCTTGAGGCCACCGCGTCGCACCAGGTAGCGGGCGGCGGCCTGGATGGCATCGTGGGGATCGCGGATGTTGCCCTTGCCCACACCGGGCTGGGCCCAGGTGGTGGGCAGGAACTGCATCGGCCCCTGGGCGTTCGCCACCGACACACCATCGATGCGCCCCATGCCGCTCTCCACCAGGTTCACGGCCGCCAGCACCTCCCAGTCGATGCCGGTGGCCTGCTCGGCCTGCTTGTAGGAGCGCACCAGCTGCTCCAGCGGCGGTGGCGGCAGGATGCGCCAGCTGGGCAGGCTGGTGGGCCGCCGGTCGCTGCGGTGCATGGCCAGGAAGGAGCGCCGCGCCAGCAGGTGCCGGTCGTAGACACTGAGCCAGCGGGGCGGCAGCGAACGGCGCACCTCGGCGGCGAGCGGTTGCCGGTGCGCCAGCACCCGGTAGATCACCTGCTGCTGATGGCCGAGGGCCGGCAGCGCCTCTGCGGGGGTGGCTTCGGCGCGCAGGGCCTCCTCCACCGCCGCAAGCAGCGCGGCCAGCTGCCGCGGATCCGCCGGCACCAATGGGTAGTGGCGCCCGTCGGCGTGGGTGGGCAGGGCCGGATCGGTGGGCAGCTGCGGCAGGCGCGGCCCCACCGCCAGGCTGTCTGCCGCTGCGGGGTCCGGCGGGGTGGCTGGCGTGCTGGCCGGGTC